>CAYYUQ010000064.1:0-20270 GCA_964474945.1 uncultured Halopseudomonas sp. | reverse complement strand
GATTTATATGTTATCTCAAAATCAATTGGCTCAGGCTTAGGTTGACACACAGGGCCCTGTACGTGGACTTTCATACGACCAAGCCTGTGCGCGCAGTCACCAAGTGCCATCTGAATTTGATGGTGGCCGATACGGCTAAGTGGGAACAGAGTGCAGGCTTTCTGCTCGACATCCACCCTGGCGTGGTGAAGTGGGTAAAGAATGACCGTTTGGGCTTTACCATCAGCTACCGCAAGCAAAATATTAAGCACAACTATGTGCCTGACTTTATCGCGGAGCTGGATATCGGCCTAAAAGTCATCATTGAGATCAAGGGTCAGTACAACGATGACGCGGATCTCAAGGCCAAGGCAGCTCAACGTTGGGTTGACGCAGTTAATCGTAGCGGCGAGCACGGCCTATGGCATTACATGATGGTTCAGGATCCGAGCAAACTGGGAGTAGAACTCAATCAACTCAGTCTGGAAAAGCTTCAAGGGAACGCAGGTTGACCTATTACAGCCAGTGAGACGGAATCATCAGGTTGTAGTTCTTGGCCACGGTATTGAGAGTGGCCAAGATCTCCTGATGACGCTTGTTATCTTCAGGCTGCCAAGATGCTTTCCGTTCCAACAGCCCTTTTAGCTCGATCAAGTTGTACATTCCCAGTCGGTGAAAATTTCCCCAACTGGGAACTCCAAACAGATTATAGATCACCACGGTGGCATCCCGCTCACTAGCTAAGCGTTTCTCACCAATCAGCTTTTCAGCCGCTTCCTTGGCATTATCATGATCGTCGTAAGTACTTAGCAGCTTCACGGTATCTCTCATATAAAAACGAGTTCGCCATTCTACCGGATGGCTTGGATAGTAAGGACAAGGAGAAAATCATGGCCAAGCATGTTCCCTTCGGTAAAGCAGTCAACACAGCAGAAGAATGGGCATTCTCTCTGCTGGAAAGTGCCCTCCCAGATCACTATTGGCTGCTAACCAACATCGAGCTGCTGACAGAAACCGGTCAGGCAATGGAAATCGATGCAATCGTCGTCGGTGACTGGGGAGTGTATCTGATTGACGTGAAAGGCTATAGCGGGACGCTGGAGTCGGGCAAGGACGTTTGGCTCCTGGATGGTAGTCCTGTGGATAACGCCTTGCGTAAGGCCAACCAGAATTCTCGCGTGCTTGCAGGCCGTCTCCGTAACCGTGCCGGCATCGGTTTATATGCACCTTGGTGTCAGGGAGTGGTACTGGTAACCGGCGATAAAGGCCATAGCATCTCGCTCATTAAAGATGAATCGTCTCTGCAAGTGTGGACACCAGATGGGATCATAAAGGCACTGACCAGCGCTGAGGCGCTGACATCCCCCAAAGCGTTCGAGCTGATCGATGCTCAGCGCGAACTGGTACTTTCTACTCTCGGTCAGCTACGCCAGCAGATCGCCGAAAACAATCGATTCCAACAGTACCAAAAAACACATTGCCTGCTGGATTATAATGGCCTTGAGCTATGGATGGCAGAGTACCGCCTGGAAAACTGGAAATCCAAGTGGATATTGAAAATCGTGAACCGCCCCAATTGCGAGAACCAGGAACGGCGGGAACAGCTGCAAACGCAATTGCGTGACGAGTTTCGGTTACTGCAAGAGCTGGCCGGGTTAACCGGCGTGACTTATAGCGCACCGCTGATTGATGATGGTGAACTGATGGTTTTGCCAATCAGCATGCCAAAGGGCAAACCGCTTTCACTCGTAGAGCTTTCAACGTATGCAGAGAAGTCAGCCAGATCTACTCTGACTTCTGCTTTCACCGCCATTCAAGGCATACATCGCCGTGGCGCGACACTGGGTGGGGTTTCGGCCAACTCAATCTATCTTACCGATGCGGGCGAGGTCTGCTTCATTGATGTGCTGAACAACCATAGCGAAAACGATGACATCAACCTTATTGCCTCACTGTTTCAGCCCTTGATCGAAAATCTTCACTTAGAAGTCATCGGAAACAGTGTGGAAGAAGGGGAGACAGCCCAAAACCGGTTGTCGCATTTAATCGCAAACTTGATGAGCGCGGGGGCCTCGCTATCACATTCGGCCTCGGAAAGGCCTTTTGAGGCGGCAGCAGGGGCGATTATCGACAATAGGTATGAGTTGATCGAGGAGGTAGATGAGGACGCATTCTCAAGTATCTGGCGCGCTAGACACATCGCTGGACGTTTCGATTGTGCGATTCAGATTTATAACGATGCAGACGAAGTTTGGGATCTGGTGGCGGATCAATATAGTCGGCTAGCTCAGATTTACCATCCTGCGCTGGAGCGGGTATTCGATCTGGCTCGAATACCGAACAGTAATGCCTATTTCGTCAGTCGAGCATGGGCCAGTGGTGAGACGCTCTTTGACCAAGCATCTGTCAGTGCAGAGGAGTTCCGTAACTGGCTGGAGCAATTATTGGCGGGGCTTGCGTCCTTACACCGGCTGGAGTTCACCCATAGGAATATAACCCCGCTCAACATCATTGTGGATGGTAACAGGTCTACTTTGGTTGGCATGAGCTCCCTCCCCGCAGAAGATCGGCGAGTAGGTGATCTTCGGTACAAATTTCCTGGTGTTATCGAGCAAGGTTGGTCAGCTTTTGCAGATTTATATGCTCTTTGGTCTTCGCTATTGGATGGATTACAACCTGGCATACTAAAAGAAGCAGGGGGCGATCTTGAGCGGGCAATGCTGGAAATCACCCACCCAGCACTTACTGATGGTTTGAAAATCAAATTAGCCAAGCTGTTGCAAAAAGGCCCGGCGTTCTGCGCTGATGACTACGTTGCATGGTTTGGTTTGGACGGGGCTACCCAGCAAATTAAAGATTTACCTGACGCATTTATCAAAACATGGGGAATCAGCAAGGGCTACATGACCTTTTTGGTAGTCGACATGCTTAACGATCAACGCCCCCGTATTCGTAGCCAATGGGTTATTGATGCGTTGAGAGCCAGACGTATACCGGGTAACAAAACTAACAAAGCCTCAATGAATGCAACGTTCAGCAGGATGAAGTCAGCCGAGATCGTTGAGGAGTACAAAACCAAGCATCGTCTGACTGAATTCTTCTTGGCTGACTGGCAAGCCAGTCAGTAGCCCAGTAAAAAGCCCCTGCTGATCTAGATCAGCAGGGGCTTTCAACATACTACCGAGCAATAACTTTAGCCGAACCGCTTAACTTTGGCCGAATGGGCAAATAACTTTGCCCACCTACACCTACAAAAATCACACGTCGAGGTTCGATACCGCCAGCGCATTGCGCTCAATGAATTCCCGACGTGGTTCCACATGGTCGCCCATCAGGGTGTTGAAGATCTGGTCTGCGCCGATGGCATCCTCGATGGTGACCTGCAACATCCGGCGGTTTTCCGGATCCATGGTGGTTTCCCACAGTTGCTCGGGGTTCATTTCGCCCAGACCCTTGTAGCGCTGGATCGAATGGCGGCGGGCGGTTTCGCTCATCATCCACTCCATGGCTTCCTTGAAGAAACGGATCGGCTTCTTCTTCTCACCGCGCTGGATATACGCACCTTCTTCCAGCAGGCTCTGCAGCTTCTCGCCCAGATCGGCCATGCTGCGGTAATCATTGCTGGCGAACAGATCACGATTGAAGGTGATGTAGCTGGTCTGACCGTGGCTGAGGATTTCCACCTCCGGGAGCCACAGGTTACGCTCCTTGTCTTCACGCAGAGTGACGGTGTACTCCTGACCGGATCGCTCCGTCTCTTTTACCATTTTATTAAATGAAATCAACCAGTTATCCATGAACGCCTTGTCCGCCAGATTGTCTTTGGACAGACGCGGCAGATAAATCAGATGTTCCATCAATTCCTGTGGATACAGACGGCCAACCCGCTTGAGAATCTTCATCACGTCACGGTATTCGTTGACCAGACGCTCCAGGCCTTCACCGGTGATACCCGGTGCATGCTCGTTGACGTACAGATAGGAATCTTCCAGCGCGGACTGGGTCAGGTAATCTTCCAGTGCGTCGTCGTCCTTGAGGTACTGTTCCTGCTTGCCCTTCTTGATTTTGTACAAGGGCGGCTGAGCGATGTAGATATAGCCCTTTTCAATCAGCTCGGGCATCTGGCGGAAGAAGAACGTCAGCAACAGGGTGCGGATGTGCGCGCCGTCGACGTCGGCGTCGGTCATGATGATGATGTTGTGGTAGCGCAGTTTTTCAATATTGAATTCTTCACGACCGATACCGCAACCCAGCGCTGTGATAAGGGTGCCGACTTCCTGCGACGACAGCATGCGGTCAAAGCGGGCTTTTTCCACGTTGAGGATTTTGCCTTTCAGCGGCAGGATCGCTTGAGTCTTGCGGTTACGGCCTTGCTTTGCAGAACCGCCCGCGGAGTCTCCTTCCACAATATAGAGTTCGGAGAGTGCAGGATCCTTCTCCTGACAATCGGCCAGCTTGCCGGGCAGGCCGGCGATATCCAATGCACCCTTGCGACGGGTCATTTCGCGGGCTTTGCGTGCCGCTTCACGGGCACGGGCAGCGTCGATCATCTTGCCGACGACGGCGCGGGCTTCACTGGGCTTTTCCAGCAGATAATCGCTGAAGAACTTGTTCATTTCCTGCTCGACCGCGGTCTTTACTTCCGAGGAGACGAGCTTGTCCTTGGTCTGGGAGGAGAATTTCGGATCCGGCACCTTGACCGAGATGATTGCCGTCAGACCCTCACGCGCGTCATCGCCGGAGGTGCTGACCTTGATTTTCTTCAGCAGTCCTTCCTGTTCGATGTAGTTGTTCAACGTTCGGGTGAGTGCGCCACGGAAGCCCGCCAGGTGAGTACCGCCATCGCGTTGCGGGATGTTGTTGGTAAAGCACAGCAGATTCTCGTTGAAACTGTCGTTCCACTGCATGGCGACTTCCACGGCAATGCCGTCGTCACGCTGCACATTGAAATGGAAGATCGAGTTGACGGTGGTCTTGTTGACGTTCAGATAGTCAACGAAGGCGCTCAGACCGCCTTCGTAGCAGAACAGCTCACGCTTACCGGTACGCTCATCAATCAGGTTGATACCAACACCCGAGTTGAGGAAGGACAGTTCACGCAGGCGTTTGGCAAGGATATCCCAACTGAAGCTGATGCTTGTGAAGGTTTCTGACGAGGGCTTGAAGTGAATCTGGGTGCCACTGCCATCCGTCTCCCCAATCGGCGCCAGAGGCGCCTGTGGGACGCCGTGGCGGTAGGTCTGTTCCCATACCTTGCCACCCCGGCGGATAGTCATGATCAACTCCTCAGAGAGGGCGTTAACCACGGATACACCCACGCCGTGCAGGCCTCCAGACACCTTGTAGCTGTTATCGTCGAACTTACCGCCAGCGTGCAGCACCGTCATGATGACTTCCGCAGCGGATACACCTTCCTCGTGGATATCCGTAGGGATACCGCGACCGTTGTCCTGAACTGTGATGGATTCATCGGTATGGATGGTGATGCTGATATCCGTACAGTGTCCTGCGAGGGCTTCGTCAATGGAGTTATCCACTACTTCGAAAACCATGTGGTGCAGACCGGTTCCGTCGTCGGTGTCGCCGATATACATGCCGGGGCGTTTACGCACCGCATCAAGGCCTTTGAGAACCTTGATACTTGATGAATCGTAAGCTTTTTGTTCGGTCATTCTGTAATCACTCCCAGACATCAATCGGTCTGCACAATGTGCCCATGTTCCACGTGGAACATCGACAAGGGTGTATCGTTTTTCCAACAATCCCGCATCTGTTCGGCGTCCACGCTGCTGACAAAGACCTGGCATCCGAGATCTTCCAGCAGGGCGCATAAAGCCTTACGGTGATGCGCATCCAATTCGGATGGCAAATCATCTACCAGAAACACACAGTCCTGTTGCACGCCGTGCTGCTTCAGTAGGTAGCCCTGCGCGATCTTCAGGGCACATACCACCAACTTCTGTTGGCCGCGTGATAACACATCCACGGCATTCATCGAATGGCAGCGCAACCTCAGATCAGCACGTTGAGCTCCCGCCTGGGTATAACCCAGCTGGCTATCACGTTCGAACTGTTCATCCAGCACCTGCGCCAGTGACTTTTCCTTATCCCATCCCCGGTAGTAACTGAGGGCAAGGTCATCAAGAGGCACCAGTCTGGCGAGGATGTCCTCGAATACCGGCTTCAGACGTTGCAGGTAGGCTTGCCGGAATTCATCTATTCGTTCCCCGGCTGAAACCAGCTCGCTCTCCCACGGTGCCAGCATTGAACGTTGTATTCTACCACGTCGGAGCAGGCTGTTACGCTGTTTGAGGCTTTTTTGCAAACGCTGCCACACCGGTAGGAATTGATGTTCCACGTGGAACACACCCCAATCCAGGTACTGTCGACGTTGCTTGGGTGCACCTTCAAGCAGTCTGAAACTATCCGGGTTGATCAGTTGCAACGGCAATGTTTCGGCTAGTTGAGCAATACTGCGTACACTCTGGCCATCTATACGAATCTGATAATCAGCCTGTTTGCTACGCGTGATGCCGATAGCATTGGTCACACCACTGGGCTGAAACACTTCAGCAAAAACAGTGCATGCCTGCTCGCCATACTGAATCACTGGTTGTAGACGGGTGCTGCGAAAGGATCGGGCGAGGCCAAGCAGATGAATTGCTTCAAGGAGACTGGATTTACCGCTGCCGTTGGCGCCATAAATCAGATTGATGCGAGGGGAGGGGTAGAGCGTCACCGGCTGCAAATTGCGCACGCCGGTGACGGAAAGACGCTTGAGCGGCATATCGCTCAGAGACGCATGGGCATGACAACGTAAAGACTGTCGTCTGATTCCGATTCCTGAACCAGGGCACTACTGTTGGCGTCGGACAAAGTCACCTTGATCTGCTCGTTACTCAGTACGTTCATCACGTCCAACAGGTAGCTGACGTTGAAACCCACTTCCAGCGGGCTACCGGAGTAATCAACCACGACATCTTCTTCCGCTTCTTCCTGCTCAGGGTTGTTTGCCTGAATCTTCAGCAGCGAGTCGCTGAGCATCAGACGAATGCCCCGGTACTTCTCGTTGGAGAGAATGGCGGTACGGCTGAAGGCGTTGCGCAAGGTTTGACGATCGGCAATAACCACCTTGTCACCACCGCGGGGGAGCACACGCTCGTAATCCGGGAATTTGCCGTCGACCAATTTGGACGTAAAGGTGAAGTCACCCGTGGTAGCGCGGATATGATGGGTGCCCAGCACGATATTGATCAGGTCATCCGCTTCGGCCAGCAGGCGCGCCAGCTCCAGGATACCCTTGCGCGGTACGATCAGCTGGTACTTTTCCTGATAATCGATATTGGCGTCCACCGTGCACATGGCCATGCGGTGTCCATCAGTAGCGACTGCGCGCAACTGACCCTGGCTGATTTCCAGCAGCATGCCGTTCAGATAATAGCGGACATCCTGTTGCGCCATGGCAAAGCCGGTACGCTCAATCAGGCGGCGCAGACGATTCTGGCTGATGTCAAAACTCAGCGAGCCAGCACCATCCTCGACATTGGGGAAATCAGCTGCCGGCAAGGTCGCCAGGGTGAAACGGCTGCGCCCCGCCTTGAGAATGGCCTTGCCTTCTTCAACACGGAAATTGATGGTCGCTTCGTCCGGAAGGGATTTGCAGATATCCATCAGTTTGCGTGCCGGCACGGTGATCTCACCGTCTTCGGCAGATTCTTCCAGGTTGATCCGACCAATCAATTCCACTTCAAGATCGGTGCCGGTCAGCGACAGCGTATTTCCATCGACCACCATGAGAACATTGGATAGCACCGGCAGGGTCTGCCGACGTTCGACGACACCCGCCACCAATTGCAGGGGCTTCAACAGGGCTTCGCGTTGGATGGTAAATTGCATTGTCTTCCTTCGACCTCGTGCAGGTTGGCAGTTTGCTTCGCACACACTCAGGTGGTCAGTGTCCGTAGCAGGTTTTTATAATCTTCGCGGATATCCGCATCAGTTTCACGTAATTCTGCAATCTTTCGTGTGGCATGCAGCACAGTTGTATGATCCCGTCCGCCAAACGCATCGCCAATCTCGGGCAGGCTATGGTTGGTCAGTTCCTTGGACAGGGCCATGGCTACCTGGCGTGGACGGGCAACCGATCTGGAGCGACGCTTGGACAGGATGTCAGCAATCTTGATCTTGTAGTACTCGGCGACTGTGCGCTGAATGTTGTCGATGCTGACCAGCTTGTCCTGCAGCGCCAGGAGATCCTTGAGCGATTCGCGAATCAACTCGATGGTGATATCCCGCCCCATGAAGTGTGCACTGGCAATCACTCGCTTGAGTGCACCTTCAAGCTCACGTACGTTGGAACGAATGCGCTGAGCAATAAAGAAGGCCGCGTCATGGGGCAGATCAATCCGCGACTGCTCGGCTTTCTTCATCAGAATGGCGACGCGAGTCTCCAGCTCCGGTGGCTCTACTGCAACCGTCAGGCCCCAACCAAACCGCGACTTGAGGCGTTCTTCCAGCCCGTCAATTTCCTTGGGGTAGCGGTCACTGGTCAGAATAACCTGCTGGCCACCTTCAAGTAAGGCATTGAAAGTATGGAAGAATTCTTCCTGCGAACGCTCTTTCTTGGCAAAGAACTGGATGTCATCAATGAGCAGGGCGTCAACTGAACGGTAATAACGCTTGAAGTCGTTGATCGCATTCATCTGCAGCGCCTTGACCATATCTGCCACAAAGCGCTCGGAGTGCAGATAGACAATCTTGGCCGCCGGGTTCTTCTTCAACAGATGGTTGCCCACCGCATGCATCAAGTGCGTCTTACCCAGACCCACCCCGCCATAAAGAAACAGTGGGTTGTAACCGTGCCTGGGATTATCCGCCACCTGCCAGGCTGCGGCCCGTGCCAGTTGGTTGGATTTACCTTCGACAAAGTTCTCAAACGTGAAGCTGCGGTTCAGGTAACTGGTGTGCTTGATAACGGTGTTGCCCTGGTCGGCCCGTTGTGGCGGCTGGGGCTCATCTTCATCAGCTTTGCGGTAATTACCCGGGTCAGGTTGAAAACCATGACCGGTTTGGTTTCTGGTCGCCGGGTTGGTTGAAACTACCGGCTGTGTGTCCGGTTCGACTTCCACCCGGGGTTCAACCACCGGCGCCGCGGTACTTGCCACCAGCGCTACCGCCACGGCGGGAGCAGTGCGACGGCTACCTATGAATAAGGACACCAGCGGAGCCTGTCCCTGAGACAGATCATCCAATAGTTCCTGTATGCGGTTCAGGTACTTGTCATTGACCCAATCCAGTACAAAACGGTTAGGGGCGTACAACCGCAGTTCCGCATGGTCACCTTCAACCTGCAGCGGACGAATCCAGGTATTGAACTGCTGGGATGGAAGCTCATCGCGCAAAAAGTCCATGCATTGCTGCCAGAGTACAACAGACACTAAATTCCCCCGACTCCAAGCCTGATTGGCTTGATTAAGCTTGATGAAAGGTCGCGCAGGACAGCCGGATGACAGGCCTGCGAAGCATGCTGCATTCTAGCCTTTTTAGCGGCTAGTTATCCACATGCAGATCCGTTGTGGAGACAAGATGGCAAATTCAGAATGGACAGATTTTTTATTTCTCATGACACCGCTGTTTTTGCTTGCGGCCTTGCTTCATGCGGTACCGGGAGCCATGTGGACAACTCCGGTATGACGCTGTTGGCAACCCATGCGCAAAGCTGAGGATAATTCGGCCTGTGGATATCCGCCTCGTTTATCCACAGGCCGGGCACAGCAACCGGAGCCCGCCGTGAACATCCTGCCCACCGGGTTATCATTCTCTGAAACCACCGCTCAGCCTGGTCTGGAAGCGGTTATCCACAGAAAAGCCGTCACTCATTAAGAACTACATCAGTAATCTTTTAAAAATCTTTTCATTTGTATTGTTTATTTATCTCCTACCCGGCAAATCAAATTGACCTGAAGGCCCTTCTTCTCTAGAATCTCCGATCCCTTGAAAGGGCTTAGCGGCTCTGTCGTGAATTACTCAGGTATCTGAAGATGAAAAGAACTTTCCAACCCAGCGTTTTGAAGCGCAAGCGCAACCACGGTTTCCGTGCTCGTATGGCTACCAAGAACGGTCGTGCCGTTCTGGCTCGTCGTCGTGCCAAAGGCCGTCACAAGCTGTCAGCTTAAGACCGGATTTCCAGGTGGATCTCGGATTTGCTCCTGAACACAGGCTATTGACGCCCGCACAGTTCAAGAACGTATTCGATGGAGCCACCTGTAAAGCCTCTGGCCCCAATGTATTGCTGCTGTCACGGCATAACGACCTGACGCATGCACGATTGGGGCTGGTCATTGCCAAGAAGAATGTCCGGCGGGCCGTTGATCGCAACAAGATCAAACGCATAGCCCGTGAGTCCTTCAGACACCACCGTGCTGATCTGGATCATCTGGATATTGTCGTCCTTGCCCGTAAGGGCCTGGGCGAGCTTGATAATGCGGCGTTGCATGCCCTGTTCCAGGACATGTGGCACCGGCTGAACAAGAGTGCTGACAAGTACAACCGTTCCCGCAATACCGGATCCCCATCATCCAATGCGTAACATCGCGCTCGGACTGATCAAGGTTTACCGTTACGCTATCAGCCCGCTGATGGCCAGTCATTGTCGTTTCTACCCGTCCTGTTCCTGCTACGCCCAGGAAGCCATCGAAGAACATGGTTTTCTCAAGGGCAGTATGCTCAGTGCGCGGCGCCTGTCCCGCTGTCATCCCTGGAACCCGGGTGGCTATGATCCTGTACCACTCCAGAACAACCGTTCGTCTCAGATGGCTGAAAAACCATGAACATGCAAAGAAACATCCTCATCGCTGCGCTGGCTGTGATCACCTATCTGATGATCTTGCAGTGGAACAAGGATTACGGTGATCCGGTTGCTGATTCGGCGGTCGTTAACAGCAATCCGCAGACCCAGACAGCAGACATACCTGCGATCCCCGGCGGTGAACTGAACGAATCGCTGGACACCGGAGACGTACCGCAAGCAGTTGATCTTGAAGGGGCAGCTGTTCCCAGCTTGCAACCGGAAGCCACTGCTACTGTCGGCAACCTGATCAACATCGAAACAGACACCCTGCGTCTGGCGATCGATCCCCGTGGTGGTGACATCGTTTCTCTGGCGTTGCCTGGGTATCCGGTTCATCAACAGCGTCCGGATGTGCCTTTCCAATTGCTGGAACAGAGCGCACAACGTACCTATGTTTCGCAAAGTGGCCTGGCTGGTCGTAATGGCCCGGATGCCCGCGCCAATGGCCGTCCGCTGTACCAGACCGAGCAGACCAGCTACCAATTGGCCGAAGGCGATGACAGCCTGACGGTGGATCTGCATTTCAGCGAGAACAATGTCAATTACATCAAGCGCTTCAGCTTTGAGCGTGGCAATTATCTGGTCAAGGTCGATTACCTGATCGATAACCAGAGCAGCGAGACCTGGAGTGGTGGGCTGTACGGCCAGATCAAACGTGACGGCAGCGGCGATCCATCCAGTTCCACGGCGACCGGCATGGCGACCTTCCTCGGTGCCGCCTACTGGAGTGCTGACGGTTCCTACGAAAAGCTCAAGCCCAAGGATATGGACAAGAGCAACCTGCGCGAAACCGTATCCGGTGGCTGGGCTGCCTGGTTGCAGCATTACTTTGTTACTGCCTGGGTACCCGCAGCGGATGGTCAGCATGTAATCCAGACCCGCAAGGACAGCCAGGGTAATTATCTGGTCGGCTTCGTTAGCCCATCGGTGAGTATCTCCGCCGGCGAGCAAGCCGTTATTGGTGCAGAGTTCTATGCCGGTCCGAAAATTCAGGATCGCCTGAAGGCTATCTCCCCCGGTCTGGAGCTGACCGTGGATTACGGCTTCCTGTGGTTTATCGCCCAACCGCTGTTCTGGATTCTGAGCATGATCCACAGCGTGATCGGTAACTGGGGCTGGAGCATCATCCTGCTGACCATCCTGATCAAGCTGGCCTTCTTCCCGCTGTCTGCTACCAGCTACCGATCCATGGCCAACATGCGTCGCGTCGCACCGAAAATGCAGGCGCTGCGTGAGCAGTTCGGCGATGATCGTCAGAAGCTGTCGCAGGGCATGATGGAGCTGTACAAGAAGGAAAAAATCAATCCGCTGGGTGGCTGTCTGCCGATCCTGGTACAGATGCCGGTCTTTATCGCACTGTACTGGACCCTGATGGAAAGCGTCGAGATGCGTCAGGCACCGTGGATTGGCTGGATCACTGACCTGTCGCTGAAAGATCCGCTGTTCATTCTGCCGATCCTGATGGGTGTGAGCATGTTCATCCAGCAACAGCTCAACCCCACACCTCCGGATCCGATGCAGGCCAAGGTGATGAAGATGCTGCCGATTGTCTTCACCTTCTTCTTCCTGTGGTTCCCGGCCGGTCTGGTACTGTACTGGGTGGTCAACAACATCCTGTCGATCGCGCAACAGTGGTACATTACCCGGCAGATCGAAGGCGCTGCGGCGAAGGACTGATCGCCCAGCACAAGCACAACAAAACGCCCCGATTTCGGGGCGTTTTGCTTACTACCCCACAGGAATCCAACATGAGCCGCCAGTACCATGCCGACACCATTGCCGCCATCGCCACTCCACCTGGTCAGGGCGGCGTGGGTATCGTGCGTGTTTCCGGCCCGGCGGCGCTGCAGGTAGCCGAGCGGATCAGCGCGCTTCAACCCACTGCGCGGCATGCGCATTACGGCGCCTTCAATGCTGACGGCAAGGTCATCGATCAGGGGCTGACGTTATATTTCCCCGGCCCTAATTCCTTTACCGGGGAAGATGTGCTGGAACTGCATGGCCACGGTGGCCCCGTGGTGATGGATATGCTGCTCAAGGCCTGCCTCGATTGCGGAGCCAGACTGGCCCGCCCCGGTGAATTCAGCGAGAGGGCGTTTCTCAACGACAAACTCGATCTGGCCCAGGCCGAAGCCATTGCCGATCTGATTGAGGCCAGTTCGGAGCAGGCTGCGCGCAACGCCGTGCAGTCTTTACAGGGTGCTTTCTCGCAACGGGTTCATGCATTGACCGAAGCGCTGATCAGTCTGCGCATCTATGTCGAGGCAGCGATCGATTTTCCCGAGGAAGAAATCGACTTCCTCGCCGATGGCCATGTACTCGGCCAGTTGCAGCAGCTGCAGGCCGACCTGCAGCAGGTGCAACGCGAAGCAGGCCAGGGCGCACTGCTGCGCGACGGTATGAATGTGGTCATTGCCGGTCGCCCGAATGCCGGAAAATCCAGCCTGCTGAATGCCCTGGCCGGCAAGGACAGCGCCATTGTCACCGACATTGCCGGCACCACGCGGGACATTCTGCGCGAACATATCCACATCGACGGTATGCCGCTGCACATCATTGATACCGCCGGCCTGCGGGATACTGATGATGTGGTAGAGAAGATCGGCGTGCAGCGGGCCATGGCAGCGATAGCCGAAGCCGACCGCATCCTGCTGGTGGTCGACGCCAGCCAGCCGGAAGCAGGTAACCCCGACAGCCTGTGGCCGGAATTTCTCGCTCAACACCCGGATCCGGCAAAAACTACCCTGATCTACAACAAGGTGGATATCAGCGGAGAGCCGGTGGGTATCTCGGCCGCCAGCGATGGCAGCGTCACCTTGCGCCTGAGCGCTCGCAGCGGTGATGGCATCGAGCTGTTACGCGAGCATCTGAAGACCTGCATGGGCTTTGAGCAAACGGCGGAAAGCCTGTTCAGCGCCCGCCGCCGCCATCTGGAGGCTCTGCAACGTGCCGCCGACTCCCTCGGTCATGGCTACCAGCAATTAACCCTGCTGGGCGCCGGTGAGCTGCTGGCCGAGGATCTGCGCATGGCTCAGCAGGCCCTGGGGGAAATTACCGGGGAATTCAGTCCGGATGATCTGTTGGGACGGATCTTCTCCAGTTTCTGTATCGGCAAGTGATGCTGTTCGGCTAGCCAAACCCCGCCGATAGCACAACAGCCGGCCACGGTACGGTGCCTTCTTTCCCACACTGAAGGCCATGCGCGTCTCCGTCAGTTCAAATCCGTAGCCTTCAGAAGGCGCGAGATCCACAGCTCAGCTTCAGAATACGGCGGTTATCGATCCCGATTTGACCGCTTTTGCCGGCACCTGTCTGGCGGGCCAGAGCACACCAACATATTGTTTTGAAATAACTTCGGCTATTGAGCCGGCCAGCCGCCGGTTTTCAAGCCGCTTTTTTGCCGGCTAAGCCCTGTGTATAAACCGACCTGAGGCCAGTCCATAAGCCTGTGGGTAAGCGGAGGCGAAAACTGCCTGTGGATAACCACTACGGTTATGCACAGGATGGATACACGATCAATACCCCTCTGTGCCCAGCCCGGACACAGGCTTATGCTTTATGCAAGCTTATGATCTTATTGGTTAAAAAAGGGTTACCCACAGAAAAGGTGCTGCTCATTAACAGCATTAACATAAAGCTTTTAAAATATTTTCTATATTTATTCTATTTATGATCCCCTGCGAACCACCGCCTATCCTTGCTGATCAAAAAATGGCCAGGCCCAGCTGTAATTTTAATTTTACAAGCCTATAATCAGCCCCTTTTCCCGACCGTCCGGCCAAAACCGGGCAACGAGGTGTGCGTTGGATTTTCCTGATCGTTTTGACGTGATTGTGGTGGGTGGTGGCCATGCGGGTACCGAGGCGGCGCTGGCTGCTGCTCGTATGGGTGTAAAAACCCTGTTGCTCAGCCATAACGTCGAAACCCTCGGACAGATGAGCTGCAATCCGGCCATTGGCGGAATAGGCAAGAGTCATCTGGTCAAGGAGATTGATGCGCTGGGTGGGGCCATGGCCCGCGCTACCGACCGCGCAGGCATTCAGTTCCGGGTACTCAATAGTCGTAAGGGCCCTGCTGTGCGCGCTACCCGAGCGCAAGCCGACCGGGTGCTGTACAAGGCGGCGATCCGGCACATGCTTGAAAACCAACCGAACCTGTGGATATTCCAGCAGGCCTGTGATGACCTGCTGGTTGAGCAGGATCAGGTGCGCGGTGTGGTGACCCAGATGGGCCTGCGTTTTCTGGCCGATAACGTAGTGCTGACCGCCGGTACTTTCCTTGGCGGGCAGATTCACATCGGTCTGGACAATTATTCGGGTGGCCGTGCCGGTGATCCGCCAGCGATTGCGCTGGCGCATCGATTACGTGAGTTACCGCTGCGGGTCGACCGGTTGAAAACCGGTACGCCGCCACGTATCGACGGCCGTACTGTGGATTTCTCGAAGATGACCGCCCAGCCAGGCGACACACCGATTCCGGTCATGTCCTTCCTCGGTAGCGCGGATGAGCATCCGGAGCAGGTCAACTGCTGGATTACCCATACCAACGAGCGCACCCACGAGATCATCCGTAACAACCTGGATCGCTCGCCGATGTACACCGGGGTGATCGAAGGCGTCGGGCCACGTTACTGTCCGTCGATCGAAGACAAGATTCACCGTTTTGCCGATAAGGATTCGCACCAGGTCTTTATCGAACCCGAGGGTCTGACCACCCATGAGTTGTACCCCAACGGTATTTCCACATCCCTGCCGTTCGACGTGCAGCTGGAACTGGTGCGCTCCATCCGCGGTATGGAAAATGCGCATATCCTGCGGCCCGGTTACGCCATTGAATACGACTACTTCAATCCGCAGGATCTGAAATATTCGCTGGAAACCAAAGTGATCGGCGGTCTGTTCTTTGCCGGACAGATCAACGGCACTACCGGTTATGAAGAGGCCGGTGCACAGGGTTTGTTAGCCGGCTTGAATGCCGCGCGTCGCGCTCAGGGTCTGGACAGCTGGTGCCCACGCCGGGATGAAGCCTACATCGGTGTGTTGGTCGATGATCTGATTACCATGGGTACCCGCGAACCCTATCGCATGTTTACCTCCCGCGCCGAATATCGCCTGGTACTGCGCGAGGATAACGCTGACCTGCGCCTGACCGAGCAAGGTCGGGAACTGGGCCTGGTTGATGATGCCCGCTGGGCGGTTTTCAATGCCAAGCGTGAAGCCATTACCGCTGAAACCCAGCGCCTGGCAAGCACCTGGGTGCAGCCAGCCAGCGAGGTAGGTCAGGCGTTTACCAAGCATTTCAATACGCCACTGACCCGTGAGTACAGTCTGCTGGATCTGCTGCGCCGACCAGAAGTGGACTACCAGACCCTCGCCAGTATCACCGGTAAGGTAGATATTCCCGTTGATGCTGCGGAGCAGGTTGAAATCCAGACTCAGTACGCCGGGTATATCGAGCGGCAGCAGGATGAGATCAACAAACTGCGGCAGCATGAACAAACCCGGCTGCCTCAGGATCTGGATTACACCGTGCTGAATGGTCTGTCGAAGGAAATCAGCCAGAAACTGGCCAGTATTCGTCCACAAACATTGGGCCAGGCATCGCGTATCCCCGGTGTGACGCCTGCGGCGATCAGTCTGTTATTGATTCATCTGAAAAAACGCAACGCGCTGTCTGACAGCAGTTTGTCCCGGGAGGCTTGAGCAGTATGGTTGATCACGCGAAGCAGTTGGCCCGTGGTGCGCAGCAAATGGGTGTGACGCTGAGTGATAGCCAGGCAGAGCAACTGTTGGCATACATGGCGCTGCTGAACAAATGGAACAAGGCCTACAACCTGACGGCTGTGCGTAATCCGGACGAGATGGTCAGTCGTCACCTGCTGGACAGCCTGAGCGTTCTGCCCTTTGTCGGTGCTGGCCGCTGGCTGGATGTGGGCAGCGGTGGCGGCATGCCGGGGGTGATCTTGGCGATCATGCTGCCGGACCGTGAATTCACCCTGCTCGACAGTAACGGCAAGAAGACCCGTTTTCTCACCCAGGTGAAAATGGAACTGGGCCTGGATAACCTGCAGGTGGTCAACAGCCGGGTGGAAGCCTTTACCCCTGGTCAGGCATTTGACGGTATAGTGTCCCGGGCATTCAGCTCGCTAGCGGACTTCACCAGTCTGACCCGCCATCTGAGCACGGTGGATACCTGCTGGCTGGCCATGAAAGGGCTGTATCCGGATGAAGAACTCCAGGCCTTGGGTGATGACTTCAGGGTTCAGGAGAGTGTCGAGCTGTCTGTGCCTGGCTGTGTCGCCAGCCGGCATCTGCTGATACTGCAACGGGTCGTGTAAGGTAAATCGAGAGGAGATTCCTGTGGGCAAGGTACTGGCAATTGCCAACCAGAAAGGCGGTGTCGGCAAGACCACCACCACGGTGAATCTGGCTGCCTCGTTGGCGGCAACCAAGCGCAAGGTATTACTCATTGACCTCGATCCGCAGGGCAATGCGACCATGGGCAGTGGCAGCGACAAATCCCAGCTGGAAAACTCGGTCTACGATGTATTGACTGACCGCTGCAGCCTGGCCGAGGCCATTCAGCGTTCCGAAGGCGGTGGATACGATCTGCTTCCAGCGAACGCCGACCTCACTGCAGCAGAAGTTGAGCTGCTGGAAATGAAAATGAAGGAAAGCCGACTGCGTTATGCACTGTCCAGCGTGCGTGATCACTACGACTTCATTCTGATCGATTGTCCACCATCGTTGAACATGTTGACCGTCAATGCCCTGGTCGCCGCCGATGGGGTAATCATTCCCATGCAGTGTGAATACTATGCGCTGGAAGGGTTGTCAGCACTGGTCAATACCATCCAGCGCATCAGTTCGGTGCTTAACCCGGCATTGCAGATTGAAGGTCTGTTGCGCACCATGTATGACCCGCGTAACAGCCTGACCCGCGAAGTATCTGCACAACTGGCTGAGCATTTCGGTGATCGTCTGTATCAGACTGTCATCCCGCGTAATGTGCGGCTGGCCGAGGCGCCCAGTTATGGTCTGCCGGTGTTGGCCTATGACAAACAATCACGCGGCGCGGTGGCCTATCTGGCATTGGCAGGGGAGCTGGTCAGGCGCACTCGCAAGGCAGCCAGTCAGGCAGCCGGTTAATCCACTTTTTTGGTAAAGGACAGCACAGGCATGGCGGTCAAGAAACGCGGCTTGGGACGGGGATTGGATGCACTGCTGGGGCAGTCTAACGTCAACAATGGCACGGATGACAGCAGTCAGGATCAGCAGCTACGCGACCTGCCAGTTGATCTGATTCAGCGTGGCAAGTATCAACCGCGCCGGGACATGGATCCCACGGCGCTGGAAGAACTGGCCAACTCGATCAAGGTTCAGGGCGTGATGCAGCCGATTGTCGTTCGTCCAATCGGCAATGATAAATACGAAATCATTGCCGGTGAGCGGCGCTGGCGTGCAACTCAGCAAGCCGGGCTGGACAGTATTCCCGCGGTCATTCGTGACGTACCCGATGAAGCAGCCATTGCCATGGCGCTTATCGAGAACATTCAGCGCGAAGACCTCAATCCCATCGAAGAAGCCATCGCTCTGCAACGTCTGCAGCAGGAATTCGAGCTGACCCAACAACAGGTCGCCGATGCGGTGGGTAAATCCCGCGTCACCATTACCAACCTGTTGCGGCTCATGGCATTGGCCGATGAAGTCAAGATTCTGCTGGAACGTGGCGATATTGAAATGGGCCATGCCCGTGCGCTACTCGGCTTGCCGACCGATCAACAGACCGAAGCCGCTCGCCAGGTGGTAGCGCGTGGGCTGACCGTTCGTCAGACCGAAGCCTTGGTACGTCAATTGCTGAATCCACGTCGCGACGCCAGTACCGTTCGCAGTAATCCGGATATCGAACGGTTGCAGGAAGATCTGGCCGAGCGCATCGGTGCCCAGGTACAGATTCAGCACGGGGCCAAGGGTAAGGGCAAATTGGTGATCAGCTACAACTCGTTGGATGAACTTGATGGCGTGCTCATGCACATCAAGTAACAACTGCGACATTGCAGCGCACCACGGAAATCAACACCTGTAGTTGAATCGACTACGTAATGCACCTATACTCCTCGCGCTATTTTGACTGGGCAAAATGCATCAGTCTGGTGTACAACGAGCGCGGTTGAGCTGGTGAGAATACAGAGGGTCGGAATGGACGCACGTACGCCCAATAAGTCCCCTTTTCACCGAACTCCCGCGTTCCCGATTTTGATGTTGCAACTGGTAGTGACGCTTGCAGTAGCGCTCGTCCTGGGGATTGTTCAGGGCTTGATAGCTGGCTACTCAGGTTTGTTGGGGGGGCTCGTGGCGCTTATCCCCAATTGCTATTTCGCCTTCCGGGTGTACCGCTATAGCGGAGCCCGTTCGGCCCGCGCTATCGTCGGCGAATTTTACTCCGGCGAGGCAGGCAAACTGATATTGACGGCCGTGCTGTTCATCACAGTGTGGCTTGCGGTGAAACCCTTGGTAGTCGCAGCGGTATTCGGTGGCTATCTCGCGGTGCTGGCTGTAGGAGCCAGCGCACTGCTGATCGTCAGAGGCTTTCCAAAGCATTAGTGTCTGAGGCAAATATGGCAACTACATCAGCTGAATATATTCAGCACCACTTGCAGAACCTCACCTTCGGCAAACTGCCGGCAGGTTACCAGCGCGCTGACGGCAGTCTTGTCGATGAGGCAACCTGGACTATCGCGAAAACCAGCAGCGAAGCAGCTGACATGGGATTCATGGCCGTCCACCTGGATACCCTGGGCTGGTCGATTTTCATGGGCCTGATTTTTATCGGCCTGTTCCGCTTTGTAGCCAGCCGCGCCACCGTTGATACCCCCGGTGGCTTGCAGAACTTCGTCGAAATCGTGGTGGAGTTCGTTGAAGGCATCGTCAAGGACACCTTCCACGGTCGCAATCCATTGATTGCTCCGTTGGCATTGACCATTTTCGTCTGGATTTTCCTGATGAACTCGCTGAAATGGATTCCGGTGGATTACATCCCCGGTATCGGTATGGCGCTGGGTCTGGATTACTTCAAGATTGTGCCTACGACGGATCCCAACGCTACCTTCGGCATGTCGATTGCAGTGTTTGCGCTGATCATCTATTACAGCATAAAGATCAAGGGTGTGGGCGGTTTCACCAAGGAACTGACCCTGACTCCGTTCAATCACTGGTCACTGATCCCATTCAACCTGTTCCTCGAAGTGCTTGGCCTGTTGACCAAGCCACTGAGTCTGGCACTGCGTCTGTTCGGTAATATGTATGCTGGTGAGGTAGTCTTTATCCTGATTGCACTCCTGCCCTTCTACGTGCAATGGGCGCTTAACGTGCCGTGGGCAATCTTCCATATTCTGGTAATTCCGCTGCAGGCCTTCATCTTCATGGTGCTGACTGTGGTGTAT
>CAYYUQ010000063.1:0-20299 GCA_964474945.1 uncultured Halopseudomonas sp. | reverse complement strand
ACGTACGGTTCTGTGAGAGGGATGAGGCGGCGACGCCTCACCCTACTCGATGTTGCTGTGTCCGTGCTGAATACGGGTTGCCGTTACGAGTGTCTTTGTTGCGGGAGCTGAACAATCTACACCTCGGGGTAGAGGCTTTCCGCTTTGCTGGCCGGCTGCTCTTCTGCTTCGCGTCTCTGGCTCTGGATCACCATGCGCACGGCCCGCCAGAGGGGCTTGCCACGCCAGTGGTGGCGTGCGCGGCCGAACAGGCAGGCGTTGAGCTCGTCCAGCGCTTCTTCCAGCTCGAGGTGGTTGTGGCTGAGGCCGATCAGGCCGTCGCTGTGCTGCTGTCTGGCCCATAGCTCCAGCGCTTTGCGTGCTTCTGCTGGACGGTTGGTACGGCAGGCGGCTTGCAGGTCGGCCAGGGGGTTGCCTTGCTGCTCATCGTCGAACTGTTCTTCGGTCTCGGTCAATTGATACTCGGCCAGCACCTGGCGGGTACGGCGCAGCTGATACAGGCTGGCGAGCAGGGCGAGAATGAGCAGGGCGCAGCCCAGTTGCCAGGGCCAGAGCAGGGTGGGCTCGCTGGCGGCATAGTCGATCGGTGCGTTGCTTGCACCGGCGAAGTCGTTGCCCCGGCTGACGTTGAGCACGACGCTATCCAGTCGAGTGGTTTCCAGTCGATCTTCTGCGGTATTCCACCAGTTCACCAGAATCGGCGGCAGGGTATAGGAGCCTTCCTGCAGGGCAACCAACGCCGCGCTGTCATGGCGTACGCTGCGGACGCCGGTATCGCTGAGGTCGGTATGCAACTGGGGTTGGTCGGTATACTGGCGTAGTTGCTCGGCAGGATCGGTATCGGTGCTGAGGCTTTGCAGTGCCGGGAGCTGGCTGGCATTGAGCCCATCGGCGCTGAGGGTCAATGTGCGGGTCAGGGGCTCACCGCTGAGCAGATCGATGCCGGGATCGGGCTGCCAGGTCTGGGTCAGGCTCAGGCTTTTTGCGGGTATCCAGGGCGCGCCGGCAGGATAGCTGTCGGGGATGGGTTTGACCTGCAGACCGATGCTCGGTGAGCGAACCTGTATCAGCTTGCCGTTGCGAATGCTCGAGCGACCATTGCTGCCCGGCTGCAAGGCTGTGGCACTGAATAGCTGTGAGGGGATCTCCAGTGTGCCGCTGTGCTGCGGGAATAGTGCATAGCGCACCTCAATGACGCCGTGGCGTACGCCGTTGTTCAGCCGTTCAAAGTTGCGTGGCGGGCCAAGGCTTTCTACCCGGGCGTTGGGAATGTCGAGGCCACTGAGGGTGGAATCGTCGAACAGCGATACAGAATGATAGATGCGTAAGGTAAGCAGCACCTGGGCCTGGACGTAAGGGGTTTCGATGTCCACTTCGCTGTCGATGAATACCGGGGCCAGTTGCGCGCTCTGATCGGCAGCGGCCTGCGCAGCGGACAGCACATGCAGGCTGATGGGCTGGCTGCTGACACTGCCGAGACTGATCGGTGGGATAACCAGAAAGCCGGTACGCAGCGGGACGAGGGTGACTACCCAGCGGGTTACCGGCGTGGTTCGCCCGTCTATCTGGCTGACCAGACTCAATTGACGCGTACGCTGAACATCAAAATGCTCGGCCAGCGGGGTGAGATCCAGTTCGCTGAGACGTCCGGCGCTGGGTGTTTCCAGTGTCAGTTCCAGGCTTTCCCCTTCAACCAGACGGGTGCGATCGACACTGGCTTCCAGCGTGGCGTGAGCCAAGGGGCTGAGCAGGGTCAGCAGAAAAATGACCAGCAATCGAATCATGGGGTAGCGTCCTGTTGCTGTAAGTGCTGATAGAGGAACTTGCGGCGCAATAGCTCGGCCGGATCATCCGGAATATCCAGCAGCCATTGATTCAGTGCCTGTTGGCGCTCCTGCTCGTTGCGCTGCTGGCTGGCGGCAGTCTGGCTGTTACCATCATTGCTGTCCGCATCGGTGGCCGGGGCTGCACCGATGGCGCTCTGTTGCGCCGCTGATGAGCCGCTGCCGTCAGCGGCGGCCGCCCCAGTGATATTGCCCGTTGTGGCTGGATCCATACCCGGTTCCTGCGCATTCGGGCTGTCAGTCTCGTTGGGCGGGGTGGCGGAAGAGGGCGCAGCTGCCCGGTTGGCGCCTTGGCTGGCGTCTCCCTGGTCATTCCGGGCTTGCTCGGTCTCGTCCTGCTGCGCTTGTTCGCGCAACTGCTCCAGATAGTCCTCGATCAATTTGCGGTTCTGCCGCGCCGCGTGGTGATCAGGCGCCATGGTCAGGGTGTGCTCATAGGCTTCCAGTGCGGCCTGGTAGTCACCGGCCATGGCCAGCGCGGTGCCCCGATTGAAATGATGCTCAGGTTGATCGGGTTGTGCCTGCGCCAGCTCCGCCCAGGCGGCAGCGGCCTGAGGATAATTCCCGGCCTGGTAGAGCGCCCAGCTGCGCCAGTTGGGGTCGCTGAAGCGATCAGCGGCCTCTGCGGGCTGGTCATTTTCCAGCAGTTGCATGGCCTGCTGATCTGCCCGTTGCCAGAGATCGGCCCAGTTGAACGCCTGTGCATCGGTTGGCAGTAAAGCTGCACAGAGCAACAGGCCCAGCCAACCGCGCCGAGCACCAAGGGCGGCGATGGGCAGCAGCAGAAGAACCAGCCAGTGGCCCTGATCAGTCAATAGTCGCCGCTCGCTGGCTACGCTGACGCTGCCTGCCTGCAGCGGTTGCAAGAGATAATCCAGATCACGATTGCCGATGCTGATGTCGTGATAGCGCACGCCGTGCTGCCGGGCCAGGCTGGACAGCTGCTGGCTGTTAAGGCGCGGTAGAAGAATGCGACCCTGGGCGTCGCGTAGAAAACCGCCCTCGGCCAGGGGTACCGGGGCGCCTGAGCGGGTACCGACGCCCATGATGGACAGCTGCGAGCCCAGTTCAGCAGCCTGCTCAGCCAACTGTTGTTGCCCTTCGTCATCCAGCCCGCTGGTGAGCAGCAGGATATGGCTGCTACGGCGTGGGCGTTGTTCGATTGCCTGCCTGGCCAGCGTCAGCGCGGGGCCTACAGCCTGGCCATCCACCGGCATGATGGACGGATCCAGCGCGTTGAGCAGGTTGGTAAGGGTGGCGTGATCAGTGCTCAGTGGCGTTACCCGGTGGGCACTTCCCGCATAGACGATTAATGACAGCTGGCTGTCGGCATAATCATGGATCAAGGTGCGGATCTTGAAGCGCGCGCGTTCCAGTCGGTCGGGTGTCAGATCGTTCGACATCATGTTGCGGGACAGATCGAGTACGATCACCAGGGCGTTATCGTCCACCCGCCGGGTTTCGGCTGAGGTTTCCAGCGCGGGGCCTGCCAGTGCGACTATCAGCAGCAGCCAGGTGCTGCCCAGCGCGAGAAAGCGCAGCTTATGACCGCCACTTGGGTGACGGTGCAACAGCCAACCTTGCAGCGGGCGCGGCAACCATTGCTCCCAGGCTGAACGCCGCCAGCCGTGGCGGTACAGCTGCACCAGTAATACCCCGGCTGGAAGCAGCGCAAGCAGCCACCATGGGCGGATGAAGGTGAGGCTCAGCAGCTCAGTCATGTTGTCGACTCCGCCGCACTACCATGGTGGATAAAGTCATGCTCAATAGCAGCGCCAGGCCAAGCGGCCACATGTATAACGGCGTTGCCTGGCGGTCAGGCAGGCCGACCCGCAGGGTGGGTTCCAACTGGTCGAGCCGCTGATAAATGATGCCCATGTCTTCGGCGGTGCGCGCCCGGAAGTATTCGCCACCGGTGAGGTGTGCGATCTCCCGCAGGCCATGCTCGTCCAATTCGATGGACGGGTCAGATTGCAGGCCGAGGAAGCTGAAAGCACCGCTCTGCGGCGTCACGTCTGCACCTATGCCGATGGTGAAGATACGAATCTGATGTTCAGCGGCCAGACGTGCGGCGCGTAACGGGCTGACGCTGCCCGCCGTATTGGCACCGTCGGAAATCAATATCAGCACGCGACTTTGCGCAGGCTCCGCCTGTAAGCGCTTTATCGACAGGCCGATGGCATCACCAATGGCGGTTTCCCGGCCGGCCAGGCCGATAAAACTGTCATCCAGCCAATCGGCAATGGCCTGGCGATCATGGGTCAGCGGTGCCTGCACATAAGCCTGGCTGCCGAACAATACCAGTCCCAGCCGATCACCGCGTCGGCGTTCAATAAAGTCTCCGAGCAGCTCCTTGACCAGCGTCAGGCGATTGACCTGCTGACCATTCAGCTGCATGTCCCTGAACTCCATGCTTCCGGACAGATCCACGGCCAGCATCATATCCCTGCCGCTGGAGGCGGTGGGCAGGGCATCGCCCAGCCATTGCGGGCGGGCGGCAGCGCAGACCAGCAGCAACCAGACCAACAGATAAGGCCAGCGGCGTCCGGCGCTGTTGCTCTGCGGAGACAGCGCCTGCAGCGCCTGCAATCGGCTGATGAACGTCACCTGTAACGCTGCGCTGCGCGTTTCGGCAACCGGCAACCAGCGGCGGTACAGCCAGGGCAGTGGCAGTAACAGAAAGCACAGGGGCCAGTGGAATTCAAACATGGTCGTGCCGTGTCCGCGGGCGCAACGCCTTGAGCAGGGCCTGACGCTGGGCGTCGCTTAAAGAAACATCCGGGCGATACAGGTCGGCGGCCAGTGGTTGGAGTACTGCCCGCTCTGCGGAGGGATGCTGACTGCACAGATAGTCCAGCCAGGCTTCACCATGCAGGCGGGTGGCAGGCTCATCGCCGCGCTGCTTGAGTTGCTGCTTCAGGCGGATATTGATTTCAGTCAGCCACTGGTTGGCTGGCAGCTCCACAGGAATATCAGCAAAGGTATCCAGGCGGATATGTCGGCGCCGCTCCCTTCTCTGTCTGGCCAATCGTTGCAGCCACGGCAGCAACAGCGCCAGTATTACTAACAGGCCGGCAACGATCCACCAGCCGGGTGCGGGCGGCCACCAATGGACAGCAGGTGGTGCGGTGGGGGCGATCAATTGCTGATGCAGCGACTCCATCAGCTCTGCCTCCGCGCATGCATGACCAACATCTGTTGCAGCTGGGTGACGGCGCTGCGGCTGGTATCCAGCGGCTGTAAACCACAGCGCAGGTGGCTCGCGAGTTTCTGCCAGGCCTGTTGTCGGGCCAGGAACTGTCCGGCCCAGGCTTCGCGCAGCGCGTTACTGGTGGTATTCAGCGTCACGCGCTGGTCGCCCTGGATAAACTCCAGCGCCGGGCTGCTGGGTAGACTGGCTTCCAGCGGGTCATGCAGTGGCAGCAACACCACGTCATTGTGCGCACCCAGTGCGGTCAGCAAGGGCAGGCTGGCCTCATCAATGGCCGCGTGGTCACACAGCAGATACAGCAGGCTGCCGGGGCGAATGATTTCGCGGCTGCGGCGCAGTGCCATATTCAACGGTTCGCCGGGCGCGTCGTTGGTCTCTGGGGACAGCGCATGATTGCCCTGGAGCAGTAACCCGAGCAGTTGCAGGATGGCCCGACGGCTGCGGCGGGGGCGCACTTCATGACAGCCGGCAGTGCCGAAGACCATACCGCCGATCCGGTCGTTGTGAGCCAGCGCCATCCAGGCGATCAGTGCTGCGGCTTCGGCGGCCAGTACCGATTTGAAATGCTGGCGTGTACCAAAGAACAGCCGGGCGCTCTGCTCGCAGAGAATGAAGACCGGTCTTTCCCGCTCTTCGTTGAACACCTTGGTGTGCGGCTTGCGGGTACGCGCGGTGACGCGCCAGTCGATATTGCGGATGTCGTCACCCGGCTGGTACTGACGCACCTGGTCAAAATCGATACCCCGCCCACGCAGGCGTGACAGCTGACGGCCGGTCTGCTGCCGGGACTGCATCAGCCGCAGGGAGGAGGGCAGGTCGTGACAATAGCGGCGCATGTCCAGCAGCGCATCCAGCGTAGTGTAAGCCGCGGGATTATCCATGGTGGCTAGACCACCGCGACAGATTCAAGTAACAGAGTAATGGCGCGGTCGGCATCAATACCTGCCGCTTCGGCCTCGAAGCTGAGAATCAATCGATGGCGCAGCACGTCATGGACGATGGCCTGCACATCTTCCGGGCTGACAAAATCCCTGCCTGCCAACCAGGCGTGGGCGCGGGCGCAGCGATCCAGCGCAATGGTGCCGCGCGGGCTGGCCCCCATCTGTATCCATTCAGCCAGCTGAGGGTTGTACAGTTCGGGGCGGCGGGTGGCCATGATCAATTGAATCAGGTACTCCTCCACCGCCTCGGCCATGAATAAAGCCAGGACTTCCTGGCGGGCCGCGAGGATACTGGCCTGGCTGATGCGTTCGGCAATGCGCGGCTCGAACCCTTTGGCCTCGCCCCGGGCGAGATGCAGAATCTGCCGCTCCAGGGCGGCATCCGGAAAACCAATCAGGACATGCATGAGAAAGCGATCAAGCTGGGCTTCGGGCAGCGGGTAGGTGCCTTCCTGCTCGATCGGGTTCTGGGTGGCCATGACCATGAACAGCTCGGGTAATGGCCAGGTTTCCCGGCCAATACTGACCTGGCGTTCGGCCATGGCTTCCAGCAGGGCGGATTGGACTTTTGCCGGCGCACGGTTGATTTCGTCGGCCAATATAAGATGATGGAAGATCGGGCCCTGCTGGAAACTGAAACTGGCGGTCTCGGGTCGGTAGATTTCAGTACCGGTGATGTCCGCTGGCAGCAGATCAGGGGTGAACTGGATGCGATGGAAGTCCGCCTCGATCGCCTCGGCCAGCGTCTTGATCGCCTTGGTCTTGGCCAGGCCGGGCGCGCCTTCTACCAACAGGTGGCCGCCGGCGAGCAGACAGATCAACATGCGGTCAATCAACTGTTCCTGACCGAAGATCTGCTGGGTCATGAAGCTCTTCAGTTGCAGCAATGATGCACGGTGGGGCATGAGGTCTTCCTTTAGGCACCAACATTCGTCATACGATGGGGCTACTTTACCGAAAACCGTCCCATCTGGACTAATCTGGAATCAAATCCGGACATATTTATACCGATGCGTGATGTACGCGCGGTTACGGGAGTGTATTCATGGGTTCTATCGTCGCCAGTAGCAAGGCGGAGTTTCAACAGCTTCTTCAACAACGCCTGCAGGAGCTGGTCGCGCCAGAGGAGCAGCAAGCGGTTGCGCTGTTTGCTGAGGACTTCTTTGGTATTACCACCCTGGCAGAACTGCGGACTCGCCAGGACAGCGATCTGCTGGGCAGTCTGTTATCCGGTTGGCGTCTGTTGCAGCAATTTGACCGCGCCGGAACCAGGCTGCAGGTGTTCAATCCGACCGTGGAAACCCATGACTGGCAGTCGCCGAACACCATCATCCAACTGATCCATGCGGATGTGCCATTTCTGGTTGATTCGGTACGCATTGAGCTGCAACGCCAGGGCCATGCCATCCACTGCCTGCAGAACAGCCTGTTCAAGGTGTCGCGGGATACGGAGAACATGCTGGTACAGATTCATCCGGTTGGCGCTGAAGGAGCGGGGTTGGTGAGCGAATCGGTCATGCATATCGAGATCGCTCATTGCCAGTCGCCGGCGGCCTTGAACGAGGTGCATGCGGGTCTGCAGGAAGCGTTGCAACAGGTCGAGAAGGTGGTGGCGGACTTTCCGGCAATGCGCCAGCAGACGGAGCAGTTGATCAGCCGATTGAATGACGCGGACTTTGAGTGGTTCGATGGCGCTGAACGGCAGGAGGCATCGGCTTTCCTGCAATGGTTGCTGGACGACAACTTCACCTTCCTTGGCTATGAACGCTTCGCCATTGTTGATGGGCAGTTGCAGCAGGATGATCAGGCCCGGCAGGGGTTGGGTGGCACTGCGCCGTTGCCCTGCGAGGCGGGCGAGGGTCGTCTCACTGACGAGGTGTTGAAGTACCTCTGTGATCCAATGCTTTTGTCATTCGCCAAGGCGCTGCAGATCAGTCGCGTACACCGCGCAGCCTATCCCGATCATGTCTCCATTCGCGAAGTGGACGCCGACGGCAAGGTGGTATTGGAGCATCGGTTCTGCGGCTTCTATACCACCCGCGTTCATGCGGCCGACGTCACCAGTATTCCCTGGCTGCGGCGCAAGGTGGAGCAGGTGCGTCACGATGCCGGCTTTGCCCGCGGCAGTCATCTGTACAAGCAACTGACCCAGATCCTGCAGGAGTTGCCCAAGGATGATCTGTTCCAGGTATCGCTGGAGCAGTTGGGCGAGACGGTGCTGGGTATCATGCAGATTCAGGAGCGCAATCTGATCCGGCTGTTCCTGCGTCGCGGCAACTATGGATGCTTCTATCACTGTCTGGTCTATGTGCCCAGGGATGTCTATTCCACCGCCATCCGCCAGACCATTCAACAGGTATTGATGTCCCGGTTGCAGGCCTCCCATAGCGAATTCTGGGCCTATTTCTCCGACTCCAAACTGGTGAGGGTGCAATTCATTCTGAATGTGGATCCGACCTGTCCGCTGGAAATCGATGCGGCGGAGCTGGAAGAAGTGGTCATTCAGGCCTGTCGCAGCTGGCATGACGAGCTGGCCGAGCGCCTGCAGGATGCGCTGGGTGAAGCTCGGGCCCATGAGTTGCTGGCACAGTTCGGCGCTGGTTTCCCGCCGGGGTACAGCAACCGGTTTATCCCGGCCAAGGCGGTGGTCGATCTGCAATACCTGCGTGGGCTGGATGCTGATAATCCGTTGGCGATGAGCTTCTACCAGCGGCTGGACAGCCACGCCGGTCAGTTGCACTGCAAGCTGTACCACTTTGGCGATTCGCTACCCTTGTCGGATGTCATGCCCATTCTCGATAACCTCGGGCTGCGGGTGTTGGGCGAGTTCCCATTCCAGATTACCCGCGACGACGGGCAGACTTTCTGGGTGCATGACTTTGTGTTCTGCAATGGTCTTGATGCGCAGATGGACATTGCCGACGTCAACGAGCTGTTCCGCGAGGCATTTACCGCTGTCTGGACTGGTCAGGCCGAGAACGACAGCTTCAACCGATTGATTCTGTTGGCGGGGATTGACTG
Source organism: uncultured Halopseudomonas sp. (assembly GCA_964474945.1). Classification (GTDB taxonomy): domain Bacteria; phylum Pseudomonadota; class Gammaproteobacteria; order Pseudomonadales; family Pseudomonadaceae; genus Halopseudomonas. The sequence continues at coordinate 11,282 of CAYYUQ010000063.1, read as the reverse complement.
GCGTGAAGCGGCATTGCTGCGGGCGCTGGCGCGTTATATCAAACAGATCCGCATGGGTTTTGAGCTGCCCTATATCGCCAGCACCCTGGCTAGCCATGCGCCCATTGCGCGGGAGCTTGTGCGCTTGTTCAAGACGCGCTTCTTTCTCGCGCGCAAGGCTTCGGCCGGTGAGCTGGAGGGCAAGCTGGAGCAGGCTATTCTGAGTGCGCTGGATGGCGTTGCGGTACTCAACGAGGATCGCATCCTGCGGCGCTACCTTGATCTGATCAAGGCGACCTTGCGTACCAACTTCTATCAGAATGACAGCGATGGACAGCCCAAGGATTACATCAGTCTGAAGTTTGATCCTTCGGCTGTTCCCGAGCTGCCGTTGCCGCGGCCCATGTATGAAATCTTCGTCTACTCGCCGCGGGTTGAGGGCGTGCATCTGCGGGGCGGCAAGGTGGCCAGGGGTGGTCTGCGCTGGTCTGACCGTGAAGAGGATTACCGCACCGAGGTGTTGGGGCTGACCAAGGCTCAGCAGGTGAAGAACGCGGTGATCGTCCCGGTCGGCGCCAAGGGCGGCTTTGTACCGCGTCGCCTGCCTCAGGAAGGTGGACGGGACGCTGTGCAGCAGGAGGCTGTGGCCTGTTACCGCATCTTTATCCGCGGTCTGCTGGATGTGACTGACAACCTGGTGGATGGTCAGGTAGTACCGCCAGCTCAGGTGATCCGTCACGATGGTGATGATTATTATCTGGTGGTGGCCGCCGACAAGGGCACCGCCGGTTTTTCTGATATTGCCAATGGCATTGCCGCCGATTACGGCTTCTGGATGGGCGATGCCTTTGCCTCCGGTGGCTCGGTCGGCTATGACCACAAGGGCATGGCGATCACCGCCCGGGGGGCGTGGATATCGGTGCAGCGGCATTTCCGCGAACTCGGTGTGGATGTGCAGCGCGATCCGGTCAGCGTGATCGGTATTGGCGATATGAGCGGGGATGTGTTCGGCAACGGCCTGCTGCGCTCCCGTTCGGTACGTCTGCTGGCCGCCTTCAACCACCTGCATATCTTCATTGATCCGAATCCCGCGGATGCCGAGCGCAGTTTCGAGGAGCGCCAGCGGTTATATGATCTGCCGCGTTCCGGCTGGGCAGATTACAACCCGGATCTGATTTCCGAGGGCGGCGGGGTCTTCTCCCGCCAACTCAAGCAGATCAAGCTGACGCCGCAGATCAAGGAGGTGTTTGATATTGCTGAGGATCAGCTGACACCCACCGAGTTGATCAATCGGCTGCTCAAGGCGCCGGTGGATCTGCTCTGGAATGGGGGTATCGGTACCTATATCAAGGCGTCCAGCGAAAGCCATGCGGACGCTGGCGACAAGGCCAACGACGGTTTGCGCGTCGATGGCAATGAAGTCCGCGCCAGGGTCATAGGCGAGGGTGGCAACCTCGGCATGACGCAACGGGGACGCATCGAGTATTGCCTCAACGGCGGGGCAGCCAATACCGACTTCATTGATAATGCCGGCGGGGTGAGTTGCTCCGACCAGGAGGTCAATATCAAGATTCTGCTCAACCAGCTGGTGGCGGCGGGTGACATGACCCTGAAGCAGCGCAACAGTCTGCTGGTGGACATGACCGACGATGTTGCCGCGCTGGTGTTGCGCAGTAACTACAAACAGACCCAGGCCATCAGTCTGGCGCAGAATCAGACTGCTGAAGCGCTGGTTGAATACCGCCGTTTTATCAGCAGCATGGAGGCCAGTGGCAAACTCAGCCGTGAACTGGAAGCCTTGCCCGAGGATGACCAGTTGGCGGAGCGCGCCGGCAAAGGGCAGGGATTGACCCGGCCCGAGCTGGCGGTGCTGGTGAGCTATGCCAAGGCGGATCTGAAGGAACGTCTGGTCGCGGCGGATGAGCTGGACGATGCCTGGCTGGAGCGCGAGCTGGTCAGCGCCTTCCCGCCACAACTGGTAGAAGCACAAGGTGAAGCGCTGCGGCATCACAAGCTGCGCCGGGAGATTATTGCCACCCAGTTGGCTAACAACCTGGTCAACCATATGGGGGTGACCTTCCTGCGCCGATTGGAGCAATCCACCGGGGCCAGCGCCGGGCAGATCATGGTTGCCTATGTCGTGGCGCGGGACGTATTCAGGCTGATGGCGTTGTTCAAGGCTATCGAAGAGCAGGATCACCAGTTGCCGGCGAGCATTCAATTGCAACTCATGCAGGAGCTGGTGCGATTGGCCCGGGGTGCAACCCGCTGGTTCATTCGTCGGCGCGGCCCGCAGATACAGCCCGGTGCTGAAGTGGAGCACTTTGCACCGCAGATCCAGGCACTCAAAGACGGCTTCGAGGATCTGCTCGAAGGCTCGGTGCGGGCGTTGTGGCAGGATCGCGTCGATCATTACATCGCCGCAGGCGTGCCTGCCGCCATTGCTCGGCAGGTCGCAGGCACTGTGCATTTCTACACCATGCTCGGGGTAATCGATGCGGCGGATGCAACCGCTCAGCCGGTGAATAAGGTGGCGCAGGTACTCTTCACTCTGGGCAGCGAATTGCAGTTGCCCTGGCTTGGCGAGCAGATCAGTGCACTGCCGGCTGGTTCTCAGTGGCAGGCGCTGGCCCGGGAGGCCTACCGCGATCAATTGGAAAACTATCTCGTTGCGATGACGGTTGCTGCGCTGCAGGACAGTCAGCAGAATGCCTCTGCGGCGGACCAGGTGGCCGACTGGCTGCAACAGAATCAACCCATGATGCAGCGCTGGCAGACGTTGCTGAGTGATTTGCGTAGCGCCGGACAGGCTGATTTCTCGATGATTGCCGTTGCCATGCGCGAGCTGGCTGATCTGGCGAGTCCGGCCGACAGGACGGGTATGCACAACGATGCAGCAACTGATAATTGATCTGGCACTCCCCGCAGAACGTTACCTGGCCTGGTATCGGGGCCAGGCCGGCCGGGTGCTGATGCGTAGCCGCGATGGCCGCAGCATCAGTCTTCCGGCTCATCACCTGCGTCCCTTCCTGAGCCATGAAGGGGTTTACGGCAGCTTTGTCCTGCGGTTTACCGACGAGGGCAAGCTGGTGGCTCTGGAGCGGCTGGAATGAAACCAGCCAATCCGGACCATTGGCGGCGCAAGCCGTCGTGAGTTTGGCCACTTATACGGTATACTCCGCGCAGCCATTTTTAACCGGGGCATTTCGATGTATTCCAACCTGCGTTCCCTGATGTTCCGCCTGCCGGCGGAGACCTCCCATGATCTGGCGCTGGACATGATCGGTGCCGCCGGACGCCTGCGTCTGGCCTCGCGCCTGGCGCGGCCGGTAGCAGCGTATCCTGTACAGGTGCTGGGCATGACCTTTGATAATCCGGTCGGCCTTGCCGCAGGTCTGGATAAGAACGCAGTGGCGGTAGACGGTCTGGCAGGGCTGGGCTTCGGTTTTATTGAAGTCGGTACCGTTACCCCCAGACCGCAGGCGGGTAACCCCAAACCGCGTCTGTTTCGTCTGCCGGAAGCCAACGCCATCATCAATCGCATGGGGTTCAATAACCTGGGCGTGGATGCACTGATCGAGCGGGTATCCCGGGTGCGTTATCAGGGGCCGCTGGGCATCAATATCGGCAAGAATGCGGTAACACCGGTAGAGCAGGCGGTGGATGATTACCTGTACTGCCTGCGCCGGGTTTATGCCCATGCCAGTTATGTCACGGTGAACCTGTCTTCTCCGAATACGCCTGGCCTGCGTACCCTGCAATATGGGGATACGCTGAAAGTGCTGTTGGGTCAGATCAAGACATGCCAGCAACAGTTGGCCTCAGAGCAGGGACGTTATGTGCCTGTGGCCATCAAGATTGCTCCGGACATGACGCCGGAAGAACTGACGTTGGTAGCACGTACCCTGGTAGAACAGGGTATGGATGCGGTCATCGCAACCAACACAACGCTGGATAGAACGCTGGTTGAAGGCATGGAGCATGCCGATGAAGCGGGTGGGTTGTCCGGTGGGCCGCTGACCGAGGCCTCTACCGAGGTGATCCGTGTTCTGGCCGGTGAACTGAACGGTCAGATGCCCATTATTGGCGCCGGTGGCATTCTCAGCGGGGCTGATGCAGCCGCCAAGATCGCCGCGGGTGCCAGTCTGATTCAGGTATACAGCGGTTTCATCTATCGCGGACCGGAGCTGATCCGTGAATGCGTGGATGCCATCGCGGCGATGCCACGGTAATCGAGTGAAAAAGTAAGCGGGCTGAATTGAATGGCCCCCGGTGTTCCGGGGGCCTGGGCCTCGCAGGCCCGACGCTTTGAGTAAGCGCCCTGGGAGAAAAGGGGAGAGGGGATTACCCTACTGCGCGCATCTCATTGAGTCGATGCACACCTGAAATACCGGTATAACCATCCCAGTGGTCAGCTCTGCCTTCACGCCAACCGTTAATCCAGTTTTGCCGGGTAGCGCTACTGGTGAAGGGACAGGAATCTTGAGATTTGCCTTGGACGCCGTTCTGATACCCGCGCAAAAATGCTCGTTCCATCGGATCACGCTTTAGTCTTCTCATAAAGTACAGCCCTCATGTGGTATGACAGCCCGAGCCGCTATCTGCGGGTCGGGAAAGGATGCAGGACGGTTCCTGCACCCGGGCTACCGCACTTGGGCGGTGAGCCCATATTCGCTTTACCAACAAAGTACCTGAGCCTGTTGTACCCTAATGCAACAGCTTCACAAAGATCAAATTGGCATATGAAACCTGCCCTTAGAGCCTGGGGCTGCAATACAGATGTCACATAACCATGGAAATCAATCAGATGCACGACACCCTTGAATTTTTTATTACTTGCCCGAAGGGGATCGAGGGATTGCTGCTCGACGAGGTGCGGAGCCTGGGTGCCGAATCGGCCAGAGAAACCGTAGCCGGAGTGTATGCCTCCGGCACGCTCGAGCTGGGTTATCGCATCTGCCTGTGGTCTCGTCTGGCCAACCGGGTACTGCTGATCCAGCATCGCTTTGCTGCCAGCGATGCGCAGGCGTTGTATGACGGCGTTGCCAGCATCAATTGGGCTGACCATCTGGCCAGCGACGGTAGCCTGGCGGTGGATTTCAGCGGTCAGCTGGCCGGGGTGGACAATACCCATTTCGGCGCTTTACGGGTCAAGGACGCGATTGTCGACCCGCTGCGCACACCCAGCGGAGAGCGGCCGTCAGTCGACAAGAACAGTCCCCATGTGCGGGTCAATGTGCATTGCCGCAGCGGCGAGGTGCAGCTGGCGCTGGACATGTCCGGTAACAGCCTGCATCAGCGCGGCTATCGCTTGCAGCAGGGCGCCGCGCCACTCAAGGAAAACCTTGCCGCTGCGGTGCTGATTCGCGCCAACTGGCCGGCCCTGGCTGCCGAGGGAGCCGCCCTGGCTGATCCGATGTGTGGCTCTGGTACCTTCCTGGTAGAGGCCGGCCTGATGGCCGCCGACATTGCGCCCAACCTGCACCGCCAGCACTGGGGATTCAGTCGCTGGTTGCAGCATATTCCGGCCATGTGGCAGCGCCTGCTGGACGAGGCCAGACAACGGGCGGAGGCGGGCCTGGCTCGACCGCCTCTGTGGATTCGTGGTTATGAGGCGGATCCGCGCTTACTCCAGCCGCTGCGCAATAATATTCAGCGTGCTGGTCTGGGTGAGTGGATCAAGGTGTACCAGGGCGAGCTGGCTACCTTTGCCCCCAATCCGGATCGCGGCCAGACCGGACTCATCGTCTGTAACCCGCCCTATGGTGAACGTCTGGGCGATGCGGCCAGCCTGGTCTATCTGTATCAGAAGCTGGGCGAAGTACTGCGCCGGGAATGTACCGGCTGGCAGGCGGCGATCTTTACCGGTAACCCGGAGCTGGGTCGGCGCATGGGTATCCGCAGCCACAAGCAATACGCGTTGTTCAATGGCGCGCTGCCCTGCAAATTGTTGCTCATGGATTTGCAGCCGGAGCGCTACATCACCGGGACGGCGCAGCCGGAACGGGCGGAAGACGGGGCCGCACCCGCACCGCAAACTGAAGCCCGCCTGAGCGAATCGGCGCAGATGTTTGCCAACCGTCTGAAGAAGAACCTGAAAACCCTCGGCAAGTGGGCACGCCAGCAGAACATCAGTTGCTATCGGCTATACGATGCGGACATGCCTGAATTCGCGGTAGCCATCGACCTGTATGACGGCTGGGCGCATGTGCAGGAATATGCGGCACCCGCCAGTATCAGTGAAGAGAAGGCCCAGGCGCGGTTGCAGGATGTGCTGGTGGCGCTGCCCCAGGTGCTGGGTATCCCGTCCGAGCGGATCGTGCTGAAGCAGCGCCAACGCCAGGCCGGCAAGCAGCAGTACGAACGTATGGCGCGCCGGGGCGAGTTCATGACGGTGCAGGAAGGCCAGGTCAAATTGCTGGTCAATCTGACCGATTATCTGGATACCGGACTGTTTCTCGATCACCGGCCGATTCGCCTGCGCATCGCCGAAGAAGCGCAGGGCAAGCGCTTCCTTAACCTGTTCTGTTATACCGCCAGCGCCACAGTGCATGCGGCGGTCGGTGGCGCACGGCGTACTACCAGTGTAGATCTGTCGAAGACCTACCTGGACTGGGCGCGGCGCAATCTGTCGCTGAATGGGTTATCTGATTTGCATCAGTTGGTGCAGGACGATGTCATGAAGTGGCTGGCGCAGGATCGGGGGGAATATGACCTGATCTTTATTGATCCTCCGACCTTCTCCAACTCCAAGCGTCTGGACGACGTGTTTGATGTGCAGCGTGATCATGTTCAGTTGCTGGATATGGCCATGGCCCGGTTGGCGCCGGGTGGGGTGCTGTACTTCTCCAACAACTTCCGCCGGTTCAAGCTGGATGAAGGGTTGGCGGAGAAGTATCAGGTGGAGGACATATCGGCGCAGACGCTGGATAAGGATTTCCAGCGTAATACCCGGATTCATCGGACCTGGCGGTTCAGTCGCTAGCTGCCATCCCTCTCGGCTGACACCGAGCGGGAATGACGGGGTGGGAGTGCGTCATCCTCGGCGCACGCCGGGGATCCATCACATGCCAGCAAAAGGCCGGCAGGCAACCCCACGCCTGCTGCTGTTATCTAGCCTTACGGCGAGGGGGTGGATTCCCGCGTTCGCGGTAATGACGGGTGGGAGTACGTCATCCTCGGCGAAAGCCGGGGATCCATCACGCCGCAGCAAAAGGCCAGTAGGCAAACCCCACGCCCTGCTTTCATCTGGCCTTACGGCGAGGAGGTAGATTCCCGCGTTCGCGGGAATGACGGTGTGGGAGTACGTCATCCTCGGCGAAAGCCGGGGATCCATCACGCCGCAGCAAAAGGCCAGTAGGCAAACCCCACGCCCTGCTTTCATCTGGCCTCACGGCGAGGAGGTAGATTCCCGGCGTTCGCGGGAATGACGGGGTGGGAGAAGGCCGGCAGGCAACCCCCACGCCTGCTGTTTTCATCTGGGCTCACGGCGAGGGGGCAGATTCCCGCGTTCGCGGGAATGACGGAGTGGGAGAAGGCCAGCAGGCAAACCCCACGCCTGCTGTTTTCATCTGGCCTCACGGCGAGGGGATGGATTCCCGGCGTTCGCGGGAATGACGGGGTTTGAGTACGTCATCCTCGGCGAAAGCCGGGGATCCATCGGTGTTTATTGTGACGCTCAGCGGCTATCCGCTATATCCGTCGGGCCGCGGCGATAGACGTCGGTCAACACCAGATCCAGTGCCTCACGGCTGCCACCGGCTGCCGGGTGGTTGACGATGGCGGTAACCGCCCAGCTCTGACCATTGTTATCCCGGGTAATCCCGGCAATGGCGCGCACGTTACGCAGGGTGCCGGTCTTGATGTGCGCCTGGCCTGCTACGGGCGTATTGCGCAGGCGGCGGCGCATGGTGCCGTCCATGGCTGCCAGCGGCATGGATGCGACAAACTCTGCTGCGTACGGGCTGCGCCAGGCGTGGCTGAGCAGTTTGCTCATATCCCGAGCACTCATACGCTCCATACGCGATAGCCCCGCGCCATTTTCCAGTACCAGCCCGTTGGGTTGAATATCCTTGTCTGCCAGCCACTGATTGATGATGCGGGCAGCGGCCTTGTGGTCGTCCGCATCTGCGGCGCTGCGTTGCTCACGGCCAATGGTCAGGAACAACTGCCTGGCCATGGTGTTGTTACTGTACTTGTTGATGTCCCGCACCACGTCCATCAGATCGGGCGAGGTGTTGCGGGCCAGCAGGCGACCATCGGTCGGGGCTGGGCCAATACGGTTGCCACCATGGATGCGTCCGCCCATCTCATGCCACAGGGTACGGATCAGGCTGGCGGTGTAGACCGGCGCATCCAGGGCGGACAGGTAACGTTCGGCATTACAACCCTGATGCAGTGAGCCAGTCAGGGTAATGGTGGCGCGTTTGCCGTCATCCTTTACCGAATAGAGTACGTTCGGCCAGGGACAGCTCTTGGCTGCGGGCAAGAGGGTCAGCTGGTTGTCGATGGTGACTTCCGGAAGTGCCGGCTCAAGATGGGTGCGGACACCACCGGCCTCGCCAAAGGTTTTCAGCGACAGCAGCTTGAGATTGGTCAGCAGTGGATCCGGTTCGACCAGAAAGGGCCGGGTGGGATCATTGCCATCGTCCTGGAAGGAGGGCAGATCCAGCGGGAGCTTCAGGTCTGCTGGTTGCAGCACCAGGTCGCCACGCACTTCACGCACGCCGGCGGCTCGTAACTCTCTGAGCAGCAGCCACATGCGTTCCATGGTGAACTTGGGATCGCCGCTGCTACGGAAGATCAGATCGCCCTGCAGTTCCCCATTGCTGATGGTGCCGGTGCCGTACAGATCGGTCTGCCATTGATAGTTGGGGCCAAGTAGTTCAAGCGCCGCGTAGGTGGTGACCAGTTTCATGGTGGAGGCCGGGTTGACCGGATGATCAGCATTGACGAACTGAGCTATGCCCTGGCCTTCCAGTGGGATGACTGCCAGTGAGAAGGCGTCGGCTGGAATCTTGGCTGCTGACAGCGCAGAGCCGACCCGGGCCGGCAGGCTGCCGCGATCACTCTGGGCGAGGATATCGCTGCTGCTAAGGAGCCCGATAAGCGGAATCAGGCTGCAGAGAACGCTTTTTTTAAGACGCAGCATCTAAGGGTGACTCCTTGGGGATAACGGTGTGGGCTGTGGTGAGCATCCATTCCCGAAGGGACAGCCGGTTGCGGACAGGATAGCGCAAGGGCTCGAGGTAGACTAGCCGGTGGCACCCGGAAGGCGGAAAAACGCTTGGGATGTGGCTGTGGTATGAGCCGCCAGTTGTTCCAGACTCTCCGCACGGCAGCGCGCCACCATGGCAGCAACTTCCGGCAGAAATGCCGGTTCGTTACGACGGTTCTTGGGCTTGGGTGAGAGCGTGCGGGGCAGCAGCCAGGGCGCGTCGGTCTCCAGCATCAGCCGTCCGGCAGGGATATCCCGTACCAGCGGTTGCAGGTGGGTGCCGCGACGTTCATCGCAGATCCAGCCGGTAATACCGATATGCAGATCCAGATCAAGATAGCCGTACAGGGCATCCTTGTCTGCGGTGAAGCAGTGCACCACGGCAGCCGGGAGGCGGTCGCGGAAGTCGCGCAGGATGGCGACCAGGGTATCGCTGGCTTCGCGTTCATGCAGAAAGACCGGGTAACCTAGTTCGACGGCCAGCTCGAGTTGCTCTTCAAGGGCCTTGCGTTGATCAGGTCGGGGGGAGAAGTCGCGGTTGAAATCCAGTCCGCATTCGCCAATGGCACGCACGCAGTCGGCCTGGGCAAGCAGCCGCAGATCCTTGGCTGTGGTGGAATTCCAGTGGCGGGCGGAGTGGGGGTGGACGCCGGCGGTGCAGTACAGCCGCTGCGGGTCGCTGGCGCATTGCGCCTGCACCGCAGCACTGTCATCGATATCGGTGGCGGTCAGTATTATCTGACTGACGCCGGCCGCCCAGGCTCGTTCCAGTACTTCGTCACGATCCTTGTCAAAGGCGGCGTCAAGCAGGTTGACGCCGATATCGACCCATTCCATGTTATTGCTCAGCTGCGGCGTGCCGGCGGCTTGCTGCCGGTACGCGGCTTACCGGCAAAGTCCTTGCGCGGCGGCCGAGGACTACGTGGACGCTCGGTCTCACCGGGCGGCAGCGGCCATTCACGGATTTGCAGGGCAACGCCGTTGACTTCGACGCCAGCCAGCTTGTTCAGTACGGACTGATCCAGTTGCGGCAGATAGACACCGGTGTGCTCGGTGAACATCTTGATGTGACCGATCTGCTGACGGCGCAGGCCGGCATGCTTGACCAGTGCATCAACCAGCGGCTTGGGCATCAGGCCGTTGGAACGACCACCCTGAACCTTGTAGCGGATCAGACCACTGTCGTGATCCTCGGCCATTTCGCGGCGCGGGGGTGCAACCGGCAGATCTGCTACGGGTTCGACCAGAGTCTTGGCGCCAGGCAGGATAGCCAGCAACGAAGCAGCCAGTTCCAGCGGTTCCATATTGGTCAACTGCAGCAGATCATCAACCAGTTGCTGATGCAGCGAGCCGGTGGACTCGGCTGCGGTCTGCAGACGGGTACCCAGTTTGCTCAGACGCCCACTGCGAACGGCGTCGGCGCTTGGCAGTGCCTGCTGTTCGATCTTCTGACCGGTGGCTTTTTCCAGCATGCCCAGCATGCGGCGTTCCCGCGGCGTGACAAACAGGATAGCGGTGCCGGAGCGACCGGCACGGCCGGTACGGCCGATACGGTGCACATAGGACTCGCTGTCGTGCGGCAGGTCATAGTTCAGTACGTGGGAGATACGTTCCACGTCCAGACCACGAGCGGCTACGTCAGTCGCGACGACGATGTCCAGCAGGCCACGTTTGAGACGGTCAACCACCTGCTCGCGCAGTTGCTGACTCAGATCGCCGTTCAGCGCCGCGGCGGCAAAGCCACGGGCTTCCAGACGCTCGGACAGCTCCTGACTGGCAATCTTGGTACGCACAAAGACGATCATGGCTTCGACCGGCTCGACTTCTAGCAGGCGGGTCATGGCGTCCAGCTTGTGATGGTTGGCCACTTCCCAGACTTTCTGGGTGATGGTATCCAGGCTGCTGGTCTTGCCGCTGTGCAGACGGATCTCTTTCGGATCACGCATGTGCTTGCGCGCAACGGTGCGCACGCCGGCTGGCATGGTGGCGGAGAACAGCGCCTTCTGGGTATTTTCCGGAACCTTCTCGAATACCGCGTCGAGGTCGTCGGCAAAGCCCATCTTGAGCATTTCATCCGCTTCGTCGA
>CAYYUQ010000062.1:0-20646 GCA_964474945.1 uncultured Halopseudomonas sp. | reverse complement strand
TGGTACCGACACTGGTTGATATCAAGTCGCTGGGGCGCTCTCCTCCCAGCGCCTTCGCCGGTGTTTCAAGCCAGAGAATTGCTGCCGCCCTGTCACCCTCGAACAAGGATTCAGCAGCAATCAGAACCTTCGCATACCGGACAATCCGGTCACTTTCTTCGATGCTGAACCGACCACCCCTGGCTCGTCTGTCCAGTGTGGCAGGGGGGATATGCAGTATGGTTGAGAGCTGTTTCTTGTTGTGGCTGACGATATTCATCAGCTTCTGGAAGGTGCTCCAGGTCAGCCCCAGCTCCACGGCCTGATGCAGCTCCTGAGCGCTGGTGCCCAATCCCAGCTCCGTGAGAATGGTGGTGCTCAGGATGCCAGAGCGCTGGATGTCGCTATCCGATGGCGTGGGTATGTATCGCTGAGCCATGCTGGAACCTCTCATTATATGGTTTTAAATACACCATATGATTATCGGCCTGCATTACATAAAGCGCAAACTCGGGATTCAATCCTGGTGCCAAGGAATAAGCGCCCCGGTGCGGGTACTCCAGCGCAAGCTGAGCCTGGCAATGATCATCCCTTCTGGGTCCGCTCCAGGATATTGTAGTAAGCCGTGCGTTCGCGCTGGATCTGCGCCGAGAGGCTGTAGAAGCGTTGCGTGCTGCCATCGGCGGGCGCCAAGAGCAGGTCGCGGAGATTAGGGGGCTTAATCTCCGCATGCGCCAGTTATTCGCCGCAGATAATGCGGTGAAAGAGCTCCTCTTCATGCTACGTCAGCGCCGCCGCAACGGCACTATCCCCAGCGTCATGCCAAAGGCACGCAGTACGCTGTTGACGGTTTCCAGGGTGGGGTTGCCGTTGTCCTGCTCCAGTTGGCGCAGGGTGCGAAGGGAAATCTTGCACATACAGGCGAAGTCGGCCTGGGTCAGGCCGGTGATGCGGGTGCGCAGTTGGCGTATGGTTTCGCCGAGGGTAATGCTGCCCTCATCCAGCTGGCGCCAGATGTCGTCGAATATGTCGGCGCGGCTCGACTCGCTCATGCCAGCCCCCATTGCCGGAAGAGCTCATCCAGACGCTTGAGCGGTATCATGGGCGCATTCCAGGTTTCCTCCGGCAGGCCCAGTGAACAGAGCAGGTCCGGCAGGCCACGCAGGGTCGCCGCATCTTCGCGCAGCCCTTCAAACAACTCGTCGGGGTCGCTCCATTGCGCCATCAGCTGGCAGGCTCTGCGCCAGTCCACCCGATTCAGCTGCTCGATGCCATCCGACCAACGTGTGGTTCGCACCACGCCCGCCTGATCCATGACCATGGGTGCCATGTCATACATGGGAGCCAGACAGAGACGGCCACTCTCTCTCAGGATCGACAGGTTGCGTCCGTGGTTATCTGTATTACCCAGCACCTGATTGATCAAATCCCGGCGCAAATATTCGCGCAGCAGACCGGGCACCTCATGCTCCTGCCCTGCAGCCTGCCATACCTCGACCAGGCGCTCGGCAACGGCGGCATGATCCATACGGCTGCCCGGGCGCGTCACTCCGCACAGGGAGTAGATGGATTCGACCGCTATGCGCCGGAGCTGCCCGCCCTCTTGCCGGCGGTCAAAGCGCGGCATCCAGAGGCTGGGCCGCTGCGCTTCCTCGTATGCCAGCCTATCGTTGTCGATGGTATTGAAGCCCAGCGCTGAAAGCGCACGGTAGTAGCAGTATTCGCTGAACAGGATGTTACGGTCAGTTGTGGTGGCTGGATGGCGTGGAAACTTGATGAGCCAGTGCCGTCGGGCCTGCTCATCAGGCAGTCCAGCGTCAGGGTGCAGGTCTCCATCTTCATCTTCGGCAAGAAGCAGTTTGGGCGCGTCGCCACCGGCACCTGTAGCACCTCCTACAGCTGCGCCCTGCTCGTAGGCGTGGTCGAGAAAGGCAATATCCCGGCGAATCACTTCCGCACGGGAGAAGCCTACCCTGGTGCTGGCGGATAGACGGTCAACCCCTTCCAGGATGCGAAGATGCCCAATGGGGGCCAGGGTGCACTGCTGCAGCAGGAACAAATCCTCGCCAGCGCCGAGGGGTACTGCCATACGGGCCAGTATGTGCTGGCGTGCAGCACCCGAGGGGATGATGTCATGCAAGAAGGCCGGAGCCGTACCTCGCTGAATATCCCATGATAGGGGATGAGATGCACTGACTGACGGGGAATAGACCGAATGAAGTGCGTGCAGATGCCCGGTGATGTACTCGCTGAAATACTCCATGGAGCAGGGACTGGCCAGCCCATGATCCGCGTGGTCAAAGCGGATCACCATTGCGCTATGCCACTGGCCATCCAGAAAGGTCTGTATCGTTATGCTCGCTCTGTCCACGGGCAACCGCCTGCTCTTGTGTGCAATCGGCAATATAATACCCCGAAACAGCTACCCCGCAAGCCATATCGGCATTTTAATACCCAATAGAACCCATATGCGGCCTATTTGAGGCATTAAAATGCCGACAGCAGAGCGCCTTGTGAACGCTCTGCCATCGACTGGATTACACGCGCTCGATCAGCATGGCAATCCCCTGCCCTACACCGACACACATGGTGCAGAGCGCATAACGGCCGCCGGTGCGCTGCAGCTGGAATGCTGCGGTCATCAGCAGGCGGGCGCCGGACATACCCAGCGGATGGCCCAGGGCGATGGCGCCGCCGTTGGGGTTGACCCTTGGGTCGTCATCCTTGATGCCCAGCTCGCGCATTACCGCCAACCCTTGGGCGGCAAAGGCTTCGTTCAGTTCGATGACGTCGATCTGGTCAATGGTCAGGCCCTGTTTATCAAGCAGCTTGCGCACTGCCGGTACCGGGCCGATGCCCATGATGCGCGGCTCGACGCCAGCGGTGGCCATGCCCAGTATTTTGGCGACCGGCTTGAGGCCGTGCTTTTCAACCGAGGCGGCGTTGGCCACCAGCATGGCGGCGGCGCCGTCGTTGACCCCGGAGGCGTTGCCGGCGGTGATGCTGCCGTTTTCGCGGAAGGGTGCAGCCAGTGCGTTGAGTTTTTCCAGAGTCGAGGCACGGGGGTGCTCGTCCTTGTCAAAGATCAGCGGCTCCTGCTTGCGACGCGGGATGGCGATGGCGACGATCTCGTCGTCGAAGATGCCGTCAGCCTGGGCTTTGGCGGTCTTTTCCTGAGAACGCAGGGCGAACAGGTCCTGGTCTTCACGGGAGATGTTGAACTGTTCGGCGACGTTTTCCGCGGTCTCCGGCATGGAGTCGATGCCGTACTGCTTCTTCATCAGCGGGTTGACGAAGCGCCAGCCGATGGTGGTGTCTTCGATCTTCTGGCCACGCGACCAGGCGCTGTCGGCCTTGCCCATGACGTAGGGCGCGCGGGACATGGATTCCACGCCACCGGCCAGTACCAGATCCATTTCACCGGCGCGGATGGCGCGGAAGGCGGTGCCGACCGCGTCCATGCCAGAGCCGCACAGGCGGTTCATGGTGGTGCCGGGGACGCTGGTCGGCAGGCCGGCCAGCAGTGCGGACATGCGTGCCACGTTGCGGTTGTCTTCTCCGGCCTGGTTGGCGCAGCCCATGATCACTTCGTCGATGGCTTCGGCGTTCAGCTCGGGCACCTGTTCCAGTACCGCCTTGAACACCTGGGCGGCCAGATCGTCCGGTCGCACACTGGACAGGGTGCCGCCAAAGCGGCCGATGGCCGAACGTTTGGGGTTACAGATGAATACGTCTGTCATGTCAGTTCCTCAGTTGCCGGCGTGGTGGGCTGCGGTGCGGGCCTTGAGCTCGCGCAGCACGGTCAGTTCCTGCTCGGTCGGCTCCGGGGTGGTTTCCAGTGTGTCGGCAAAGCGGATGTCCCAGCCGGTGGCCTCGATCACCTGCTCGCGGGTGACGCCCGGGTGCAGCGAGGTGACGACCAGCTCCTTGGTGTCCGGGTCCGGCTTGAGGATGCACAGGTCAGTGATCACCACGGTGGGGCCACGACCAATGTTCGGTACGTTGTCGCGGGCTTTGCCATCGCGGCCGAAACCGACGGTGGTGATGAAGTCCACTTCGTTGACGAAGGTACGCTTGGAGTGTTTGACGGTAATGAACACTTCCTTGGCGTTGGTGGCGATTTCCGGAGCGCCGCCACCGCCGGGCAGGCGGACCTTGGGATTGCGGTAGTCACCGATCAGCGTGGTGTTCAGGTTGGCATAGCGGTCGATCTGCGCGGTGCCGAGGAAGCCGACGCTGATGTGGCCGCCCTGCAGCCAGTAACGGAACATTTCCGGGACCGCCACCGTGGTCAGTGCCGAGGAGCACAGTTCGCCGTCACCGATCGACAGCGGCAGCACCTCCGGGGCGGTCTGCAGGGTGCCGGATTCATAGATCAGGGTGACATCCGGGGCGTGGGTCAACCGGGCCAGGTTGGCTGCCTCGCTGGGCAGGCCGATACCGACGAAGCAGGTCATGTCGTTGGTCAGCGCCCGTGCGGCGGTGATACTCATCATTTCCGAGGAGGTGAATTCAACAGTCATCTCAAGCCTCTCCTTTCGCAAATACGTTGTCTTTCAACCAGGCCTGGAACAGCTCACGATCCCGGGCGATGGCGTCCCAGTCCTTGTAGAATGCGTTGTCGCGCTCGTAGTAGCCCAGCGCGTAGGACGGCGCCGCACCACGCGGGGCAACAGCCACAGCGGTGATGGCCCAGGAGGGGATCACGCAGGCGTTAACCGAAGCACCCAGGTCGTCGACGATCTCTTCTACAGTGACAATGCTGCGCTTGGCCGCCAGTACCGCTTCCTTCTGTACCCCGACAATGCCTTCCACCAGCACGTTGCCCTTGCGGTCCGCACGCTGGGCGTGGATCACGGTCACGTCCGGACGTACTGAGGGCACCGCCGCCAGGCGCTCACCGGTGAACGGGCATTCGATGAACTTGATCTGGTCGTTGACCTTGGGCAGGTCGCTGCCGATGTAACCGCGCAGCACCGCCAATGGCAGACCAGCGGCACCGGCCTCATAGGCATTGGCCATGGCTGCGTGGCTGTGCTCGACCAGCTCCAGCGGGCACGGCCAGCCGGACTGCACGGCATCACGCATGCGGTGCAGCGAGCCCACGCCCGGGTTGCCGCCCCAGGAGAAGATCAGCTTCTTCGCGCAGCCGGCGCCGATCATCTGGTCGTAGATCAGATCCGGGGTCATGCGGATCAGGGTCAGGTCGCGTTTCTTCTGGCGGATGATCTCGTGACCAGCCGCAAAAGGAATCAGGTGGGTGAAGCCTTCCATCGCAATGGTATCGCCATCGTGGATCAGGTTGGTCACCGCATCCCGCAGGGTGAGAAATTCAGCCATCAGAGGTCTCCTGAAGTGACATTGTCGTTGTTCGTATTACGAACATATGTTTTACATGCGAACATCATGACGTATATAATTTCCCCTCGTCAACTCCCACCTTGGTCGAATTCAGAATAAGGCCGCATTGTTCGCATGCCGAACAGCGCTGGAATACGCCCAGGTTCCAACCCCAGGAGACAGGACTCTGGATAGCAAACTCAAACCCGGCGACCGGGACTACGTGGCCGCGCTGGCGTCCGGACTGCAGATTCTGAAGGCGTTCGACGCCAAGCATGCGCGCATGACCCTGACCGAGATGGCCGGTCGTACCGATATGGATCGAGCCAAGGCGCGGCGCTTTCTGTTAACACTGGAATCACTGGGCTATGTGCGGCGAGACGGGCGGAATTTCGAGCTGACCCCCCGGGTGCTGGAGCTGGGTCATGCCTTCCAGGCCTCGAACCAGTACCGGGCGGTTATTGAGCATTATCTGCAGGACATTACCGCCGAGATCGGCGAGTCGTCCTCGCTCAGCGTGCTGGACGGCACCGAGGTGGTCTATGTGGTGCGCTCGGCCGCGCCGCATCGGCTGATGGCCATCACCCTGTCGGCCGGCACACGGCTGCCCGCTGCCTATACTTCAATGGGTCGGGTGCTGCTGGCCCAGCTGCCGGACGGGGAGCTGGATGCACGGTTGGAGAGCATGACCCTGCAGGCCCATACCCCGTATTCGCTGACCAGCAAGGCGGCGCTGCGCGAGGACATTCTGCGGGTGCGTGAGCAGGGCTACAGCATTGTCGACCAAGAGCTGGACTTGGGCCTGCGCTCGGTGGCCACGACGGTATTTACCGGCAACGGCGACTTGCTCGGCGCCATCAACATCAGCACCAACGCGGCGCGGGTACCGCTGGAAGTATTGCAGAAAGATTATCTGCCGCGGCTGCGGCAACTGGCAGACAATGTACGGAAAACCGTGCAATCTCCCGCAGGATAGCGACATCTACAAGACGTTTATTGCTCTTATATACATTCTCCATGCGCTTCTGACTCCAATGCGGCTAGCCAGCCGCGCGCGCTGAGGCTATATTCCGGAGCCAAGGAGTGTCGCCGCGCTGTTGCGGAGAGGACAGGTTGTGCATGGGTCGGGCCGCCTGTGCAGGAGGCTTCACGATGACGCACCGCCATGCCAGGCAGGATCTTCCGCGCGCCCAGGTGATTACTCAACGGGCTTTTGCCACTGTCGAGCGCTTCATGCATATTCAGGCTTCCAGTGGCATCGTGCTGCTGGTGGCTGCTGCCGTTGCCCTGATCTGGGCCAACTCTGCCTTCGCTCCCTCATACCATGCGTTGTGGCATATGCCGCTCTCCATCGGGCTGGGCAATCTGAGTTTTTCCCAGCCTTTGCACTTCTGGATCAACGATGTGCTGATGACGGTGTTCTTTCTCGTCGTCGGTATGGAGGTGAAACGGGAGATCCACGAGGGTTCGCTGAGCAACCCACGCCAGGCAATGCTGCCCATCGCCGCTGCCGCTGGCGGGGTGGTGGTTCCCGCCATCATCTATTCGGCCCTCAACATGGGCAGTCCCGGCCTGCAGGGCTGGGCCATCCCCACCGCGACGGATATCGCCTTTGCGGTAGGCCTGTTGGCGCTGCTGGGCCGCTCCATTCCGAGCAATGTGCGGATCTTTCTGCTGGCTCTGGCCATTATCGATGACATTGTCGCCATCATGATCATCGCGCTGTTCTATTCGGACGGGCTGGATCCAAGCGGCTTCATGGTCGCTGGCGTAGGGGTGCTCATGGTGCTGGCATTGCAGAAGATGGGCATAGGTAACGCCTTCGCTTTTGTGATTCCCGGCATGGTGCTGTGGATCGGCATGCTGATGACCGGTGCGCACCCAACGCTGGCCGGCGTGGTGCTGGGCATGATGACTCCGGTCATTGCTGTTCGCATGCGCGAGAAGCCGACCGATATGCTGGCTCGTATCACGGGGGAGCTTACCGGGCAAGGTTCGTCCGCGGCCCATGATCAGGAGCAGATGACTGCTCACCTGCGCTCATTGCGTCTGGCTCAACGGGAAATTCTGCCGCCGGTGGTGCGCGTGCAGCATGCGCTGCATCCTTGGGTGGCCTTTGGCGTGATGCCGATATTTGCCTTGGCCAACGCCGGTATCACGCTGGATGGCATCGACCTGTCGGTCAGTGGCGCACAATGGGTAACCGTCGGGGTGATTGCAGGTCTGGCGCTTGGCAAGCCGCTGGGTATCGTTGGGGCGAGCTGGTTGATGGTGCGTTCCGGGCTATCCAACCTGCCGGAAGGGGTTAGCTGGGGCGGAATCTGGCTGGTCGGACTGTTCGCTGGTGTCGGCTTTACCATGTCGATCTTCATCGGCATGCTGGCTTTCATCGATCCCAATCTGTTGGGTGCGGCCAAGCTGGGTGTATTGGGGGGCTCGGTTATCGCTGCGGTGCTCGGACTGGTGGTGGGTGCCCTGCTGTTGCGCAGAACGGCCCGCCCGCAGCAACACACCCCGGCATGACCGGGGTGTGTTTGACGTCGCATTCGTGGCTGCCGAGAGCAACGGCATCGAAGCAGACCATGGTGCACGCCGTTGGCGTCCCTGAGATGATCGAGCCTGAAGCCTGCAAGAGCCCTGTTACCCGGCCGTTACCGGAAACATCCGGTTAAGAGGTCATTACCTGCCTGCGTTATATTGATCCAGGCCAAGGCCTCTGGCCGGCCCTTTGGGATACAATGCATGCGAGGAGCCGCCCCGGCTCGATTGCCCTCTGGAGGGTGTTGGATTTGAGTATGCTTACCCGCTTTTCCATCAGGACCCGGCTGATTGCGCTTGTTGCCTTCTCTGCCCTGCTGCTGGTTGCCAGCGGTCTTTCCGGACTGGCCGGGATGGCCGGCATGCAGAAGTCGATGCAGCATCTGTTCCATGAACAACTGAAACCTGTGGCCCAGGTTGGGCAGATGCTGGAAATGGTGCATGCCAACCAGACGCAGGTGCTGCTCGCCATGCAGCATGATCCGAGCAACCCGCTTTCACACCTGCACGATCATGAAACCGGGATACACCTGGCAGCCGTCGAGGCCAGCATCACGGTCATCAATGTGCTGTGGGACAACTTCATGGCGAGCGATCTCAGTGCGCAAGAGCAGCGCCTCGCCGACGAGTTCACCGTCAAGCACCAGCGATTCGTTGAGGAAGGACTGCAGCCAGTGATCGACGCATTGCGCAGCGGCGATTTCTCCGAGGGCAACCGTATTCTGCTGCGGGCTACCATCCCGCTGTTCAGCACAGTCACCGAGGCGGGCAACGCGCTGTTGCACCAGAAGCTGGCGGACGCCGAGGCAGAATATGACCAGGGCGAGCGCTACCACCAGAACGCGCGCAACATCATTATCGCCCTGACCTTGCTGGCTATCGGCTTCACCACCCTGCTGGCCTGGGCCACCATCACCGGCATTACCCGCGCTGTGAGGCTGATCAGAACCACCAGCGGACAGATGGCCGAGGGCGATCTGACGGCGCGGATCGACTATGACGGCAAGGATGAGCTGGCCGATGTGGCAAGCGCCTTCAACAATATGGGCGAGCGCTTCCAGAGCATGGTTCAGCAGCTGGGCGATGCGACCACCCAGCTGGCGGCAGCGGCGGAGGAAGCGTCGATCATCAGCAAGCAGACCAGTGGCAACCTGCATCAACAGCAGCTGGAGACGCAACAGGTGGCCACCGCCACCAACGAGATGAGCGCCACCGTGCAAGAGGTCGCGCAGAATACCGCCGACGCAGCGCGCAAGGCCAATGAGGCCAGCAGCGAAGCCGATACCGGGCGCAACGTGGTGAGCAGCACCATCGAGGTGATCCACCAGCTGGCCGAGCAGATCAAAGTAGCAGCCGGACTTATGCACCAGCTGGAGCAGCACAGTGAGCACATCGGCTCGGTGCTGGATGTGATCCGCGGTTTCGCCGAGCAGACCAACCTGCTGGCGCTGAATGCGGCCATCGAGGCGGCGCGGGCCGGTGAACATGGCCGCGGCTTTGCCGTGGTGGCGGATGAGGTGCGCAACCTTGCCTCCCACACGCACGCCTCTTCGGTGGAAATCCGCACTGCCATCGAAAAGCTCCAGGCTGCCGCCAACGAGGCCGCCAGCGCCATGCAGACCAGTCGCGACATGGCCAGCTCCGGTGTGGAGCATGTGATTCAGACCGGCTCAGCGCTGGACAACATTACCCGCGCGGTCACCGACATCAGCGATATCAGCGTGCAGATCGCGACAGCGGTGGAGGAGCAGAGCATGGTGACCGAGGAGATCAACCGCAATATCACCAATATCAGCGAGATGGCCGAGCAGACCAGTACCGGCGCCGAACAGACCGCCGGCGCCAGCGAAGAGCTGGCCCGCCTGGCTGACCGGCTGCAGGGGCTGGTACGACAGTTCCGCGTTTGAGTGGTATCCTCCCGGGCCCGCACACCACCCGGTGTGCGGGCCTTTTTTTTGTTTCCCCCGAGTTATTTCATGATCCTTCAATCAATCAAACTGAACTGGTTCTCCAATCTGCGGGGCGACCTGCTGTCCGGCCTGGTGGTGGCCCTGGCGCTGATTCCTGAAGCCATCGCCTTTTCCATCATTGCCGGGGTCGACCCCAAGGTCGGCCTGTACGCGTCCTTCTGTATCGCCGTGGTAATTGCCTTCGCCGGTGGCCGACCGGGCATGATCTCCGCCGCCACCGGCGCTATGGCGCTGCTCATGGTCACGCTGGTCAGAGAGCACGGTCTGGAATATCTACTGGCCGCGACCCTGCTGTGCGGGGTGCTGCAGATTCTGGCGGGTTATCTCAAGCTGGGCTCGCTGATGCGTTTTGTATCACGCTCGGTAGTGACCGGCTTTGTCAATGCGCTGGCGATCCTGATCTTCATGGCCCAGTTGCCGGAGCTGATCAATGTGACCTGGCATGTATACGCCATGACTGCAGCGGGGCTGGGCATCATCTACCTGTTCCCTTACGTGCCGCGCATCGGCAAGCTGATTCCCTCGCCACTGGTCTGCATCCTCACGCTCACCGCCGTATCCCTGTATCTGGGGCTGGATATTCGCACCGTGGGTGATATGGGCGAGCTGCCAGACACGCTGCCGGTGTTCCTGTGGCCTGATGTGCCGCTGACCTTCGAGACGCTGACGATCATTTTCCCCTACTCCGCTGCGCTGGCGGTGGTCGGCCTGCTGGAATCAATGATGACCGCAACCATCGTTGATGATCTGACCGACACCTCCAGCGACAAGAACCGCGAGTGCAAGGGCCAGGGCATGGCTAACATCGCTTCGGGATTGATGGGCGGCATGGCCGGTTGCGCGATGATCGGCCAGTCGGTGATCAACGTGAAATCAGGCGGGCGTACGCGGCTTTCCTGTTTGGTTGCCGGTGTCGTTTTGCTGTTAATGGTGGTATTTCTCAGCGATTGGGTCAGCCAGATCCCCATGGCTGCGCTGGTGGCGGTGATGATCATGGTCTCCATCGGCACCTTCAACTGGGCTTCGGTGCGCAACCTGCGACGCTATCCGCTGTCCACCAACATCGTCATGATAGTCACCGTGGCCGTGGTGGTGTGGACGCACAATCTGGCTTTCGGCGTGCTGGCGGGTGTGCTGCTGGCGTCACTGTTCTTTGCCAACAAGGTCGGGCATTACCTGTCCATTACCTCAGAGCTTGATGCATCAGGCAAGCAGCGCACCTATCGGGTGGTCGGGCAGGTGTTCTTCAGTTCCTCGGACAAATTCATCGGCGCCTTCGACTTCAGAGAAGTTCTTGATAAGGTGGTCATTGATTTGAGCCACGCGCATTTCTGGGACATTACCGCGGTATCCTCGCTGGACAAGGTGGTGATCAAGTTCCGCCGCGAGGGCACCAACGTGGACGTGCTCGGGTTGAACGAGGCCAGCGCCACCATCGTCGACCGGTTCGGATTGCACGACAAGCCGGACGCCGGCGACAAGCTGATCAGTGAATGACGAGAGGACGATCGCATGACCAACATCATCGCCTGCATTGATGGCTCCACTTCCGCCCCGTCGGTGTGCGATTACGCGGCCTGGGCCAGCCAGCAACTGGGCGCTCCGCTGGTGTTACTGCATGTGCTGGATCGGGCGCTGTATCCCCAATCCAGCGACCTGAGCGGCAACATTGGCTGGGATAGCCAGGAGCAATTGCTCGATGAGTTGGCCAGGCTGGATGAAAAGCGCGCCCGGCTGGCCCGCGAGCAGGCCGAGCAGATGCTCGATGCTGCGCGCCAGCGCGTACAGGACGCTGGCTACCCAGAACCAGAGACGCTGGAACGCCATGGCAACCTGGTAGAGACCCTGCTGGAGCAGGAAAACGACATGCGCTTGCTGGTCATCGGTAAGCGCGGCGAGGACAGTACCAAACCCAACCAGGTGATTGGCAGCCAGCTGGAAAGCGCCATCCGCCGCATGCGCCGTCCGGTGCTGGTGACGCCCACTGCCTTCCGAATTCCGCGCAGCGTCCTGCTCGCCTTTGATGGCAGCCCGACCGCCGACAAGGGCATCGACATGATCTGCAACAGCGAGCTGTTGCGCGGCATGCCGATACACCTGGTAATGGTGAGCGCCAATACCGACGCTCACCAGAAGCAACTGGCCGCTGCCGCGGAGCGACTCGTCGACAGCGGCTACGAAGTACACACCGCGCTGCTCGCTGGCGAAGTGGAAGACGCCCTGCTGGCCTATCAACAGGAGCATCAGCTGGGCCTGCTGGCCATGGGTGCCTATGGCCATTCACGCATTCGCGAATTCTTTATCGGCAGCACCACCACGACCATGTTGCGACGCTGTACAACACCGCTGCTCATGCTGCGCTGAACCGCCTGGTACTGGCTGCGCCGATGCCCCGGGCAACACGCCAGGCGCAACTTCTGCTACCTTCTGATCACCATAAATAACAGGAACACATTCCATGAGCACACTGCAGGACATCCCCCTGACCCGCATCGATGGCACCTCCAGCACCCTCGGCGACTACCGCGGCAAGGTGCTGCTGGTCGTCAACGTCGCTTCCAAGTGCGGCCTCACCCCACAGTATGCCGAGCTGGAAAAGCTCTACCAGGACAAGCGAGACCAGGGACTGGAGGTACTCGGCTTCCCCGCCAACAATTTCAAGGGCCAGGAACCGGGCAGCAACGAGGAGATACAGCAGTTCTGCTCGACCGAGTACAACGTCCGGTTCCCGCTGTACTCGAAAATCTCCGTGGTGGGCGAGGATCAGCACCCGCTCTATCAACAGCTGACCAGAGCCCAGCCCCAGGCCAGCGGTGACGGCCCGTTCCGCGAACGGCTGCAGGGCTTCGGCATTACCCCGAACAACCCGCCGGATGTGTTGTGGAACTTCGAGAAGTTTCTGATCGGGCGAAACGGCGCGGTGGTAGCCAGATTCGCGCCGGATGTGACAGCCGATGACCCGCGACTGCTGGCCGCCATTGATGCCGAACTGACCCGGCGATTGTCAGGCACCGACGCCAACCCCTGAACCGGCAGTGGCTGCCGCCGCCAACCGGCCTGCAGTCTGCAACTAAGGAAGTGCCGGATTGACGCTCAAGGCTTATTCAGGCTTGGCGCGATGCCAGACCAGTTTGGAGTTGACGGTTTTGCCTTTCGAGCTGATCGGGGAGGCGGTGCCCAGAGTCAGCACGTCCCCTTCCAGGCTGACCACACGGGGCTGGGTCTGGCCCATCCAGTTGGGAAACAGCGAAATGAACATGCTGTGGGTCAGGGTGCGTTTTTCTTCATCGACCTTGAACGGGCCGGTATAGGCGATATAGGTGGAGCCTGCCGCCTTGTACTCTTCCAGCGTGCCTTCGTAGAAGTCGTTGACGGAGAAGTTTTCACGGCCTTCGGGTTTCATCAGTTGTGCGGACATGTAGCCGTCCGGGGTGTACATGATGATGCCCATTGGCTGCTCGCCCATCGGATAGAACGGCTCGGAACCGTCTACCGGGGGTTCGACGTAGGAGTGCAGCTTCCAGGCGCCGATCAGTTGATCTCGCAGTTTCACGCTCATGTTTTCTCCTCAGGAAAGATGTTGCATATCACAATCAATAGGCAGCATCTGCCCGGAAATCGATTCGCCGCTTGGCGATGCCAGGAAGACGGCCAGATCGGCGATATGGTTGGGGTTGACCAGATGCTTGATCGACTGGTTGTCCAGCGCGGCAACGGTCTCGTCTTCGATGCTGCGACCGCTCAGCTCTGCGCGTCCCTTGAGCACGCTCTGGAAGCGCGGGCCATCCACTGCGCCTGGCAGGATGGCGTTGACGCGGATGTTGTTCGCGCCGAGCTCGATCGCGAGCGTCTTGGTAAAACCGATCAGGCCCCACTTGGTAGTGGAGTAGGCGCTGCGGTTTGGGTAGCCAAAGCGACCGGAAACCGAGGACATGTTGATGATCGAGGCGGCCTTGGATTGCTTCAGGAAAGGGACGGCGAAGTGAGTGACATTGAGGTTGATCTGCACAACCTTCTCCCAGTCGGCCGGATCCAGTTGATCGAC
The DNA here is from genome assembly GCA_964474945.1 of uncultured Halopseudomonas sp. Taxonomy (GTDB): domain Bacteria; phylum Pseudomonadota; class Gammaproteobacteria; order Pseudomonadales; family Pseudomonadaceae; genus Halopseudomonas. The sequence continues at coordinate 6,774 of CAYYUQ010000062.1, read as the reverse complement.
CGGCGCGGTAGGGCCTGCGATACCGGCGTTATTGACGAGAACGTCAATACCACCCAGGGTCTGCGCCGCCAGCGCGACCATTTTTTCAATGTCGGTCAGGGAGGAGATGTCACAGACAGTGGTCTTGACGCCGGGAAAATCCGCTTCCAGCTTTGCCAGCCCGTCGGCGTTGATGTCGCAGACGAACACACTGGCGCCCTTGGCGGTGAAAGCGTTGACGATGGCGCGGCCGATGCCACCCGCACCCGCTGTAATCAGTACCCGTTGAGCAGTCATTCTATACCTCCTTACGGTGAAGACAGGCGGAACCCAAGTGTAGATCCCATTCGATATCTCATAAACTACCGTAGCGCGCCGGGACGCATCAATGAAATATCTGACTGTTATAGGTCTAATAACCTGAATGGATGTCAGGCACACGACGCCAGGCTTCATTGAATGTATGCAGGGTTGCCCAAGGCCTTTTTCATGCCCTTTGAAAATGACCGGTTCGCCGTCACTGGTGTATTCGACAGTGATTACGCCGTCCTCAACCCTGCCTTGGCATGGATCATCCAAGGTGACATGAGTGAATCCATAGGTTTCATGCGTGAGTCTCGATAAAGCGTGACGGGATTCCTCATATTTTGGCTTGAGTCCGCGCAGTGACTCGGTGATACAGCCCAGTCAATAGCCGGTTGACGAGCACTACGAGCATTCCAAGAAGAGCGCTATCGCGTCTTCTCGAGCAACGATACATCTACAGAAATGGCGTTGCGCCAGTAAAAAGCAGGAACTGAAATGGCCGCTTACGAATGACCGACAAGCGCAACATCTGACAGGTCATCCCACAGGATGGTATTGATGATGTCGGTGATCCGCGTGTCGAGATTGATCGGCATTTCAGCAAGGTGAGATCGCTCCCCCAGGCCAGTAAGCGTAGATGTGTAAACCTCGTGCCCGGCCTGTCGCAGCAATCCGGCGACTCTTCGGTAATTCCAGCCGCCCTGCCACCCACCGTGCACGAGAACGCAATCAGCCATGATCAGGGGTTCACTAGGAGTGGAAGGTCACGCTATCGGTGATCGGCACGCGATCCATCCACACGCGGTTTCCCGGGGCTTCATCGTCAGGGTAACCAAAGGAGATACCAAACAGCATTTTGTGCTGGTCAGTGATGCCTAGCGCTTCCCGGATCGTGCCGGCAAAGAACCCAAGGGCCGTCTGGGGTATGCCCCCGAGACCCCGTGCCGCGAGGGACAGAAGGAATGTCTGGCCGTACATCCCGATATCGCCGCCCACACGGACGTTGTCCCCGAACGATGGCATGAATAGAAGGGCGATATGTGGAGCATTGAAGAAGGAGTAGTTCAATGCGACCGCTTGCTTCCGGGCTTCCTCATCTGCTCTCGCGACCCCCAAGGCCTCATAATATGCTTTGCCCTGAGCCTTTTGACGCTCCCGATAGACTCCGTAATACTCATCCATGTCGAACGAGAAGTCAGGCGTGAATTCGCCTGCATCGTTCTTTGCATGGATCACTCGAGAAAGATCAGCCAGTTTTGTTCCTGAAACAATGTGCACTTCCCAAGGCTGGGTGTTGCAGTTGGAGGGTGCACATTGGGCGTCGGTCAGCACTTCGCGCAGAATATCTTCAGGAACGGGCTTTGGCAGGAAACCACGATAGGAGCGCCGGGTCCGTACCGCGTGCTGAAACGTTGAAGTTTCGTCCGAGTCAGCGTCGTACGGGAACCTCATCAAGGTCGTCATCTGTTGCCTCATCTATGTTTGCAAGTGAAAAACTGGCCGTGTTCATCCTGAGAAAACTCGTCAGGCGTTGGCATTCTCAAGCCGGGAATAATCATAGCCGCTATCCGCGCTTAACGAAATTAGCCATGTTCAGGAGTGATCCTGCTGTAGTGGTCAACTGATTCCGGACACAGTTTTAAGTTTTTCTTCGGCTACTGTCGGGGCGAGTCCACCAGTGAAGGCGTGAGGCCGCCGCTGATTGTAGTGCACCATCAGGTAGTAGCTGACATCCTTCCGGGCGGCTATCAGGCTCTGGTAGCCCCTCGACGGTACCCACTCCGTTTTCAAACTACGGAATAGCCGCTCCATAGGGGCATTATCCCAGCAGTTGCCTCGGCGGCTCATGCTTTGCACCATACGGTAGCGCCAGAGCCTCTGCCGGAACTTGCGGCTCGCATACTGCGACCCTTGGTCAGAATGGAACATCCCCATGAGGGCGTCCACGTTGCTCCCAGGCATGCTCCAGAGCTTGTACTTATGAGGGCCTGGCTGCTTACAAGTCAACCCAAGCCCTTCCATCAGACGGCGCACCTTGAAGCGGCCGATGATCGTTCAGCATACTCTTGATGGTGCGGCTACCTGCCGAGCTGCGGCTTTTATTGAACAGCTCGTTAACCTGGGCCCTCAGGGCTACACGCTCAGCATCCACACGCTGGACCTTCTGGCGGTGTTCGTAATAACAGGAACGATTGATATCAAAGGCTGCGCACACCATGTCAACCGGGGCTTGCTCTCTCAACTGGTCAATCAGCGTGTACGTTTCCAGTCGTCCGACATCAAGAGAGCGGTAGCCTTTTTTAATATGGATTTCTCCATTTCAAGCCGTCGGCACCGTTCTTCCAGCTCCTGAATTCGCTGCTGCTCCGGCGTTATAGCTTTGCCCTTGGGGGGAACACCGTGCCGCTCCTCAGTAAGCTGTTTGACCCATTTGCGCAAGACGCTTTCAACCACACCCAGCGATGTGCTGGCTTGGGTAATGCTGTAGCCTTGGTCCAGCACCAGACTGGCTGCTTCCTGCTTGAATTCAGGGGTAAACGTACGTCGCTTTCTAGTCATCGAACACCTCTCCGTGGCGAGCATTGTCGCCTAGTTGGTGTCCGGTTTCATTAGACCACTACATCGCCAGCGCGTCGCCAGTATCAAACCAGTAAAGGTAAGCGCTCCACCCACCAGGTGATACCAATACAACTGCTCGCTCAATAACACGACGCCAAGCAAGGCGGTGAATACCGGAGTGAGATAACTGAACAGCGATGCGGTGGACGGGCCCAGAACCTTGACGCCATTATTCCAAGCGATGTAGGCCAGTAACGACGCAAAGATGGCGGTATAACCCACGGCTCCCGCGGCCTGCCATGTCAACGGCATCGGCCCCACATGAGCCAACTCCCAGAGGAAGAAAGGCACCAGCAGCGGGACACCGCACAACAACATGGCGGCCATCAGCACCATGCCCGGTACCGGCAGCACCCAGCGCTGCAATAACACCGAATACAGCCCCCAGGACATCACCGCCGCCAGCATGATCACGTCGCCGTCATTGAACTCCAGCATCAGCAGACGACCCGGCTGTCCCCCTGCGAGGATAAGCAATAACCCACAGCAACCGAAGACAGTCCCAACCACTGTCGCCCGTGCCGGCCATTGGCGCAGTAACAACACCGACCAGAAGAAGGCAGCCACTGGCAGCCCGGTACCGACCAGCGTCAGGTTAATCGCCGTGGTACTTTGCGCAGCCTGGTATAGCAGGGTGTTGTAGGAGGAAATACTGAGTGCAGAAAGAATTGCCAGTCGTTTCCAGTTATCAAGCAGCAAACGGCGATGCTGCCGGAGCCCCCGGGCGGTAAAGGGGAGCAAGAGCAGTAGCGCCCATGTCCAACGCCAGAAGGAAAGACTGATCGGCGGCAGCATACCCACGGTAGCCCGCGCGATTAATGCATTACCGGCCCAGGCCAGACCGGTCATCAACAAACCGATCACAGCCCATTGTCGTGTCGTCATCAAGAATCCAGAGGTGTGGGTTGACGGCCAGATCAATCAAGCAGCAGATAGGCCATGACCAAGGCGTCTTCACGCCCGCCAACCGCGGGATAATAGCCTCGCCGACGTCCTATCTCATTGAAGCCGAACCGTTCATACAATCGAAGAGCAGGTCGATTGGATTCTCTTACTTCGAGAAAGACGGTCTCTGCGCCACGATTACCGGCCCGCTCTATCAGGTGCGCAAGCAACTTGCCGCCCAATCCATTGGATTGACTCTCGGGCTTGACCGTCAGGTTGAGTAGATGGGCCTCATCCCCAGCCACCGACAAGACGCCGTGACCGACCTGCTGGTCGCCAAGATACATCAGCCAGCATTCGTAGCCGGACTTCACACAGTCAAGGAATATTCCACGAGTCCAGGGATGACTGAAGGCGGCGAACTCAACATTCAACACGGCCTCCACATCCGCCTCGGTCATTGGCCGAAAGGCTGGTTCAATCATTGCTCAGCCTGCCAACGGGACATGATGCGTTTGAGTTGCTGCCAAAGCTGCGCCTTGCCAGCTGGATCACTCAATAATGAATCCAGTGCCGGCGCAAACCAGGTCGGGGGTAAATGTTCAATCAATTGTTCCGAGGCAGCAGGTTCAGACAGATCCAGCCCTGCCCCCAGCAGCAGGCGGGGATAGGTGCCAAAGCAACCAATGGACACGATGCCTTTATTCTCCAGTCGACCCTGCATGAAAGCCTGTAATGCCAGGCTGGCAGCGGGGGCGCTGCGATCAAACTGCCGATTCCTGATCAGAGGCCAGTGGAAATCCGCATAGAAATGCGGTACCTCCGGCAACCGAACCGCTCGCAGAATATTCTTGAGCAGATGCAGCGCCGGGGAAGCGCTTTCCAAACCGGGCTCCTGCGTCTCGATCAGCAGCGCACAGGGCCCGGCCATCCATAATTGAAGATAGAATGCCTCCAACGGCTCTGCCTTGACCTCAGACTCGGCGACCTGCTGCTCAAGCACAGGAGCAGGTTGTGGTGCGAGCTTGGTGGAGCGAACAGCAATGCTGGCCTTGATCGCTTCCGCCGCTTGCGACGTCTGGCTCGCCTCGGTGCCAGCGGGCCGATTACTGTCGAGCGGCAATTCAATCCTGGTCTCGGGTGCTCGCCCTGGCGCCTCTCTTGTTACCGGTAGTTCCGGGGGCAGCCGAAATGCCGCATTGGCTAATGCCTGGCGCGGCACCCAGCCAACCACCCCCATGGCAGCCAGATAATCCAGCCGTGTGGATTCCAGCATCAGATACCTTCGATCTGCGGGTGCGCCCTGCGCGCATCTGAATACATCAGATTCAACGCATTGATATAGGCCTTGGCGGACGCAATGATGATATCGGTATCAGCGCCGTTACCATTGACGATACGCCCATCCTTTTCCAAGCGCACGGTTACCTCACCTTGAGAATCGGTTCCTTCGGTAATTGCATTGACTGAATACAACTGTAGATTCGCCTGGGAGTTGGCAATCTGCTCCAGAGCACGGAAGGTCGCGTCCACCGGCCCGGAACCGGAAGCGGTGGTCTGCTGTTCAATACCATCCACTTCAACTGTGATGTTCGCCACTGGCACCTCTCCGGTACGCGAACTGACATCCAGTGATACCAATCGCATGCGCTCTGTTACGTCTGCCACAGTGTCGGAGGCCAAAGCATGCAGATCTTCATCGAATATCTCGTGCTTCTTGTCTGCCAGCTCCTTGAAGCGCGCAAAGGCGGCATCAAGCGCCTCCTTGGTCAGCTCAATACCCAACTCCTGTAACCGGGTACGGAATGCATTACGGCCAGACAACTTACCCAGAGACAGTCGGTTGGCATGCCAGCCAACTGATTCGGCACTCATGATTTCGTATGTCTCACGATGCTTGAGCACACCGTCCTGGTGAATACCAGACTCATGGGCAAAAGCATTGGCGCCCACGATCGCCTTGTTTGGTTGAACCGGGAAGCCGGTAATGCTCGATACCAGCCGCGAGGTGCTGAGGATGTGTTCGGTGACGATCCCGGTCTGCACGCCCAATACGTCCTGGCGGGTCTTGATCGCCATGACGATCTCTTCCAAGGACGCGTTGCCCGCGCGCTCGCCCAGACCATTGATGGTGCACTCAACCTGACGAGCCCCTGCGGTGACTGCCGCCAGCGAGTTCGCTACAGCCAAACCCAGATCGTTGTGGCAATGTACCGAGAAGATTGCCTTGTCCGCATTAGGCACCCGCTCAATGACCTGCCGGATGGTTTCGGCGAACTGGTGCGGAATAGCGTAACCCACAGTGTCCGGAATATTGATCGTGCGCGCACCGGCGTCGATGGCTTGCTCGATAATCCGGCATAAAAAATCTATCTCGGAACGACCACCATCCTCACAAGAGAACTCCACATCAGCACACAGGTTGCGCGCGCGCTTGATCGCGTATACCGCCTGTTCGATAACCTGGTCAGGCTGCATACGCAGCTTGTATTCCATGTGAATGGGGCTGGTAGCGATAAAAGTGTGAATGCGCCCTGAGTTGGCGTTGACCAGCGCTTCAGCCGCACGGTCGATATCTGCATCGACCGCCCGAGCCAGGCTACATACAGTGCTGTCCTTGATGGTGTCAGCAATACTCCTGACTGCCTCGAAGTCACCGGGACTGGCGATGGCAAACCCCGCCTCGATGACATCCACCCGCAGCTTTTCCAGCGCCTTGGCAATGCGTAGCTTCTCATCCCTGGTCATGGAAGCACCGGGGCTTTGCTCACCATCACGTAAGGTGGTATCAAAAATGATGACGCGATCCTGACTCATCTTCGGTCTCCTCAGGGACACATATGTAAGTCAGAAATTATACCGCATCGGATGGCGTCAGGTGACGTAACGGTAGCTGGCCGTCCGCAGCTGCAGGCTCGTGAAGGGAAGATCAGTATTGCGGATTGATTTTTTGTCAATAAAAAACCCCGCCAGTTGGCGGGGTTC
>CAYYUQ010000061.1:0-20941 GCA_964474945.1 uncultured Halopseudomonas sp. | reverse complement strand
TCCACCTTCTTTCAGGTGGACGGGTTTGCCGGCTTCGCCGGGCAAACAAAAAAAGCCCCCGTAACGGGGGCTGAAGGAGCATTGCACAAGCGGGGAAAATCTTACTGGGTAGCCCAGTCCAAAAATGCCGAACGGCTTTCCGGATTCATCAGGTACCAGAGTTGTTTCAGAGTGGTCAGCGTAGCGTCATTGTGTGGCAGGGTTTCTCCAGCCACATCAATCGGCATGGGAGTCACGGTATTACTGTAAGTCTGCACTACAGGGGCCACGGCAGGCGCTGCCCCCAGGGGAGCGATAGTGGACGGACGGTCGGCCGCCGGTACCGAGGAAGTGCCCAACAGATTGCTGACCAGCGAACTGTTACTTTGCCCAGTCCGCGCCGCATGACGCTCACCAGTACGGGTATTTACTACCGAAGCCTTGAATTCAGTTTTAAATGCTCTGGCCTCCTCTACACTCTGGGGGCGCTCGTAATCCAGCTGCCACAGGTCGCCAGCCTTCCCTTCAAACGAGAATACACCGGTACGCCCACGCACCACTTCATGGCTCAGGCCACCATCAATATCGAAGCCGTTTTTGTAAAAGGCATTGATCTGATAGGCGCCCGGCTGCAAATGCAGTCGTTTATCATTGGTTCCGAACATGGCATTGGCCGCGGCAATATGCTGGCCGTTGATGCTCTGCACTTCCAACTCGTAAGGCACGATTACCGTCAATACCTGCTCTTCCTGTTTGGGCGAGCCAGGGTACAACTGTACATGGGACTGCTGGGCACAGGCGGTGAGCAGAAAAGTAACGGCGATGCAGAACAGGCTACGCATGAGAACTCCTTGGTGCGAATGGGCAAGCGGATTCAGAGGGCGCACACCTTGATGGTTGCAACCTGGGAACAAGAATAAGAACAAATGATGTCAATCAGATGACAAAAAGCCGGGGTACTCTAAAGAGCAACCCGGCCTGGATACTTCCATGTATTCCGAAAAACTTAGAAGTCGTAGCGCAGACCAACCGAGAAACCAGAGGCTTCTTCACCGTTTGCGTTGACGCCTTGGTCACTACCAGGTGCTGCAGAGCGGCCCTGCCCCCATGGAGTCAGACCGATGTTGTCATCATTGTCTACCATCGCGTAGTTCGCATATATCCGCACAGCCTTGTCCAGCTTGTGCTCAACACCGACCACCAGCATATCGCTGTCACGGTCGTCAGCATCAACGTCACGGGTCATCCACATCGCCTTGAGCGCGGTATTGCCAGTGAGCTTGTATTCCCCGCCCAGACCATACGTATCGGCAGTCAGCTGGTCGTTCTGTGAAGAAGTAAGGTTCTCGCTGTCCTGTTCAACCGTCTGGTAGAAACCGACCAGTTTGAAGGCATCAGTCAGCTTGTAAGCAGCAGCCAGACGCACGCCTTCACGATCACCTACTGGCACACTGCTGGAAATACGTGTTTCTTCTTCAGCCTTCTCATAAGCCAAGGAAGCTTCAAATGGGCCGCCGGCATAGTTCAAAGAGGTGCTGATGGAGTCGCTATCATGATCCAGGTCAGCAGAACCGCCGGCATGAACAGAATAAGCCAGCTTCATATTGAAACCGCTGAAATCAGGTGTGGTGTACTGAATGGTGTTGTCGTAACGCTCGTCAAAGCGAGAGTTGCTTACGCGAGTCAGGTTACGCATGTCACCTAACTGATCACCAAACAAGTTGGCCGGACCACGAGCCACCTTGAAAGGGCTATCAAAACGACCCAGCTGGATCGCACCCCACTGGTCGCCCTTCAAGCCAACAAAGGTATCGCGAGTGTTAAATTTACTGTCACCTTCTGAACCGAAAAGAACTTCCTGTTCAATCTGGAAGAACGCTTTCAGGTCAGGGTTAATCTGGTGGTCACCCTTAAAGCCCAGACGTGAGGAGTTGCTGGACAGGTTGGTTTCGGAGTAGTCAGCACCATCATCCAAGAAATCGACAGAAACGTGGGCACGACCGTAAATGCTTACATCAGCCATGGCCAGAGCAGGCATGATAGCCGCAGCACCAACAGCAATCGCAATCAACTTCTTCTTCATCAGGAAAGCTCCTTCGGGATTGTAAAACGTCATCCTGCAAATTTTTGACGTTGTTTGTTTCGACCGAAGCGATTATGGAAATCCTGTATTACAGCCAGCTTGCTGAATTATGAATATTTGAAGTCAGCGGAACTTTTGCAGGGGAAGCGGGTATGAAGACATATGAATAGCGGTAATTGGATAACGCGGCCTTCCCCAAACACCGCAAGCAACAGGAGAAGACCGCATCAAGACAAGGAACAAGAAGTGCTTTGTCAGAGCTTACGCACCACTACGCTACCAATCGAATAGCCGGCACCAAAGGAGCAGATCACCCCGACGCTGCCTGCCGGCAGATCGTCCTGGTATTTGTGGAAAGCAATAATGGAACCAGCAGAACTGGTGTTGGCATATTCGTCCAGTACCACCGGCGATTCCTTCTCCAGATCAGGATCGCGACCCAGCAGTTTGCGGGCAATGAGCATGTTCATGTTCAGGTTGGCCTGGTGCAGCCAGAAGCGGCTGACCTCTGTGACCGGAATATCCAGCTGTTGCAGCTGCTCACCGATCAGCTCGGCGACCATTGGACAGACCTCACGGAAAACCTTGCGCCCTTCCTGAACAAACAGCTTGTCCGGCTTACCAATACCGCTTTCATCAGCGCGGTTGAGGAATCCAAAGTTGTTACGAATATTGTTGGAAAACTGGGTCAGCAGCTTGGTGCCCAGAATCTCGAATTGATGCTTTGAAGTGGCCTTGTCCGCACGCTCCAGAATCACCGCAGTGCAGGCATCGCCAAAAATGAAATGACTATCGCGGTCACGGAAATTCATATGCCCGGTGCAGATCTCCGGGTTGACCATGAGAATGGCGCGCGCCTGGCCGGTAGCGACGCTGTTGACCGCATTCTGGATACCGAAGGTAGCTGACGAGCAGGCCACGTTCATGTCAAAGCCAAAGCCATTGATACCCAGCGCAGCCTGAACTTCCACCGCGACCGCAGGGTAGGCCCGCTGCAGGTTGGAGCACGCCACAATCACACCGTCAATATCGGCTGCGGTGCGCCCGGCGCGCTGCAATGCTTCTTCTGCGGCCTTGACGGACATTTCACAAAGGATCGACCACTCATCGTTACTGCGTTCCGGGATACTCGGCACCATGCGATCGACATCAAGGATGCCGCTCTTGTTCATCACATGACGACTCTTGATGCCGGAGGCCTTTTCGATAAACTCACTGCTGGACACCGGGGCTGGAGCCATTTCACCGGCGGCGATGGCCGCTGCGTTCTCGGCATTGAAGCGCTCGGACCAGGCATTGAAGCTGGCAACCAGCTCATCGTTGCTGATGCTGTATGGGGGGGTGTACAAACCTGTGCCACTGATAACTACTTTCTGCACGGTTGGGCCTCTTTATATTCAATCTGTTCGGGTGTTGGGCGCCGCCTGACGGGTCATCCAGGACAAGATCAACGGAAAATGGTCAATGGTTGCTGACGGATGAGTCAGCAGGTCGCCGTGACCATAATTTCGAGAACTTCCGGATCCCTTCTGCAGCAGAATCAGCTGTGCATCATGCACACCCAACTCATGGGCAAAAAACGAAATATCGGCGGGATGCCCGATGCAATGATCGTTGCGGCCGCCGAGATACCAACTATTCGGCCAGCCTATGCCAGTCACTGCTGCAGCATAATCGAAACCATCCTGTGGGTCGCGCCATATTCCGCCATTTTGCCACATTCGCACTTCGTCATATAGCTGTTGGCAAAGATCCACTCTCTCAGGCCGAGCGTGCGCAAGGCCGATACGCCCTGCCGACGACCCAGCCATGGCGCAGCCCTGCCCCACATCAGATCAAGTAACAGACGGCGCCGCCAGCTGTGTTGTTGGCAAACCCTGCGTACACCAATCTGTATCAGCCCAGCCACCTGCGATTGCCACCAGGGCTGGCGAATCAAGGCAGAACTGACCAATACGCCGCCCCAGCCATGAGCGAGGATAAAGAACGGCGTTCCCGGATGCTCGGCCACGATGCGCTCAAATAAAATGGGAAGGTCTTCGGTGATCAGCTGATGCTGGGATATCCCCGCCTCCGCCTCGTGCGCACTACGCATGCGCAGATCAGCGACATGAACCGAATAACCCGCATCCGCCAACCAGGGCGCCAGTCCGCTGTCTGGCGCTGGGCAGAATATGTCTCCGCTCTCACCCAACCCGTGCACCATCAGCACAGGCGGGCCGCTGTCAGCAAAGCGACGTAGCAGGAGTTGCGATCCCGGCGGCCCTGCTGTGCTGGCTAATGTCATGTCCTGCTTGTCCTTGTTCATGCTGCGCTTCAGGCAGTGAGCTCGTGCCACAGTTTCTTCAAGCGCTTATCCGACACCGGCATGAGTGTGCCCAGCTGCTGAGCAAACAGCGACACCCGATACTCTTCCAACATCCAGCGCCATTGTTGCAGACGTTCATCTTCCCGCCCTTCAACATCATAACGCTGTCGCAGCGCCACATATTGCTGCCAGAAGCGCTGCAGTTCCTCCGTCCAGACCCGATCACGCTGAACCTGGCTGGGCAACTTGTCCAATCGCTGAGCTATGGCGGCCAGATAGCGAGGGTATTGCATCAACCATTGCTGGGGCACCTGCCGTACAAAGCCCTTGAAAATCAGATTGTCCAACTGGCCACGGATATCGTTCATGGCGATGGCATGGGCCAGATCGATGCGCCCCTTGAAACGCTTTTGCAAACCGTGCCAAGCCTTGAGGATGGCCAATATCTGACTGGCCAGTTGTTCAGCGGCGGTTACCAGTTCAGCGCGGCCCTGCGCCACTCGCGCTTTCAGCTCGGCGGGATCTCGTGGCAGTTCTGTGCCATCCGGCAGGCAGACACGATCAATGGCCGCCAGCAGCACGTCCTCGGTCAACTGTTGCTGATTGCCCATCTCCCGGTAGTAGACCGCCGCCTCCTTGACCGCTGGTAGTTTCTGTCTCAGGAATTTGACCTGCTCCGGCATGGCCTGCATCAGTAAGCGCTGAACGCCCAGTCGGTGGGCCTGCTGCGCTTGCAATGGATTGTCGAACAGTTGCTCAACCACGCCGTCGCCCTGCTCCACCCAGGCCGGCCAGAAATCCACATCTATGCCAGCCTGCCGCTGGCTGACTCTCGATGGCAGCGCTGCCTGCCCCGCGACTGCTGCTGGTCGGGCCTTGTTCATTGTCGGCAGCGGTGCCGCCACCCGCTGTTCGCTCAACTCACCTACCAGCTCGCGACATAACGCACCATAGTCCCGTCCACTGGCGATCTCCTTACCATCGGCATCGACGACCAACAGGCGCATCAACAGGTGGTCATCAAGCGTGACATCGTCCCACGCCTCGTCCGCAAGGCGGGTACCGGTCATTCGGCTCAATTCACGACCCAGCGCCTGGGTCAGTCGCCCTTCAGCAAAGGGCATACGCTCCAGCGCTGCGCGTACAAAATCCGGAACCGGTACAAAGTTCTTGCGCAGCGCCTTGGGCAACCCACGCACCAGCGCGACACACTTGTCATACAGTAAGCCGGGCACCAACCATTCCAGCCGCTGCTCCGGCAACTGGCGCAGCAGTGCCAATGGTACCGTCAGCGTTACCCCATCCGCCGGACTACCCGGCTCGAAGTGATAGCTCAGCGGCAAGGCCACGCGTTCCCAGCGCAGCGTGTCCGGATACTGCTGGACAGTGACTTCATCCGCCTCGCGCTGCAACAGATCATCCCGCGTCATATGCAACAACTGTGGCTGCTCATGACTGGTGCGCTTCAGCCAACGCTCGAAGCTGGCGAGTTGATAGATATTTTCCGGGATACGCTGATCGAAATAGCGATACAGCGTCTCCTCGTCCACCAGAATGTCGCGCTTGCGTGCCTTCGCCTCCAACCGATCCAGCTCCTCCAATAATGCCAGATTGGCTTTATTGAAGGCGGCCCGGCCGTGCCATTCACCCGCTACCAGCGCCTGACGGATAAATATCTCCCGTGAAGCGATCGGATCGATAGGCCCGAAATGCACCTTACGACGGGGCACTATGATCAGGCCGAAAAGCGTTACCTGTTCGAAGGCGACCACCTGGCCACGGCGTTTCTCCCAATGGGGTTCGCTGTGGTTGGTTTTGCTCAAATGCGTGGCCAACGGCTCGACCCAGAGCGGATCGATCCGCGCAGCCAACCGGCCGTATAAGCGACTGGTCTCGGTCAGCTCCGCTACCATCACCCACGCTGGCCGCTTCTTCGCCAGCGCTGAGGAGGGATGCAACAGGAAGCGACGCTGCCGCGCCCCCATGTAGTCGCCATTCTCGGTCTTGTTGCCCAGATGGCTCAGCAAACCGGCTAACAACGCCTTGTGAACGGGATCATGACCCGCCGGCTGCTGATTGATGGTCATGCCTAGATCACGGCAGGTCAGCAACAGCTGACGATGCGTCTCACGCCACTCGCGCAGACGCAGATAATTCAGAAAGTTCCGCCGGCACCAGCTACGCAGCTGGTTCTGGGTGAGCTCCAGACGCTGCTCTTCAAAACCGCGCCACAAGTTGATGAATGCCGCAAAGTCCGAATGCTCGTCACGCCACTGCACATGCGCCTGATCCGCCGCCTGTTGGCGTTCCATCGGTCGTTCACGGGGATCCTGCACGGCCAACGCACTGGCGATAATCAACACTTCGTCCAGACTGCCCAGGCTTGCTGCCTCCGTGAGCATGCGTCCAATACGTGGATCGACCGGTAGCCGAGCCAACTGTCGGCCCACCTCGGTAATCTGTCCATCGCGCAGAACAGCACCCAGTTCCTGCAGAAGGTTGAAACCGTCACTGATGGCGCGACCATCCGGCGGCTCAATAAAGGGAAAGTCCTCAATGCGACCAAGGCGCAGGTGCAGCATCTGCAGAATGACGGCGGCCAGATTGGTTCGCTTTATCTCCGGATCAGTGAAGGTCGGCCGACTATTGAAATCGTCCTCGCTGTACAAGCGCACACAAATACCCGGCGCAACACGGCCACAACGCCCCTTGCGCTGATCCGCACTGGCCCGCGACACAGGCTCAATCGGCAAGCGTTGCACCTTGGAACGCGGACTATAGCGACTGATGCGCACTTCACCCGGATCAATGACGTAGACGATCCCCGGTACGGTCAGAGAGGTCTCGGCCACGTTGGTCGACAAAATGACCCGACGCCCCGCGTGTCGCGCAAAGATCTTCTGCTGCTCAGCTACCGATAGCCGCGCATACAACGGCAGAATCTCGGTGTGCTTCAGATTGGCCTTGCGTAGAAAATCTGCGGTATCACGAATCTCTCGCTCACCCGGCAGGAACACCAGCGCATCCCCCGCCGGTTTACCACTGGCCCGCTCGTGCTGTTCCAGTTCGCGCAGGGCAGCGAGAATGCCCTGATCGATGCTCAGATCCTCTTCGATCCGGTTGCCGTCTTCATCCACCTCGGATGCCAGCGGTCGATACCATACATCCACCGGATAGGTTCGACCGGATACCTCGATTACCGGAGCATCGTTGAAATGGGCAGAAAAACGCTCCAGGTCGATGGTCGCCGAGGTAATGATGACCTTGAGATCCGGGCGCCTGGGCAGAATGGTTTTCAGATAGCCGAGCAGAAAATCAATATTGAGACTGCGTTCGTGGGCCTCGTCGATGATCAGCGTGTCGTAACGGGACAGGAAGCGATCATTCTGGGTTTCCGCCAACAGGATGCCGTCGGTCATCAGCTTGATCAGCGTGCGTTCGGTGCTCTGATCGGTAAACCGCACCTGGAAGCCGACCAGTTCGCCCAACGGTGTATGCAGTTCTTCCGCGATGCGGTTGGCCACGTTACGCGCAGCCAGGCGTCGCGGCTGGGTATGACCAATCAAGCCGTGGCTGCCCCGGCCCAGCTCCAGACAGATTTTCGGTAATTGTGTGGTCTTGCCCGAGCCGGTAGCACCGGCAATCACCACCACCTGGTGCTTGGCAATCGCCTGCTTTATGTCATCCCGCCGCGCAGCAATGGGCAGGCTGTCATCGTACGACAGCGCCGGCACGCTATCCGCTCGGGCTTGAACGCGGGCACAGGAAGCGGCCAGCCGCGTCTGCCACTGCGCCAATCGCGCCGCATCAGGTTTTTTGCCCATGGCCTGCCATTGCCGCTGCAGGCGATGGCGATCAGCGGACATGGCGGATTCAAGGCTGGCTGCGAGGGTACTGAAATCAGTCATGCTTTCCTGTTCTGGCAACGTGTGACCGCCTGCGGCGGCCCGAAGAGTAGCCGGCAGGGATAGCCAGCTACAAAAAAGCCCCGACCGGATTCGCCGGGCGGGGCTATTGTCGCAAAGAAGCGAATGCAGGTGTTATGCGACGCCGAGTTTCTTCAGCTCTTCGTCACGCAATTCACGGCGCAGAATCTTGCCTACGTTGGTGGTCGGCAGGCTATCGCGGAACTCGACATCCTTCGGCACCTTATAGGCAGTGAGCGTCTCACTCATGTGGCTGCGTACCTGCTCAGAAGTCAGTTGCGCGCCGGGTTCCTTGACGATAAACACCTTGATCGCTTCACCGCTCTTGTCACTGGGCACGCCAATTGCCGCGCACTGCAACACACCCGGAATAGCGGCCATGACGTCTTCCAACTCATTAGGATAGACGTTGAAACCGGACACCACAATCATGTCCTTCTTGCGGTCAACGATGCGCATGTACCCGTCTTCCTGGATAATGGCGATGTCACCGGTACGCATCCAGCCTTCCGCATCAAGCACTTCATCGGTGGCTTCCTGACGCTGCCAGTAGCCCTTCATTACCTGCGGACCCTTGACGCACAGCTCGCCACGCTCACCCAGCGCCAGCTCATTGCCATCATCATCAATGATCTTGCACAGGGTCGAAGGAACCGGGATACCAATGGTGCCCAACTGGACTGCGTTGGACGGGTTGACCGACACCACCGGACTGGTTTCGGTCATGCCGTAACCTTCGGAGATTTCGCAACCAGTTACCTTCTGCCAACGTTCAGCGGTAGCCTGTTGCAGCGCCATGCCGCCGGACAGCGTCAACTTCATACCGCTGAAGTCCAGCTGCCGGAACTGCTCGTTGTTGCACAGCGCGGCAAACAGGGTATTAAGCCCAACAAAGGCCGAGAAGCGGAATCTGGACATTTCCTTTACGGTGGCTGGAATGTCCCGCGGGTTGGTGATCAGAATATTCTGCCCCCCCAGCAACATTACCGCCATGCAATGGAATGTGAAGGCGTAAATGTGGTAAAGCGGCAATGGACAAATGATGACCTCACCGCCCTCGACCATGTCCGACGGCATCATCACCTTGCACTGCAGCATGTTGGCGATCAGGTTTCGGTGGGTCAGCATGGCACCCTTGGCAACACCGGTAGTGCCGCCGGTGTACTGCAGCACAGCGGTATCTTCAGCATTCGGATTGGCTTCCTTGAAGCTGCCACCCGCACCCGCACTCATGGCCTTGACGAAAGGCACCGCGCCGGGGATTGACCAGGCTGGCACCATCTTCTTGACGTGCTTGACGACCGCGTTGATCAACAACCGTTTGAAGGTGGGCAGCATATCGCCCACCTCGGTCACTATGACATGCTTGACGCCGGTTTTCGGCACAACCTGTTCAGCCAGGTGAGCCATATTGGCCAGACATACCAGCGCCTTGACGCCGGAGTCGTTGAACTGGTGTTCCATTTCCCGGGCAGTATACAAAGGGTTGGTATTGACCACGACATAACCGGCGCGCATGGCACCAAACACGACAATCGGATACTGCAATACGTTGGGCAGCTGCACAGCGATCCGGTCACCCGGTTGCAGGCCCGAATTCTTTTGCAGGTAGGCAGCAAAATCGCCGGAGAGACGATACATGTCTCCCCAGGTGATGGTCTTGCCGAGGTTGGTAAACGCTGGCTTGTCAGCAAAACGCTCACAGGATTCTTTCAGAACAGCCAGAACGCTGGGGTACTGACCTGCGTCTATCTCAGCGGGAATACCCTCGGGATACTTGTCAGTCCAAAAACTCTCTTGCATGAAGACCCCCTGGGTGCGTCCGATTGCTCTTTTATTCGTGGGCAAATATTCGTGGGCAAAAATCTGATTTCGACTAAAACGTGAATATTTCCTTCGTTCCGGTCGAAAAGTGGCTGAAGCCTAACAGTTTTCCCGAACTCAGGCCACCGTTTATCGGGCGTGGTTACAGACAATTACAGAACGTTTTTGAGAGGAATATCGGGGCGGGGGAAATCAGTAGCGGACTGCCGGCAATCGCCTGTGCCGGCTGTCCGCAGGGATCATGCGTCGCGCAACTCGCGGCGCAGAATTTTGCCTACCGGCGTCATGGGTAGCGACTCACGCAGTTCATAATGCTTGGGCACTTTATAGCCGGTGAAATTGGCTTTGCAGTAGGCCTTCAACTCATCCACCGTCAGATCCGGTGATGACGGCACGACGAACAACTTCACCGCCTCCCCTGATCTCTCATCCGGCACGCCAATCGCTGCCGCATTGGCAACTTTCGGATGGCCTGATACCACGTCCTCGATTTCGTTAGGATAGACGTTAAATCCGGAGACAATGATCATATCCTTGATACGGTCAACGATGCTGACAAACCCATCCTCATCGATCACCGCTACGTCGCCGGTCTTGAACCAGCCCTCAGCGTCCATTACTTCAGCGGTAGCGTCCGGTCGTTGCCAGTAACCCTTCATTACCTGCGGGCCCTTGACGCACAGTTCGCCGCGCTCACCAATACCCAGCTCGTTACCTTCATCATCGATCACCTTCAGCGCGGTACCCGGCGCCGGAAAACCAACCGAGCCAAGACGGGCCAGACCATCACCGGGGCTGGCACATACCACCGGAGAACATTCGGTCAAGCCATAGCCTTCCCCAATGAGCACGCCGGTCTTGCCTTCCCAGCGCTCAGCAGTCGCTTTCACCAGCGCCGTGCCGCCGGACGTGGTGCTTTTCAGCTTGGAAAAATCAAGATTCTTGAATTCCGGATGATCCATCAAGGCAACAAACAGAGTGTTCAAACCGACAATCGAGGAGAACTGCCACTTCTTGAGCTCCTTGATGAACCCCGGAATATCACGCGGATTGGTAATCAGGATGTTGTGCTGCCCCGATAGCATCATGCACATGCAATGCACGGTAAAAGCGTAAATATGGTAGAGCGGCAACGGTGCGACAACGATTTCGCCCCCCTCTTCCATCAGCGGATTACCGTCCCGGTCGAGCTGCTGCATATTGGCATGCACTTGCAGCATGTTGGCCAGCAGGTTGCCGTGGGTAAGCATCGCGCCCTTGGCCACGCCAGTGGTGCCACCGGTATACTGCAGTACCGCCACATCATCCAGCGTGCGCGCTACCGGTACCGGTTTGGCATTCTTGCATTGGGCCAGCGCGCTCTTGAAGGACACAGCCTGCGGCAGGTTGTAACCGGGCACCATCTTCTTGACATGCTTGACGGCAGCGTTGATCAACATACCCTTGAGGGCCGGCAGCATGTCGCCCATGCGCACCTCGACCAGGTATTTGATCTCGGTATCCGGTAGAACCTGCTGCACCAGATGACCGAAGATATTCATGTATACCAATGCCCGCGCGCCGGAATCGGTGAACTGGTGACGCATCTCCCGTGCAGTATACAGCGGGTTGGTGTTGACCACGATCAAGCCCGCACGTACCGCACCGAATACAGCAATGGGGAATTGCAGGACGTTGGGCATCTGGATGGCAATGCGATCGTCTGGCTTCAGGTCAGTGCATTTCTGGATATAGCTGGCAAAGGCAGCGGAATAGCGATCGATATCACCCCATGTCAGGGTGACGCCCATATTCGTGAAGGCAGGCCGGTCGGCGTGCTTAGCACAGGACGCGTCGAAAACCTCGAGAATCGAACTGAACTGGCTCAGGTCGATATCATTGCTGACCCCGTTGGGTCGCTTGTCATTCCAGAACGATGCTTCCATTGGCTCCATCTCTCCCATCGGAGTAAGGCAAGCGTCCATACGTGTTTACAGGACACTTGTATTGTTATTATTCAGCCCGTGCCGCGGCTATGCGCCAAATTACCAGTAATGCGGCAAAATACAAAACTCGGTTTTGTTTCATTTTTGTTTCTATTTATGCTGAACGATCCATGTCGCTTCAGCCTTACCGGAGTCTACCTCATGTCGATGTTGGAAAACCGCACCTATGATGAGCTCGCCGTCGGCGATACTGCCAGCGTCAATCACCTGGTAACCGAGCGCGACCTGATTCTGTTTGCCACCGTGTCGGGGGACGTCAACCCGGTTCATCTGGATGAGGAATTCGCCAGCGCCACCCCATTCAAGGGCCGTATTGCTCATGGCATGTTGTCCGGTGCGTTGATCTCAGCGGCGATCGCCTGCGAGCTTCCCGGGCCGGGAACCATTTATATCGGTCAGGAAATGAGCTTTCTGCGGCCGGTACGCCTGAACGACGACATTCGCATCGAACTGGAGATACTGGAAAAGCTGCCGAAGAACCGCGTCCGTATTGCCACGCGGGTGATCAATCAGGAAGGCAAGAAGGTAGTAGACGGTGTTGCTACGGTGATGGCCCCCACTGAGCGCGTGAGCCTGGCGCGCCCGCAACTCCCGGAAGTGACGTACTGATCCAACCGCAGAAACGACAACGGCCGCTCCCTCCCCGGGGCGGCCGCTGCATCACTGGCAAGAAACCAGTTTACTTACGTTGTACCCTGGCATCAGAAGCCAGCTCTTCAGCCGTACGCTTGCGGGTACGAATCCAGCTCATCGCAATGGCGACAATCAGAATCAAGCCCACCACGCCCAGCATCGGGTACACAGTACCTACCAGCTTGGTGAAGCCGACCTGACTGAGCGCCAGACCAATGACCGCAAAGATCGCACTCAACAGACGGAAGCGGTTGGTTGCAGGGGACGCAAAGCGGGCACTGAAAGCAAAGAACATCCCTACCGCGGTGCTATAGATCATACCGATCAGCGCCAGCGACATCAGCATGGCCAGCCAGGGGTGAATTTCCTGGGCCAGCAACAGCGTCGGGATTTCAATACCCTGCATCTTATCGAGGTTGGCAAACAGACCCACGTTCAGCACGATAATCAGAAAGCCCAGTCCCAGGCCACCGGCCATACCACCCAGGGAAGCGGCTTTAGGCGAGTTGGTCAGGCCACCGATAACGGCCAGCATGGGGAAGCCCACGGCGATATTAAAGGACGCATACAGCAGACCACTCATGGCCCAATGGGGAATGTCAGCGCCGAGGAAGGTGATGGTTGAAATATCCCGGGCAACTTCGGTCAGCTCTTCCTGCGTACCCGTACTGGTGTAGATCGAGTACACCGTAATCGCCAGCACCATGACCAGCAGGAACGGCATCACCGCGCTGATCAGGTTGATGATGCCCTTGACGTTGAGACACAAGGTGGCAATCACCAGCACAGTCATGAGGATGGAACCTACCAACGGCGCCAGTCCGAATTGCTGAGCCAACGTCGACCCGGCACCGGCCAGCATGACCACACCTACGCCATACAAGAAGAACGACAGGATCACATCCACTACAAAGCCTGCTTTCTCACCAAACAGGATGTACAGCACCTGCTTGTGCGAGCCGGCCTGCATCACCGAACTGATACGGGCGATCTGCATGCCCAGGAAAGCAAACAATACCGCTGCCACCACGGAGCCTGCGATGCCAGCCAGGCCATAACCGGTAAAGAACTGCAACACTTCATTACCGGACGCAAAGCCACCGCCAATGACCACAGACATGTAGGCCAGCGCGATCTGCAAGGAGTTTTTATTCATTCTTCTGATCTCTACTTTTGATTTTATAATTCTAGTCTAGCCGTCTCACCCACACGTGACGGCTACCACTGACATTTCCACCAGAATGTCCGGCTCGCACATTCCAACCTCCACCGTGGCCCGCGCCGGGGCAACGCCCTCAGGCAGCCAGCAATCCCACACGGCATTCATGCCGGCAAAATCGCGCTCGATATCCTTAAGGTAGACAGTTACCGAAAGAATATGCTCCTTGTCACTGCCAGCCTCGGCGAGCAGCTTTTCAATTTCCTGCAGGGTCTCAGTGGTCTGTTGCTCAATCCCTGCATCCATGTTCTCACCCACCTGACCGGACAGATACACCGTGTCGCGATGGATAACGATCTGGCTCATACGCCGATCAGCGTGCAGTCGCTGGATTGCCATGCTTGCCGGCCTCCCTGTTGTTGCTGTAACGGGAGATAGCCAGTCCTTCGGTGCTGATTTGCGACTTTTTCTTCGCCAGCAGGTCAGCCAGCAGACGCGCGGAACCACAAGACATGGTCCAACCCAGGGTGCCGTGGCCGGTATTCAGGAACAGGTTGCTATAGCGGGTCGGCCCGATAATGGGCGTGCCGTCCGGTGTAGCCGGACGCAGACCAGTCCACAGATCGAGATTGGTGGTGTCCGCCGCCCCCGGGAACAGGTCGTTGACGATCATCTTCAGGGTGTCGCCCTTGCGTGGATCGATGTTCAGATCAAAACCGCGGATTTCTGCCATGCCGCCAACGCGGATACGGTTATCAAAACGCGTAATCGCAACCTTGTAGGTCTCGTCCAGCATGGTAGAAACCGGCGCGGCCTCTGCGTTGATGATCGGCACCGTGATGGAATAACCCTTGAGCGGGTATATCGGTGCCTTGATACCCAGTGGCTTCAGCATTTGTGGGCTGTAACTGCCCAGCGCCAGCACATAGTTGTCTGCGGTCAGCAGCTTGCCGTCAACCCAGACGCCGTTCAGGCGGTCACCGGCGTATTCCAGGCGCTCGATATTCTGATTGAAGCGGAATTCGACACCGAGTTCGCGCGCCATTTCGGCGATACGGCGGGTGAACATCAGGCAGTCACCGGTCTGGTCATTAGGCAGACGCAGACCACCGGCCAGTTTGTGCACGGAATTGGCCAGACCCGGCTCAGCGTTGGTCAGGGTGTTGCGATCCAGCACTTCGTAGGGGACGCCCATCTGCTCAAGAACCTTGATGTCCTTGGCCGCGCCATCCAGTTGCGCCTGGGTGCGGAACAGCTGGGTAGTACCGCGCTGACGACCCTCGTAATGCACACCGGTTTCCGCCCGCAGCTCATCCAGGCAATCCCTGCTGTACTCGGACAGGCGCACCATACGTTCCTTGTTCACCGCATAACGTGCTGCGGTACAATTGCGCAGCATCTGTGCCATGAACAAATACTGGTTGATATCAGCTGTAGGCTTGATGGCCAGCGGTGCATGCTTCTGCAACATCCACTTGATAGCCTTGAACGGAACCCCGGGGGCGGCCCAGGGTGAGGCGTAACCAGGAGATATCTGACCAGCGTTGGCATGACTCGTCTCTTCCGCCACCGCAGGTTGACGATCAATTACCGTCACTTCGAAACCCTGCCGTGCTAAATAATAGGCGCTGGTGGTGCCAATAACGCCACTGCCCAGTACCAGAATATGCATTGCCAAACTCCTCGCCCCAAGCGTGGGGTCAATCACGATTGGCGGATTATAGGAGAGCGGCAATAGTTGATTTCACTATATTACGCGCTATATTTAGCCAGCATTCCCGCTCAATTAGCCAAAGGTCTAGTCAAAACCACCAATGAGAACCAAACATCGAGCCCAATGAGAACCAAACATCGAGCCCAAAGAGAATTGGATCGGATAGATCGTCTTATCCTCCGCGAATTGCAAGGCGAAGGTCGCCTGGCCTTTACCGAGTTGGGTGAGCGAGTCGGCTTATCGACTACACCCTGTACCGAACGCGTGCGGCGATTGGAGCGCGAGGGCGTGATCATGGGTTACAGCGCTCGCCTCAATCCGGAGCATCTGAATGCCAGCCTGCTCGTCTTTGTGGAAATCAGCCTGTCCTATAAATCAGGCGATATTTTTGAGGAATTCCGTCGGGCGGTACTCAAGCTGCCACACGTGCTTGAATGCCACCTGGTGTCAGGCGACTTCGACTATCTGATCAAGGCCCGCATCAATGAAATGTCATCGTACCGCAAGCTGCTCGGCGACATCCTGCTCAAGCTGCCCCATGTGCGTGAATCAAAAAGCTATATCGTCATGGAGGAGGTCAAGGAATCCCTCGTATTACCGGTTCCAGAACAATAGCCGGACATCTCACCGGACGGCTGCCTCCGTCCCCTGATGCCCGCCTGATATACAGCCTAGTTCACTTGATCGAGGATTGCTCAATCACGCCCTGCTCTTTCAGCTGAGCCAGTTCTGCTTCATCCAGCCCGAGTCGCTCAGCCAGAACCGCGTCCGTGTCCTGCCCCAGCACCGGCGGCGGGCGCTGATACTGCACCGGTGAACCGGACAGTTTGATCGGGCTGCCAACCATGGCAAATTCGGGGTTCAGCGGATGCGTGAGCGGCACCAGCATCTCCCGGGCGTGGGCCTGCGGTTCCGCCAATGCCTGGGCAATATTATTGATCGCGCCCACCGGTACCTTCACGGCGTGGATGCGTTTGACCCATTCATCAGCACTGGCACCGAGAAAATGCCGGGTAAGTATTTCTACCAGCTCGTCGCGGTGCTTGACGCGGTCAGCGTTACGTATAAAACGTACATCCTCCAGCAACTCAGGCAGATCAATCACCTTGCATAGCGCAATGAACTGGCTGTCGTTACCGCAGGCAATAATGAAATCCCGATCAGCGGCGCGAAATACCTGATACGGCACGATATTGGCGTGGGCGTTGCCATAGCGTCCCGGCACCTTGCCGGAAGCAAGATAGTTCATGCTCTGGTTGCCCAGGGTTGCCAGCTGCACGTCGAACAGCGCCATATCGCAGTGCTGGCCCTTGCCGGTTTTTTCCCGGTCGATCAATGCTGCCTGAATGGCGATAGTGGAGTACAAGCCAGTCATCAGATCAGCGACGGCTACGCCAGCCTTCTGCGGGCCACCGCCGGGCAGATCGTCCCGTTCACCGGTGATACTCATCAGCCCGCCCAGGCCCTGAATAATGAAGTCATACCCGGGTTCCTCTGCCCGCGGGCCGGTCTGACCAAAGCCGGTGATCGAGCAATACACCAGGCGAGGGTTGAGTTGCGCAAGGCTCGCGTAATCCAGCCCATAACGTGCCAGCGAGCCGGCCTTGTAATTCTCGATCAGCACATCACTGCTGGCCGCCAAAGCGCGCACCAGTTGTTGACCTTCAGTACTCGAGAGATCCACCGCTACCGAATATTTGCCCCGGTTGGCAGACAGATAATAGGCCGCCTCGCCGCTGGAGTGACCCTGTGCATCCTGCATCCAGGGCGGCCCCCAGCCGCGGGTATCGTCGCCGGAACCAGGCCGCTCGATCTTGATGACCTCAGCACCCAGATCCGCCAGAATTTGACCACACCATGGGCCAGCCAATACTCGACTCAGATCCAATACTCGTATGCCTGACAACGCGCCCATTATTTGCTTCCCGTGGTGGTGGTAGCGGCATCTTAAAGAAACCCCGCGTAAATATCACACCCCATAAAGACCCTTGCTCGCCCACCGCGACAGTCAGGGCGCGCATAAAAAAATGGGTAGGATAGACCAGCTGAGCCACTTCAGTATGTTTCGCTATGCGGTATTTGATTTTGTTGTCATTGATCATTGCCCCCGCACAGCGCTACCATTCAGCCTGCAGCGCGCCCGTACAGGGACTATATTCAGGCAACGGCACAGGCCCACCAGGAGAAGACATGATTCGCGATCCGGAAACCCTACAGATTCTGCTCGACTCGATTCGTCAGTTCGTCAATCAGGAACTGATTCCCCGTGAACATGAAGTGGCGGAAACCGACAACATCCCCGCTGATATCGTCGAACAGATGAAAGAAATGGGCCTGTTCGGGCTGACCATCCCTGAGCAGTACGATGGCCTCGGCGTAACCATGGAAGAAGAAGTGAACATTGCCTTCGAGCTGGGCCGCACCTCGCCGGCTTTCCGCTCTTATATAGGCACCAACAATGGCATCGGATCCATTGGCATCCTGCTGGACGGCACCGAAGAGCAGAAGGCCCATTACCTGCCGAAACTGGCTGCGGGTGAATACCTCAGCTCGTTCTGCCTGACTGAACCGGATTCCGGCTCGGATGCCGCCTCGCTGAAGACCACCGCGGTACGCGATGGCGACTTCTATCTACTGAACGGCACCAAACGCTTCATCACCAACGCTCCGCATGCTGGTATCTATACCGTCATGGCGCGCACCAATCCCGATATCAAGGGCGCTGGCGGCATCAGTTCCTTTATTGTCGAGCGCGGCACGCCTGGCGTCACCATCGGCAAACCGGATCAGAAAATGGGCCAGAAAGGCGCCCACACCGCCGATGTGATTTTCGACAACGCCCGGATACCGGCAGCCAATCTGATCGGCGGCAAGGAAGGTGTGGGCTTCAAGACAGCGATGAAGGTACTGGACAAGGGGCGTCTGCATATCGCTGCCCTGTCTGTCGGCGCGGCCGAGCGCATGCTGGATGATTCCCTGCGCTATGCAGTGGAGCGCAAGCAGTTCGGCCAGCGTATTGCTGACTTCCAGCTCATCCAGGCCATGCTGGCCGACAGCAAGGCTGAAATCTATGCTGCACGCTGCATGGTGCTCGACGCTGCGCGCAAGCGGGATGAAGGTCTGAATATCAGCACCGAAGCGTCCTGCGCCAAGATGTTTGCTACCGAGATGTGCGGCCGGGTGGCTGACCGCGGAGTGCAGATTCATGGCGGCGCTGGCTATATCAGCGAGTACGCTATCGAGCGTTTCTACCGCGACGTGCGCCTGTTCCGTCTGTATGAAGGCACTACGCAGATCCAGCAGGTGATCATCGCCCGCAACATGATCCGCGAAGTGGAAGACTGAGTCACTGCCGCAGCGGGGAGTCCGGCTCCCCCGCGCTATTCTCAGATCCTGCTTTCAGACACTCAAGGACGAGCCCAATGTGGCGCGATTGCTGCTGGTGGATATTCAAAGCCCCGGCAGATCACTCTACCGGGGCTCTTCAGCTACCGGAGCAAGCTCCGGCAACGTCTTGCGCGCAGGCTATCAGACCCGTTCGAAAACGGTGGTGATACCCTGGCCCAGACCGATACACATGGTCGACATGCCCATGGTGCCGCCCTTCTGTTTCATCACGTTCAACAAGGTGCCGGAGATACGTGCACCGGAACAGCCGAACGGGTGACCCAGAGCGATAGCGCCGCCGTGCAGGTTGACCTTCTCGTCCATCTTGTCCAGCAGTTTCAGATCCTTGAGCACAGGCAGAGCCTGGGCAGCAAAGGCTTCGTTCAGCTCGACGTAGTCGATATCGTCAATGCTCAGGCCAGCACGCTTGAGTGCTTTCTTGGTCGCCGGAACCGGGCCGTAACCCATGATTGACGGATCACAACCTGCTACGGCCATGGAGCGGATGACCGCCAGCGGCTCCACACCCAGTGCCTTGGCGCGTTCAGCGGACATCACGATCATGCACGAAGCACCATCTGTGATCTGCGAGGACGTACCCGCAGTCACAGTACCGCCTTTCGGGTTGAATGCCGGACGCAGTGCAGCCAGGCTTTCCAGTGTAGTTTCCGGACGGATGGTTTCATCCTCGATGAACACGCGCAGGAAGCCGTTTTCGTCGTGACCTTCCATCGGGATGATTTCATCCCTGAAGTTGCCTTCGACGGTGGCCTTGTGCGCCAGCTGATGCGAACGCACGCCGAACAGATCCTGCTGCTCACGGGTAATGCCGTGCATCTTGCCGAGCATTTCAGCAGTCAGGCCCATCATGCCGGCGGCCTTGGCTGCATACAGCGACAGCGCCGGGTTCGGATCAACACCGTGCATCATGCCCACGTGGCCCATGTGTTCGACACCACCGATGACGAATACATCACCGTTACCGGTCATGATCGCCTGGGCGGCAGTGTGCAGCGCGCTCATGGATGAACCACACAGACGGCTGACAGTTTGCGCTGCAGCGGTGTGCGGGATCGGGGTCATCAGCGATGCCATACGGGCAATGTTCCAGCCCTGCTCCAGGGTCTGGTTAACGCAACCCCAGATAACATCTTCCACTTCTGCCGGATCGATCTTCGGGTTGCGTTCCAGCACACCGGTGATCAGCTTGGCAGACAGGGTCTCGGCACGGACATTGCGGTACATACCGCCCTTGGATCGGCCCATGGGGGTGCGGCCAAAGTCGACAATAACAACGTCTCTTGGATTGAGGCTCATAAATTCACTCTCGCTCTGTACGTTCCGCGGTTAACCGAAGAATTTCTTGCCGGTGGCAGCCATTTCACGCAACTTCTCAGTCGGGTGATACATGGGGCCGAACTCGGCGTATTTGTCAGCAATGGCCACAAACTCGGCCACCCCAATGGTGTCGATATAGCGCAGCGCACCGCCCCGGAAGGGAGGGAAGCCGATGCCATAGATCAGACCCATATCGGCATCTGCGGCGGATTCGACGATGCCGTCTTCGAGGCAACGTACGGTTTCCAGGCACAGCGGCACCATCATGATTTCGATGATTTCTTCGTCGGTCAGCTCGCGCTGCTCCAGCACCACTGGCTTGAGCAGTTCGTAGGCTTCAGGATCAACCACCTTCTTCGGCTTGCCCTTCTTGTCCACTTCATAGGAATAGAAGCCCTTGCCGGTCTTCTGTCCCAGACGGTTGGCTTCGTACATGACGTCGACTGCTGTCTTGGTCTTGTCCGCCATGCGATCCGGATAACCTTCGGCCATCACGTCACGACCATGGTGTCCGGTGTCCATACCGACAACGTCCATCAGGTAGGCCGGGCCCATCGGCCAGCCGAATTTTTCCATCAGCTTGTCAACGCGCTGGAAGTCAGCAC
>CAYYUQ010000060.1:0-20955 GCA_964474945.1 uncultured Halopseudomonas sp. | reverse complement strand
TGCACGTTTCTGAACGCGTTGACCGCACAAAGATGAATTGATCAGTGATTCCTTAGCTACTTCACCATGCGTCATTATTATTCATGCTTGTTGCCAATCAATGACAAGCTCTTGCGAACTGTCCATGCGCCGCAGGTGATCAGCGACCACTTGCTGAAAGGTCGCCATCTGCTCCGCATCCCCGTGCAGTTCGACCTGCAGTATATCCGCACACTGCATGCGGCATATACCCATGGGTAACTCAATGCTGCTCTCCCGCTCACCGAGCTCCACCGGAAACTTGTGCCCCCAGTGTTTGCACAGGCGCTTCATGAGGCGCTCGGGCTGCTGCATCGGGATCGCGGCGACAGTGGTTAATGGTGTGCTCATCAGATGATGCTTTCGACAATACCGCCTTCCACCCGCAAAGCCGCGCCGGTAGTCGCGCTGGCCTGGGGTGACGCAGCGTAAACGCTGAGGTTGGCCACCTCTTCCGGGGTGGCGAAACGGTGCAACAAGGTGGAAGGACGGTTCTCCTTGAGGAACAATGCTTCCATTTGCTCCACCGGCACGCCCCGTTCGGCGGCCAGGTCGGCCATCATCTGGATGGCACCTTCAGTACGGGTCGGCCCCGGCAGTACGGTGTTGACGGTCACACCGGTACCGGCCAGCACCTTGGCCAGACCACGGGACAGGCCATGCAGCGCGGTCTTGCTGACGCCGTAGTGCACCATCTCGGTGGGGATGTTCAGGGCTGACTCACTGGAAATGAACTGGATGCGACCCCAGCCCTTGTCCCGCATGCCCTTGGCATAATGTCGGGCCAGGCGTACGCCGCTCATGACGTTGACCTGGAAGTACTCTTCCCACAGCTCGTCATCGATATCGAAAAATTCCCGGGCGCCGTAGATGCCGAGGTTGTTGATCAGGATATCGGCCTGCGGCTGGGCGGCGATCAGCGTCTGGATACCGGCCAGAGTACCGCCATCGGCGACCACTCCAAGGGTGTCGTCACGCCCGGCGACAGCTTTTACCTTGGCGACCGCCGCATCCACGCGGGACTGGTCCCGCCCTACGAGCGTGACCCGGGCCCCTGCTTTGGCCAGCCCTTCGGCAATGGCCAGGCCGATACCGCCTGTGGATCCTGTAACGATGGCGGTTTTATCTGTCAGATCAATAATCATACTGTGTGTCTCCTGTGGCTCCGGCTATCAACCGAAGCGAAATGCTGAAATGGTGGTCTGCATGACCCGTTCCGAATAGATCTTCTGCCCCGGCTCGTCACCACCCGCACCGGCAGCGACCAGCAGGGGAATCAGGTGTTCCTCATCACCCTTGGGGTGACACAGGTAGGCCTGGGGCGCCTTGGCCCAGTTACCCAGCAACTCGTCACGCTCCTGCGCCGGACTCTCCACGGCGTGGGTCAGCCAGTCATCGAAGTCATCCGATACCGGCGAGAAGCGCGCATCGCCATAGGCACGCATATTGTGAAAGCTCATGCCGCTGCCGATGATCAGGATGTTCTGATCCCGCAGCCCGGCCAGGCTACGGCCCATCGCCAGATGCGCGGCCGGATCAAGATCCCTGCGCAGGGATAACTGGATAACCGGGATATCTGCCGCCGGAAACATCAGCTTCAACGGGATGAACATGCCGTGGTCAAAGCCCCGCTCGGAGTCAACCGTCGCCTCCAGGCCTTCGGTATTGAGTGTCCGGGTGACCTGCTCGGCCAGCTGCGGCGCACCCGGCGCCGGATAGCTCAGCTCATAGGTGTGCTGCGGGAAGCCGTAATAATCGTAGATCAGCTCCGGCCGGGCATGGCCGGTCACGCAGAAACGCGATTCCATCCAGTGTGCCGAGATCAGCACAATGGCGCTGGGTTTGCGCGGCAGGGTGCTGGCGACACTTTTCAGGAAGTTGCCCATGCCCACCCAGGTATCCGCAGGATTCCAGTCCATGAAGAAACAAGGGCCGCCGCCGTGGGGAATGAACAACACCGGTTGGCGTACTGCTTCGTCGGTTTGCATGGTGTATACCTCGCTCATTTGCATGGCAACAGTATCGCTCCCACCCGCAAGTAAGAGAACCGGCTATTATGCCTTAACACTTAATACCATCAGTAGGAAGTCAGCCATGGATCGTGTCACCAGTATGCGGGTCTTTGTACGGGCCGCCAGCGCCGGCAGTCTGTCCGCCGCTGCCCGCCATCTGGGCATGTCGCCAGCGATGGCAACCAAGCATGTGAATGCGCTGGAAGCGCGACTGAGAGTGAAGCTGTTCCACCGTACGACAAGACGTCTGAGCCTGACCGAAGCCGGCAGCGACTATCTGGAGGCCTGCCAGCGTATCCTGCCGGACATTGACGAGGCCGAAGCCGCTGCTGCTTCGCAACGGATCAAGGCCAGCGGGCTGCTGCGCATGAACGTACCGCTGTCCTTCGGTACCCGTTTCATTGCGCCGCTGATTGCGGACTTCAGCCAACGGCATCCGGAGGTGAAGGTCGAGCTGGGGCTGAGCGATGCGCAACTGGATCTGATCGACGGCAGCTGGGATCTGGCCATCCGCATCGGACGGTTGGCGGGCAGCCCCCTGCAGACCCGCCAACTGGGCAACAGTTGCATGATGGTCTGCGCCGCGCCGGATTATCTGGATCGGCGCGGCATACCGCGCACGGTAGGCGAACTGGCCCAGCACAACTGCCTGAGCTATACGCTGTCTGCCATGCAGGACAGCCGCCAGTGGGCGTTCGGCGCGCAGGGCGAGGTGCGGGTACCCATCAATGGCGACCTGCTGGCCAATAATGGTGATGCGCTGCTGGCTGCTGCCCTTGCCGGGCAGGGCATCATCTATCAGCCACATTTCATCGTTGGGGAAGCGGTGGATCGGGGCGAACTGGTAGTGCTGGCGCTGGATGAACCGGTGTTCGAACTGGGCGGGATTCATGTGCTCTATCCACCGGATCGCCGGCCCCCGGCCAAGGTGCGGGTAATGATTGATTATCTGGCCGAGGCGTTTGCCAGCTCGCCGCCATAAGCAAACGCCCGCTCGACGACGAGGGTTGTGGAATGCTGCGGTGCATCCCGGCTACCTGAGTTTGCGCCAGCATCGAGCCTGCAAACCCGTGCCCTCTAATAACCTGCGGCGCCTTCCTGTAACTCACCCGGGCGCTCAATCAATATACGTTCGCGCAGCCAACCGGCGAACTCGGCTTCGGCAATGGAGCCTTCGGCGAGGCCAATATATTGTGGATAGAGCTCAATATCATCGGCTTCCAGATGCCCGTCATTGAGCTCGATAAATACCTCGCACATGACCGCAGCAGTACGCTTGTTGCCATCCACAAAAGGATGATTGCGAGCCAACCCACAGGCCAGACTGGCTGCCAGATCTGCCAGATCGGGCGGCGGCTCACCATAGGCAAAAAGCTGCTGCGGGCGGGCCAGAGCTGAATCGAGCAAACCCTCATCGCGCACACCGCTGCTACCGCCATGCTCCGCCAACTGGCGGTCATGGATGGCCAGCGTAAGTACTTTATTGATCCATACAATCATTCTGCACCTCACTGAGCCAGTTTATGAAGGAGGGCACGGCGTTTTCGCATTACCTTGTCTGCCACCTCCATCTGCTCCGCCAGTGTCGGATCAAACGCGGTCAGCTTGATGCCATCGGGTGTCTCCAGCACATACAGCTCGTCGCCCTTTTCCACCCGCAGGCGGGCGAGGATTTCCTTGGGCAGGATGAGGCCTGCGGAGTTGCCGATACTGGTGATTTTGAGTTTCATGGGAGCCTCCCGATTCAAGTTATAACAAAAGATATAACAAAATCAGCAATTCGGCAAGCCGACGCGTGCCGCTATGACTCACCCGGCATAGCCAGTACAATGCGCCGCCGCCCTTTCGGTGCGGTTTCCATTTCTTTTCCCGCAGGACACACTTCCTTGATTTCTACTGCCAATATCACCATGCAGTTCGGCGCCAAGCCGCTGTTTGAAAATGTCTCCGTCAAATTCGGCAACGGCAACCGTTACGGTCTGATCGGTGCCAACGGCTGCGGCAAGTCGACCTTCATGAAGATCCTCGGTGGTGAGCTGGAACCCTCTGGTGGCCAGGTGATGCTGGAGCCCAACACCCGCCTGGGCAAGCTGCGGCAGGACCAGTTTGCCTATGAAGATGTTGCGGTGATCGATACCGTGATCATGGGCCATGAGCAGCTGTGGAAGGTCAAGGCCGAACGCGATCGTATCTATTCGCTGGCGGAAATGAGCGAAGAAGACGGCATGGCGGTGGCCGAGCTGGAAACCGAATTCGCCGAGATGGACGGCTACACCGCCGAATCCCGCGCCGGCGAGCTGTTGCTGGGTCTGGGCATTCCGCTGGATCAACACCTCGGCCCGATGAGCGAAGTCGCGCCCGGCTGGAAGCTGCGCGTGCTACTGGCCCAGGCGCTGTTCTCCGATCCTGATGTGCTGCTGCTCGACGAACCAACCAACCACCTGGATATTCACACCATCCGCTGGCTGGAGGATATTCTCAAGACGCGTAACAGCACCATGATCATCATTTCCCACGACCGCCACTTCCTCAACAGCGTATGTACGCACATGGCGGATCTGGATTACGGCGAACTGCGTCTGTTCCCCGGCAATTACGATGAATACATGACCGCTGCCACCCAGACCCGTGAGCGGCTGCTGTCGGACAATGCCAAGAAGAAAGCGCAGATTGCCGAGCTGCAGACCTTCGTCAGCCGCTTCTCGGCCAACGCCTCCAAGGCCAAGCAGGCGACCAGCCGCGCCAAGCAGATCGACAAGATCCAGTTGGCCGAGGTCAAACCCTCCAGCCGGGTCAGCCCCTTTATCCGCTTTGATCAGCACAAGAAGTTGCACCGCCAGGCGGTGACCCTTGATAAAGTCAGCCAGGGTTACGACAACGAAGTGCTGTTCAAGAACCTCAGCCTGCAGATCGAAGCCGGAGAACGGGTCGCTATCATTGGTCCCAACGGCATCGGCAAGACCACCCTGCTGCGCACACTGGTGGGCGAGATGCAGCCCATGGCCGGGGAAGTAAAGTGGGCCGAGAGCGCTGATGTCGGCTACTTCGCCCAGGATCACGCCGATGACTTCAAATATGATTGCACGCTATTTGAATGGATGGCGCAATGGACTCAGGGTGGGGAGCAGGTCGTGCGCGGCACACTGGGCCGCATGCTGTTTTCCAACGACGAGATCCTGAAGTCGGTGAAGGTGATCTCGGGTGGGGAGCAGGGCCGCATGCTGTTCGGCAAGCTGATCCTTAAAAGCCCCAACGTGATGGTGATGGATGAGCCGACCAACCACCTGGATATGGAATCCATCGAGGCACTGAACCTGGCGCTGGAAAACTACCCCGGCACGCTGATCTTTGTCAGCCATGACCGGGAGTTCGTCAGCTCGCTGGCCACGCGCATCATCGAACTGTCCGCCGACGGCGTGACCGACTTCAGTGGTAGCTACGACGATTACCTGCGCAGCCTGGGCGTGACCGCCTGAAGATGGATCAGCTCAGCACTGGCAGCAGCCAGTGCCAGAGAAAGCGACCGTCCAGCACCAGTTTGTCGAGCCAGATCAACTGGTGCAGGGCGATGATCAACCACAGCGTAACCAGATAACTGACCTTGCGCGTCTTGTGACGAAAAACCTGCTGGGCGATCAGCGTACCAGGCCAGCCACCGAACAATTCCACTCCATGCAGCGTGCTTTCCGGGATGCGCCACTGGCCTTTCTGCGCCTTGTTCTTGTCAGCCCAGAACAACAGAAAACCGGCCACACTGGCCAACAGGTAGGCCAGCAGTATCAACGATCCACCGGTCTGCAACAGCTCCCAACCGCCTACCAGCGGCAAGGTCAATAACACAGCGAGCATGGATAACTTGAAGCGCACATCCAGAATACGCGGAAAGTGCTGCCGGGTGGATCGCGCAGCGGCGGAGCCTGCAGGTCGGTCACTGCGCGCCGATACCTTGCGCGCGGGCTGGGGTTTACGTCTTATTCCCGGTCGATCCAACGCCAGACCTTCGCTGCGCATATGCTCAGCGCGGGGGCGACCATCTTTGTCCTGACCGGCAACAAACAGGACGCGCTCACCCCGCTCAGGTCGACGCTCGCCGCGCACCGCTGAAATATGCACGAACACCCGGTTACCGCCGCCCTCTGGCAGGATAAAACCGAAGCCCTTGTCATCATTCCAGCTTTGCAATATTCCGTGTTGCTCCATCCACCCTCTCCAGATCCCTGGCTCAATCAGCGAGACATTGTGCGGCAATCCGCACCGCAGGGGTAGCGACGCAATGGCGCGCTCGAGCGCAGGAGTGGAGCTGCAAGCAAGTTATTTCACCAGTGTACGGGTGGTTTGCAGATACAGCCGCCCCTTGTCCTTGACCACCTCGGGCTTGTTGGTTTCCGAAGCGATATGCACCTCCTCCAGCACCTCTGCTGTTTCTTCCAGATCCGCCTGGATCTTCTGCAGCGCATTTTCCAGCGTGTAGGTCAGCATATGCACTTCATGCATGTCCGTCGCCGAGAACTCATCCTTGTTCAACAACGCTTCCAGCTTGTTGTTGTACTCACTCAGGTTGGAGACCGCCTGTTGCAAGGTCTCGGCCGGCTCACCCTTGGCGTGGGCAGGGCGATCGCTGTCAGCCCAACTGACAGCACTCAGACTGATGGCGACGATACCAGCGAACAGACGCAATGAATTCTGCATGATTGATCCTCTGTGATGAGCCTGGAAAGGGGGCTGAAGTGCAGAACATACTACCGGATAATCATTCGCAATTAATATCAGATGCCACCCTGTCGCAGGTATGCGTCCAGCAGCGAGCTGACACGCAATCATCCCGTAATCGTCATCAATCGGTCATTCACTCAGCCCCATGATGCAAGCATGTTCATCACCCGTGCAGGAGGTGGCACATGACTTTTCATCCAGAACTGGCAGATGAATCGATCAACAGCGTTCGTAACCAGCGACGTAAGCAGCAGGACAAGAAGCGGATGGCCTATCGCAAAGCGATCGAGGATTATCGCGAAGCTCAGGCCCTGAACAGTCAGCTGCGGGACTTTCCCGAGTTGATGGGCAGCCCGGCAGTCACGTTGCCCCGCCCCGGGCTCTAGACCGAACGGGTATCGCGCTGGCGGCTATCCCGGCCAAGGCGCCAGACACGGGCAGCACGCGTTGCAGCAATATAGCTGCGCCGTCCATGGCCTGCAGCAGCGTTTCGGCCAAGGCGCGAGACTGAAAGCGGCATCGGGGGCAATTACCAGTTTCATCAGGGCAGTACCAGAGCCATTATCATGGGCTTCCTATGGCAGAAAATACAGTCGACACCTGCCATCTGGAGCGACAGGACTGGATTCATTCAAGCACAACTGAACGGGGAGGGTTGAACAGCCCATGACCATAACAGCGTAGCTACTCGAAAGGGGCAGCCAGCTGTTTGATCATGCTACGCTCTTCCCGCAGGAATCCGAGAAACGCCTCTGCCACAGGGCTCAGCCGCTTGCCCCTGGCATGTACCGCGCACCAGCTGCGAAATAGCGGCAGCTCGGTGAAATCCAGTTGCGCCAGTTGCCCCGTTTGCAGCCAGACCGAGGCACTATGCGCCGCTACCAAGCCGATTCCCAACCCGGCAATGGCACCCTGTACCACGGTCTCGCTGGAGCCCATCTGCATCATCTGCTGAAGATGGACGCGCTTCTGCTGGAAGAACTCGTCGCAGGCCTTACGCACGCCCGAGCCGCTTTCCCGCAGCAATACCATCTGCGATTCCAGCTCAGCCAGTTTCAACCCTGAGCGCCCGACCAGCGGATGATTCGGCGCCGCCACGGCAATCACCGGACTGTTGAGAAATGGGAAGAAATCCAATGCCCGATCCGCCGGTACCATTTCCATCAGCACCAGATCATCGAGGTTGTCGCGCATCCGGCGGATCACTTCAGCTCGGGTATTGACCTCCAGCCGGAAACTCACCTGCGAGTGCCGCTGGCGGAAGGCAGCCAATAGATGCGGCGTCAGATATTGGATACTGGTGGCAACTGCCAATCGCAGTTCCCCGTGGAGCGTTCCTTGCAGGGCCGCCAGTTGCATATCGAGAATGTCCAGCCGGTTGAAAACATCGCCGCTGGCTGCCAGGAGCAGGGTAGCCGCCTCGGTCAGATAGAGTTTGCGGCCGACATATTCGAACAGCGGCTGACCCACCAGCTCTTCCAACTGGCGCATCTGCAAACTGACGGCCGGTTGCGTAAGCGCCATTTCCTCTGCCGTCCGGCTATAGGACAGATTGCTGCACAGGCTGCGGAATACCTGCAGTTGGCGCAGGGTAATACGTTGTAATTCCTTACGCATGGCCGGGCCCGATTGATGGAGGATGAGCTATATATTAGTTATTACTTATTCCTGATCCAATTATTATTCATTTTTCACCATTTACATTCCGGTTGTATGTTGATTACCCCGATCACCAACAGAGGAAAGGGACGTGATCAAGAAAATCCTGATTGCCAACCGAGGCGAGATTGCCGTTCGCATAGTCCGTGCCTGCGCGGAAATGGGCATTCGCTCAGTGGCTATCCACTCCGATGCTGACCGTTATGCGCTGCACGTCAAGCGCGCGGACGAATCCTATAACGTCGGCAGCGACCCGCTGGCCGGTTATCTGAATGCTCGCCAGCTGGTTAACCTGGCCGTTGAAACCGGTTGTGATGCCCTGCACCCCGGCTACGGTTTTCTGTCAGAGAATGCCGAGCTGGCGCGCATTTGTACCGAACGCGGCATCAAATTCATCGGCCCCTCCGCCGACGTCATTGCACGCATGGGTGACAAGACTGAAGCGCGTCGCAGCATGATTGCCGCCGGCGTGCCGGTTACGCCCGGCTCGGAAGGCAACCTGGCCAGTCTGGATGATGCCCTGGTCGAGGCGGATCGGGTCGGTTACCCGGTCATGCTCAAGGCTACCTCGGGTGGCGGCGGGCGTGGTATTCGCCGCTGCAACAACAAGGAAGAGCTGCAACAGGCCTGGCCGCGGGTGATTTCCGAGGCGACCAAGGCCTTCGGCAGTGCCGATGTGTTTCTGGAAAAGTGCATCGTCAATCCCAAGCACATCGAAGCCCAGATCCTCGCCGACAGCTTCGGCAACACCGTGCATCTGTTCGAGCGCGACTGTTCGATCCAGCGCCGCAACCAGAAGCTGATCGAGATCGCCCCCAGCCCGCAGCTGACACCGGAGCAGCGTGCCTATATCGGCGATCTGGCGGTGCGCGCCGCCCAGGCTGTTGGCTACGAGAATGCCGGTACCGTGGAATTTCTGCTGGCGGACAACGAAGTCTATTTCATGGAAATGAACACCCGGGTGCAGGTGGAACACACCATCACCGAGCAGATCACCGGGATCGATATTGTCCGTGAACAGATCCGCATTGCCTCTGGCCTGCCGCTGTCGATGAAGCAGGAAGATATCGAGCATCGCGGCTACGCCATCCAGTTCCGCATCAACGCCGAAGACCCGAAAAACGACTTTCTGCCGTCCTTCGGCAAGATCACCCGTTACTACGCACCGGGCGGTCCGGGCGTACGGGTGGATACGGCGATCTACACCGGTTATACCATTCCGCCCTACTACGACTCCATGTGTCTGAAGCTCATCGTCTGGGCCAATAATTGGGAAGACGCGATGGATCGTGGCTACCGGGCGCTGGATGACATGCACCTGCACGGGGTGAAGACCACCGAGGTGTATTACCAGCAGATCCTGAAGAATGCGGATTTTCGCAGTGGCGTGTTCGACACCAGTTTTGTTGATACCCACCCCGAGCTGACCAACTATTCGACCAAGAGCAGACCCGAAGCTCTGGCGCTGGCCATCGCTGGCGCCATTGCTGCCTACGCCGGTCTTTGAATTTGAGCCGCAAGCCAGACGCTTGCCGCTGATGAGGAACGCACCATGAGCAAGAAACGCATCAACGTAACCGATACCATCCTGCGCGATGCGCACCAGTCGCTGCTGGCCACCCGCATGCGCACCGAAGACATGCTGCCGATCTGCGAGAAGCTCGACCAGGTTGGTTACTGGTCGCTGGAAGTCTGGGGCGGCGCCACCTTTGACAGCTGTGTGCGCTTCCTCAAGGAAGATCCATGGGAGCGTCTGCGCCAGCTGCGTGCAGCCCTGCCCAATACCCGCCTGCAGATGCTGTTGCGCGGTCAGAACCTGCTTGGCTACCGACATTACAGCGACGATGTGGTTCGCGCCTTTGTCGCCAAGGCGGCAGTCAACGGTATCGACGTGTTCCGCATCTTTGATGCGATGAATGACGTACGCAACCTGCGTACCGCCATCGCCGCGGTCAAGGCGGCCGGCAAGCATGCTCAGGGCACCATCTGCTACACCACCAGCCCGGTGCATACCGTGGAGCTGTTTGTTGAACAGGCCAGGGCGCTGGAAGCCATGGGTGTCGACTCGCTGGCAATCAAGGACATGGCCGGCCTGCTGACTCCCTTTGCCACCGGCGAGCTGGTTGAAGCACTCAAGGCCGCCACCAGCCTGCCGGTGTTCATCCACTCCCACGACACCGCCGGCCTGGCGGCCATGTGTCAGCTGAAAGCCATCGAGTGCGGTGCCGACAATATCGATACCGCTATCGGCTCCATGGCCTGGGGCACCAGCCACCCGGGCACCGAGTCCATGGTTGCGGCGCTCAAGGGCACGCCCTATGACACCGGTCTGGATCTGGAGCTGATCCAGGAAATCAGCATGTACTTCATGGAAGTACGCAAGAAGTATCACCAGTTCGAAAGCCCCTTCACCGGTGTGGATACCCGGGTGCAGATCAACCAGGTGCCGGGCGGCATGATGTCCAACCTGGCCAACCAGCTGAAGGAGCAGGGCGCGCTGAACCGCATCCAGGAAGTATTCGACGAGATTCCGCGGGTACGTGCCGATCTCGGTTACCCTCCGCTGGTCACCCCGACCTCACAGATTGTAGGCACCCAGGCGGTGTTCAACGTGCTGGCCGGCGAGCGCTACAAGACCATCACCAATGAAGTGAAACTCTATCTGCAGGGCCGCTATGGTCAGGCGCCGGGCACCATCAATCAGCAGGTACAGGTGCAGGCCATCGGTGATGAACAGGTCATTGACGTGCGCCCGGCGGATCTGCTGAAGCCGGAAATGGAACGCCTGCGCAATGAAATCGGCACGCTGGCGAAAAGCGAAGAAGACGTGCTGACCTTTGCCATGTTCCCGGATATCGGCCGCAAATTCCTTGAAGAACGCGCCGCTGGCACCCTGGAGCCGGAAGCCCTGTTGCCGATTCCGGACGGCAGCACCAAACCTGCCGCCGCTGAAGGGGTCGCCACCGAATTCATGATTGATGTTCACGGTGAAAGTTACCGTATCGATATCACCGGAGTGGGCGTCAAAGGGGATGGCAGCCGTCATTTCTACCTGAGCATCGACGGCATGCCGGAGGAAGTCGTCCTCGAGGAGCTCAATACCTTCGTCGGTGTCGCAGGTGGCAAGGCGCGGGCACGGGCCAGCGAACCCGGTCACGTCACCACCAGCATGCCCGGTAACGTGGTTGAAGTACTGGTCACTGAGGGCGACAAGGTCAAGGCCGGCCAGGCGGTACTGGTGAGCGAAGCAATGAAGATGGAGAGCGAAATTCACGCTGCCATCGACGGCACAGTCAAGGCAGTGCATGTCGCCAAGGGTGATCGCGTCAACCCGGGCGAAATCCTGATTGAAATCGAGGCCTGAGATAAGGGGGAGCCTCTGGCTCCCCATAACCCAAACCAGAGAGCGAGCTCATGCCCTATAAAAAGCTGAAAAGCACGGATGATGCCATAGCGCAGATTATTGAAGGCTATATGCACTTCCATGAAGTGGTGTATCCGGAGCAGCAGGAGCTATTTCATAAACTGGCATTCGAGCAAACACCCAAGGCCATGTTCATTACCTGCGCCGACTCGCGGGTGGTGCCGGAACTCATTACCCAGAGTTCACCCGGTGATCTATTCGTTACCCGCAACGTCGGTAACGTGGTACCGCCGTATGGGCAGATGCTCGGTGGCGTATCCACCGCCATCGAATATGCAGTGGTAGCGTTGGGCGTCAAACACATCATTGTCTGTGGGCATTCCGACTGCGGCGCAATGAAAGCCGTACTCAACCCCGAACAGTTACGCGGCATGCCCACGGTGCGTTCCTGGTTGCAGCACTCGGAAGTAGCCAAGATCGTGGTGGAGGAAAACTGCGGCCATGACCACGGCAATACCCTGGGTGTGCTCACTGAAGAGAACGTGGTAGCCCAGCTCGGTCACCTTGCCACGCACCCCTCGGTGGCATCGCGTCTGGCCCGCGGCGATCTGTTTATCCACGGTTGGGTTTACGATATCGAAACCAGCCAGATTCGTGCCTACGATACCGAGAAGGGCGAATTTCGCCGCATTGGCGATGGCCCGCTGCCCATGGCCACGCCCAAGCCGCGATATTGACAGTCTGTCGTTATCAGGTGGCCCGACCCGCGCTTTGCGTTATAATTGCGCGTTTCCGGCCACTGGCCTGCAACCAATCCTGAGCCACGCCCATCGCGTGGCTCTTTATTTTCAGTAAGAGGCACAAAAATGACCGCACTGGTTGGCGTGATCATGGGCTCCAAGTCCGACTGGTCCACCATGAGCCATACGGCTGACATGCTGGAGCAATTGGGCATTCCCCACGAGGTGAAGGTAGTCTCCGCCCACCGCACACCGGACCTGCTGTTTGATTACGCCGCTGCCGCTGCTGACCGTGGTGTCGAGGTGATCATCGCCGGTGCCGGTGGCGCAGCGCATCTGCCGGGCATGTGTGCGGCCAAGACCCACCTGCCGGTGCTCGGCGTGCCGGTGCAGTCTTCCATGCTCTCCGGTGTGGATTCCCTGCTGTCGATTGTGCAGATGCCCGCCGGTGTCCCCGTAGCCACGCTGGCTATCGGCAAGGCCGGTGCAATTAACGCCGCTCTGCTGGCCGCAAGCATCCTGGGTGCAAAACACCCGCAGTATCTTGAGGCATTGAAAGCATTCCGCGCCAACCAGACCGACACCGTACTGGATAACCCGGATCCACGTCAGGCTTGAGGGAGCAATCATGAAAATCGGCATTATTGGTGGTGGTCAATTAGGGCGCATGTTGGCACTGGCCGGTACCCCACTGGGCCAGCAGTTTGCTTTCCTCGACCCGGCCAGCGACGCCTGCGCCGCCGCACTGGGTGAGCATCTGTGCGCCGAATACAGTGACCGTGAGCAACTCAAATTGCTCGCCGATAGTGCCGATGTGGTGACCTTCGAGTTCGAGAGTGTGCCGGCAGAGACCGTCGCCTTTCTCGAGCAGTATGTACCGGTCTATCCGAATGCCGAATCCCTGCGTATTGCCCGGGATCGCTGGTTCGAGAAGTCCATGTTCAAGGAGCTGGGCATTCCCACGCCGGCCTTTGCCAATGTGCTGTCCCAGCCTGACCTGGACGCCGCGGTAGAACAGATCGGCCTGCCCGCGGTACTCAAGACCCGCACCCTGGGTTACGACGGCAAAGGCCAGAAGGTGCTGCGTCAGCCTGAGGATGTAGTGGATGCATTTGCCGAGTTGGGCAACGTGCCTTGCATTCTGGAAGGCTTCGTTCCCTTCACCGGAGAAGTATCGCTGATCGCTGTACGTAGCCGCGACGGTGACATCCGCTTCTATCCGCTGGTGCATAACACCCATGAAGAGGGCATTCTGCGCCTGTCCATCGCCAGCACCGAGCATAGCCTGCAGGCTCAGGCCGAGAACTATGCCGGTCGCGTATTGGACAAGCTGAATTATGTCGGCGTGCTGGCCTTTGAATTCTTCGAGGTCGACGGCGGGCTCAAGGCCAATGAAATCGCCCCGCGGGTACATAATTCCGGGCACTGGACTATCGAAGGGGCTGAATGCAGTCAGTTCGAGAACCATCTGCGCGCCATCGCCGGGTTACCGTTGGGTTCTACCGCCAAACTGGGCGAAAGCGCCATGCTCAACTTCATCGGCGAAGTACCGGCGATCAGCAAGCTGACGGCCATTGCCGACTGTCATCCACACCATTACGGTAAAGCCTTCAAGTCCGGCCGCAAGGTCGGTCATGCTACCCTGCGCTGCGCTGACTCGGTAACGTTGCGGGCACGGATCGCCGATGTTGAAGCATTGATTGACTAGGCGGTTTGCCAGCCATTGCACCCTTCAGGAGAAAGCCATGCTACGTCCGCTCCTTGTGCTGATTCTCGGCTGCCTGCTGATGCAGCCATTGGCCGCAGCGCCCAGGGTTGTGGACTGGTTGGATCTGCTACCCGAAGAAGATTACCAGGCCATGCTCGATATGCCGGAGATCGGCCATGACTGGGGTGAAGAAGCGCCCGGCGACTTCACCAGCAACCTGCGCAGTGATGACCGCGACTTGCCGGAAGTGATGTATTCCACCCGTGTGGTCGCTGCAATGGATGGGCAACATATCCAGCTGGGCGGTTACCCGGTGCCACTGCAAACCGATGAGCAGGGCCGCTATACCAGCTTCTTTCTGGTGCCCTGGCCTGGCGCCTGTATCCACGTCCCACCACCACCGCCGAATCAGATCGTTCTGGTGGATTACCCCGCCGGGTTTGCCATTGATGACATCTATCAACCGCTCTGGTTGACCGGTTTACTGCGGGTAGATCAAACCAGTAACGCGTTGGCCGACGCCAGCTACCGCCTGCGCGCCGACCAGGTAGAGCTGTACCAGGGCGAATAATTTCCGGTTAATCGCCCACACGGGTGAGCGCTCTGGAATGGGCATTCCGTTAAGCTCGGAGCACATTCCGGAGGACATGCAAGGGAGGCATGATGGGGGTATATATCGGGCTCGGGTTGTTACTACTGGCGCTGTATGGTGCCCATCATTGGCTACAGGTACGCGAAGTAGCCCCACCCCCAAAGGAGGCCATGGAGGCCGATATTTATCCGGTGGGCGACAGCTGGGTCATTCGCCGCCCTGCACTGGATCCACTGGCCACTGTCGTGGTCATGCCTGGCTTCCTTGAAAGCCCGCTGTATTTTTCCCGTTATTATCAGGATCCGCGTATCGAGCTGATCATGATTGGCAACAGCGGCTACCAATTGCCCGTGCAGTCAGATGACTTCCCCCCGGCGCCCTGGGAGCACACCAGCCAGTATCGAACCGGCACTATCGCTGCCGATGCAGAAATACTCAATCTGGCGCTGGAGCACCTGCCTACCAGTCAGAACCTGCGGGTACACGGGCATTCCAGAGGGGCAGCCGTGACCCTGGAAGCGGCCAGTCAGCGTCCTGACCTGTTCACCAGCGTAGAAGTACTACTGGAAGCACCCGCCCTGCCACAGGGCACACCCTATAAGCAGCCGGGCGTTGCCCGTTGGTTCCTGCCGCTGGTTCATCTACTATGGCAGAGCAAGCCGAGCGCGGCCCTGAGCAACCCGATGTGGGGTTCGCTGGCTGATGCGCACAAGCGCGAGTTGATTCTGGCCATGCCCTTCAATCCTCGGGATAGTCGGGTAGTACTGACCAATCTGCGGGATCTTCTCGACTGGATGCGCGCCAGCGGTACCGATCTCTATCGCCACGTTCAGCGCGGAGCGATAGTGGTACCCGGCAGGGATCGCGTGTTGCATAGCGGCACCATGCTCTCAAGCGCCCGGCAAGCCGAGAATCTGCAGATCATTGAAGTGCCTGAGGGTAGCCACTTCGTCCTGCTGGATAACCCTGAGGCGATACCACCGTTGATCCGGAACCCCTGATGTCCTATAGCTTTGAACCGATTGGCGTAGTGCATTCCTGCTTTACCGAGAAGTTTGCTATTCCACGCCAGCCGAGGCTGGCTCCAGCGGCCCGCGGCGTGCTGGAACTGGTGCCCCCCTATGATCGACCGGAAGCGGTCGCCGGTCTGGAGAGCACCAGTCACATCTGGTTGTTATTTGTATTCCATGCGGCCCACTCCGGCCACGAGCATCTGCGGGTGCGTCCGCCGCGGCTGGGCGGCAACCAACGTATCGGGGTTTTTGCCAGCCGGGCTACCCACAGGCCCAATCCCCTGGGCCAATCGGTGGTCAAACTGGATCGTATTGAAACCGGTCGTTTGTACATTTCCGGTATCGACTTGCTTGATGGCACGCCGGTACTGGATATCAAACCCTACGTTCCCTATGCCGATGCGCTCCCCGAGGCCAGCAATACGCTGGCGGATGCAGCGCCCGAGTTGCTGACCGTGGGTTGGGTGGATCGCGCGCTGGAGCAGGCCCACGTCCACGCCCAGCGCTTGCAAGAGCCTGTGGTAGAGTTGATTGAACAATGCCTGGCACAGGATCCCAAGCCAGCCTATCAGCAACCCGATGCCAGCCGTGAATATGGCGTCCGCTTCTGGGATATCAATGTGCGCTGGCATTACCCTGAAGCCGGGCGCATCCAGGTGCTGGCGGTAAATCACTATGCTATTTGATCTCAGCCACGTTGCTCTGGCGCTGCTGGCCGCCGGTATCGGTGCCTGGTTCTGGCGCGGCATGGGGCTGCATGACCGGGCATTGAAGATCGCCCGCAATCATTGTCAGAAGGCCGGCGTTCAGTTGCTTGATGAAAGCGTGGCGCTGAATCGTCTTCGCCCCGGACGCGGCCGATTTGGCCGACCTGGACTGGTACGACGCTACGCTTTCGAATTTACCGTCACCGGAGAGCGGCGCTACAACGGCTTTGTCGAGCTACATGGCGAGACATTGCAGAAAGTGGAACTGGCACCCCATCCATTCCCCGGCGAAGAGCTGCAGACGGAACATCCTCCCCGGCTATTCTAGCGGGCCGTTACCGCTTCGTTTCACGTGGAACAATGTGCGAACCCGTTGCG
Source organism: uncultured Halopseudomonas sp. (assembly GCA_964474945.1). Classification (GTDB taxonomy): domain Bacteria; phylum Pseudomonadota; class Gammaproteobacteria; order Pseudomonadales; family Pseudomonadaceae; genus Halopseudomonas. The sequence continues at coordinate 4,051 of CAYYUQ010000060.1, read as the reverse complement.
GGTTGCGGTAGCGACAGATTATGGTAATGCCAGTTTTCCAAGAAAAAACTATGCTGCGTTTATTTTCAGTCGTGCTCCTGCTGGGCCTGGCGGGCCAGGCAATGGCCGATGCCTGCCTGATCGAATCCAACGATGATCAGCTGCCGGTCCGTATGTGCCAGCAGAACATCAGTATTCCGGCACAATTATTCAAGGGTAGCTTCTGCCAGCCGCAGATTGCCGAGCGCAGTTTTGACGTCAGCTTCCTCGATAGCTGTCCGCAAGGCGCTTATGGCATATGTGATGAAGCACGCAGCGAGGGGGTAGGTTATCGCCAGTCGATTCACTATTACAGCGACCCCGATGACCAGCCCGTATTGAAGGCCTACTGTGAGCAATTCAGCCATGGGCAATGGCGCAGCCTGGAGACGAACACTCAGAACGGTGGCGGCGGTGACAATTGATGTCCGCCCAGATCCAGTTGATCACCCGGCTTCAGATCCAGTTCCGCAGCAGTACCCGCAGGCACTTCGATAACGAAGCGCAGAGGCTCATCGGCCCGATAAATCGCGCAGGGCGGCGCGCTGCAGGGCGGCACTTCGGAGAAGATGTGTGCCACCCTGGCATCCTCATCCACAAACAGCAGATCCAGCGGTATCAGCATATTGCGCATCCAGATGGCTGGTCGGGTGCCCTCCGGGAAGTCGAACAGCATTCCGGTATTGCTGGCCAACGCATCCCGCTCCATCAATCCATGTCGACGGATGTCCGGCTTGATGGCCAGCTCCAGTTGAAAGAGCTGTCCTGCCAGGCGAGCCTCAATCACGGATTGCGCGTGAGCCGGCAGCATGCTCAGCGCTGCCAGGGCACCCAGCCATCCCCCCTTCCAGCGCTTCATACTCGCTCCCTGAGTAAATATCGGTAGTTCGAATAATCACTCGATTCCATATTGATACAATCCAGCCCGATAGCCGCAAGCAGCAGAGTCATGGTGAGCATGCCAGACAGTTTCGGTGCAGATCGCGACGAAACAGACTCGAAGAGTATCATATCGACAACAGCCAACCGCGGACTGCCAGCGTCTCACCGGTAAATATCCTCCCGCGTCCAGGGCACATGGTGACTGCCGTCAGGCAGCGGTTTGACCGCCAGAATCTGATGAATATTCATCCAGTTACGTTTGAAGCCATAAGCACACCCGGCGAGATAAACGCGCCAGATACGCAGGGCCTTATCCGATACGTATTCGGCGGCTTGATCCAGACGTTGCTCCAGATTGTGGCTCCAATGTTCCAGCGTGCGTGCATAGTGCAAACGTAACCCTTCCACATCCAGCACCTCAAAGCCCTGCTCACTCATGCTGGCAATGGCCATGGACAGGTGCGGCAACTCCCCATGCGGAAAAACATAACGACCAATGAATTTCCCCGCCCCCTGACCAACCTGGCGGCCATCCACATGCCTGGCGGTAATCCCATGGTTCATCACCAGCCCGCCCGGCTTGACCTGATCATGGAGAATACGGAAGTAACTGCTCAGATTGGCATGCCCCACATGTTCAAACATACCAACACTGACCACCTTGTCGAAATCCTCCTGGCCGGGCAGATCACGGTAATCGCGCAATTCGAGGGTAACCTGATCGGTTAATCCAGCCGCCTCGCTGCGCGCCTGAGCCATATCCAGCTGGGCCTGACTGAGGGTAATGCCATGCACCTTGACACCGTAGAATCTGGACGCGTGGCGGGCCAGACCACCCCAGCCGCAGCCGACATCCAGCAAGTGTTCACCGGGTTTCAGACGTAACTTACGGCACAGATGATCCAGTTTCTGGGTCTGCGCCGCCGCCAGACTATCTCCGGGGCTATGGAAATAGCCGCAGGAATACACCATCTGCGGATCCAGCCACAGCGCATAGAAATCGTTGGAGAGGTCGTAATGATAGGAAATGGCTTCGGCATCCATCTGCCGATCGTGTTCGGTACGCTCGATCGCTGCTGCCGGCGCATCCCCCAGCAGCCCTTTGCTCAGCCGGTCAGCTATCTCGATAACATCCATGATGTCGCCCTGGATGTCTAACCGCCGATTGATATAAGCCTCGCCGAGTTTATCGAGCGTCGGCTTCTGCATCTCCTGCAGCAGAGTCAGATCGTTGATGTGCAGAGTGACCCGAGGATCATCCGCCAGATCCAGCGTCGGACCGCCTTTGACAATAACCCGGAGCGGTAGTTGGAATCCTGCCAATGACTCGGAAAATTGCGCAAACATCCGCCATCTCCTGTGCCCAGTGGTGAAAGAGTCAAATCACTATAGGATACAGGAGCCGGGTTTGCCGATTATTCCGGTTTAGCTTGTTTAACCGGGCGCTTCCAGCCGTCAATATTGCGCTGGCGGCCACGTCCCACACCAAGGGTGTCGTCAGGCACATCCTGGGTAATGGTGGAGCCGGCTGCGGTGGTCGCCCGGGCGCCGACCGATACCGGAGCCACCAGCGCGGTATTGGAACCGATAAAAGCGCCATCGCCGATGCGGGTCATGAACTTGTTCACCCCGTCGTAGTTGCAGGTAATAGTGCCTGCGCCAATGTTGGCACCCTGGCCGACTTCCGCATCGCCCACGTAGGACAGGTGATTGATCTTGGATCCTGCGCCCAGCACGGTTTTCTTGGTTTCGACAAAGTTGCCGATTTTCGCCTTGCTGTGCAGTACTGTGCCCGGGCGGAGTCTGGCGTAAGGGCCCACATCACAGTCCTCACCCACCTCGGCACCTTCGAGGTGACTGAACGCCTTGATCACGCTACCGGCCTTGATCACCGAGTCCCGGATCACGCAGTTGGACTCGATTACCACGTTGTCCTCGATTACCACCCGGCCTTCCAGCACCACGTTCACATCAATACTGATATCCCTGCCGATACTGACATCTCCGCGTACATCCAGCCGCGCCGGGTCGGCCAGTGACGCACCCTGCGTCATCAGGCGCTCGGCTTCACGGGCCTGCCAGCCACGCTCCAGCACCGCCAGCTGCAGGCGATTATTGGCGCCCAATACTTCCAACTCATCCTGCGCCTGGGCCACTTCCACCGCCACCGAGCCGGTTACTGCAAGCTCGACCACGTCGGTCAGATAGTATTCGCCCTGGGCATTGTTATTCGACAGGCTGTTCAGCCAGTCAGCAGCCTTGCGGCCCGGCAGCACCATGATCCCGGTATTGCCTTCGTTAATCAGCAGTTGCTCGGGGGAGGCATCCTTCTGTTCGACAATCGACTGGACCTGCCCGGCCTGGTTGCGGATGATGCGACCGTAACCGGTCGGATCCTGCATCAGCACGGTCAGCAGGCCCAGCGATTCGCTGCCAGCCTGATCAACCAGCGCCCGCAGCGTTTCAACACGAATCAGTGGTACGTCGCCATAGAGCACCAGCAGCTGATCCGCACCGCCGATATGCGGCAGCGCCTGCGCCACCGCATGTCCGGTACCCAGCTGTTCGGTCTGCTGTACCCAGTTCAGATCATCACTTTCCAGCCGGCTGCAAACCAGCTCCGCGCCATGCCCGATCACCACATGGATACCTGCCGGAAGCAGCGCCCGGGCACTGTCGATCACATGCTCCAGCATCGGCTTGCCGGCAACCGGGTGAAGTACCTTGGGAAGCGAGGAACGCATGCGGGTGCCTTGGCCGGCGGCGAGGATGACGACATGGAGATTCATGAAAATGGGGATCCTGAATAATGACGTGGAAAGGGATGATAGAAGCACTCAAGCATGGGCTGCAAGCTTACCTTGAGGTGCTGAGTTTGAGACCAAACCCTGTCGTCGAGTCTGATCGCGGCCCGAGGTACTGGACAACGACAACCCAGGAAAGGTGTTGCCTGGGAGGTTTGAGCACCAGCTCGTACCCTGGGCGGACGGATACTCCACTCATCGAGCCAGTGCTCTACGTTCCCAAGCATTCCGCGTTCTCTGGCCGTACTCTTTTCGGGAGTGTAGCGCGCCTGCGCTACGCCGGAAGCAAAATACATCGAGTAGGGTGAGGCGTCGCCGCCTCATCCCTCTCACAGAACCGTACGTAC
>CAYYUQ010000059.1:0-21677 GCA_964474945.1 uncultured Halopseudomonas sp. | reverse complement strand
CGATGATCTCCACGCAGGGTTTCTCGCTGCAGTAGTTCTGGCTGATGGTGGTGCCACCGTGATCCGGCTCGAAGGCATTCTTGATGCGCAGCTGAATGCCGGCCCTGCGCAATGTACGCGCCGCCCGTGGGTGAATGGCTTCCATCCCCAGGTTGGATAGTTGATCAGCCACGTCATAATTGGTACGACCAATGGTAACCACCTTGTCGACGCCGACCTGATTCGGATCGGCGCTGGAGAGGTGGTATTCCTTATGGATGATTGCCTCGTGCGCCCCTGTGGTCGCGGCGATCTGGGCGAAGGTAATCTCGCTGTAGCCACGATCGAAGGTGTTCATCAGTCCTTCGCTGCAATGGGTGTAACCGGTGCTGACGACCAGTTCGCGGCTGAAATCGATGCCGGCGAAGCTATCGGCAATCATGTTCTGAAAGCTCTTCGGCTCCTGAAGATCCCAGCCAGTCAGGTCAACCAGTCGGGCATTGATACCTTCCTTCTTCAACGCCAGCACGGTGTTGAAGGCGCTATGCGCTTCGCCCAATGAGGCGAGCATTTCACGCACCTTCATCAGGTGTTCGCCAAGCTGGAAGTGACCGTAGGAGCAGAGCTGACGCAGGTTGAGCATGCACTCGCGGGCGTCATCAATGCGGTTGCCGATAAAACGATCCGCTGCGTGCCGTTCGTACTCGGCGCTGAACAGTTCGGCATTCTTCGCCAGCATGGCGCTGCGCACCTGCTCGAGCACAGCCAGCCAGGCATCTTCGCTTTCGGCATCGGCGAAGCGGGCATAGACGCCCGGCTCGCCGCTCTTCTTGTGCTCCAGCAGCAGGTTGGTCATGCCGCTGTAGGCAGATACCACGAATATGCGGTTATACAGCTCATTGCCGCGGCGTTGGCCGGTAAAAATGGTATTCAATACTTCGTCGAAGCGGCTCATCGAAGTGCCGCCGATCTTTTCTACTGTATGCATGATTACGTTTCTTTCATCCGGTGAATGTCAGTGGGGCGCGCGGTACTGTTGCGGGCCGATCTCCAGTGCTTCGACCGGGCCTCGCTCGGCCACAAAATCAGGGCGCGGAGGCATGCCGTCGAAGGGTTCGGTGGGCTGGTTGTCCATGTGGTTATAGACAAAAAACAGATTGCTGCGTGGGCTGGGAGCGATATTGCTGCCTGAGCCGTGCAAGGTATTGCAGTCGAATAACACGACACTGCCGGCAGGCCCGATGGCCTGTTCGATACCGTATTGATCCACCAGTTTGCGCAGGCTGCCTTCGTCCGGAATACCGAACTCCTGGCGGCGCAGCGATTGCTGATAATGATCCTCCGGCGTCTTGCCGACGCAACTGATGTAGTGGCGATGCGAGCCGGGAATCAGCATCAGTGGACCGTTCCAGGGGAGGTTGTCGGTCAGCAATATTGAGCAGCTGATGGTGCGCATGCGCGGCAGACCATCCTCGGTGTGCCAGGTTTCGAAGTCGGAGTGCCAATAGAACTCCTTGCCCTTGAAGCCCGGTTTGAGATTCAGTCGCGATTGGTGGACGTAAATATCACCATCCAGCAGATAACGGATCAGCCCAGCCGTGCGCTCATCCCGGGCGACCTGAGCAAACAGCGCGTTGCTGCGGTGAATGGCGAACACTGAACGCAGTGCGCCGCTGTTCGGTTCGCGGATGGCGGTGGGTGATTCCAGTACCTGGGGATCCTCGCTCATGCGCGCCAGTTCGGTCTTGAACAGGGCCACTTCCCGGGCACTGAATACCTCCGGGAGGACGAGGAAGCCGTCGCGCTCGAAGCGCGACAGCTGTTCGGTACTCAGTGGTGCGTTGTGTGCATCCGTGCGCCAGGCGATGGGATCCAGTCGTTCCTGCCAGCGGGGATGGTTGTGCTGGCGTGACGGATAAAGGTCAGCTTGCACGTTAAACATTATGTCTCCTATGCCGGTTCGGCGCTCAGATCGGCGGGATAAACGCCATTTTCGTCGTGCACTTCGCGGCCAGTCAGCGGTGGGTTGAACACACAGGCCATTTTCATATCCTCGGTGCCGCCACGCAGCAGGTGCTCGTCGTGCTGATCGAGGATATACAGCGTGCCGGCCTCAATCTTGTAGACCTTGCCATCGGCGATAGTTTCAATCTCGCCGTTGCCGCTCATGCAGTACACCGACTCCAGGTGATTCTGGTAGTGGATATGCGTTTCGGTGCCGGCGTAGATAGTGGTGATATTGAAGGAAAAGCCCATCTTGTCTTCCTTCAGGATCAACCGGGTGCTGTCCCAGGTCTCGGTAACGACCTTGCGCTCGGATGCTTCACAGTCTTTCAATTGACGTACGATCATGTTCTTCGGATTCCTCAGGATGCTTTGTTCTGGATGTCAGCAGCCATCACCTTGGCAAAGGCTGCGTCAAGAATGTTCATGGCCTTGTTGATCTGCTCTTCGCTGATGATCAGCGGACAGAGGCACTTGACCACTTGGCTGTGGTTGCCACTGGTTTCGATGACCAGACCGTTCTCGAAGGCTTCGGCACAGATGGCAGCGGCGGTTTCGCCGTCGGGGCAGTTGATACCGATCATCATGCCGCGCCCCTTGACGTACAGCGAGTCCGGGCCGTGGCGGCGGACGATCTTCTGCATGCGTTCGCGGATCAGTTCACCCTTGGCCTTGATGCTGGCGGTGAACTCGGCATTGCTCCAGAAATGCTCCAGTGCTGCAGCAGCAGTGACGAAGGCATGGTTGTTACCGCGGAAGGTGCCGTTGTGCTCGCCGGGTTTCCACTGGTCAAGTTCGCGGCGCATGACCACCACGGCAAAGGGCAGACCAAAACCGCTGAGCGACTTGGACAGGGTGATGATGTCCGGCTTGATGCCCATTTCCTCGAAGCTGAAGAAGGTGCCGGTTCGGCCACAACCCGCCTGGATATCGTCAACGATCAGCAGCATCTCGTGTTTGCGGCAGAGTTTCTGCAGTTTACGCATCCAGTCGGCGGAGGCCGTGTTCAGACCACCTTCGCCCTGTACCACTTCAACGATCACGGCGGCGGGCTTATCCACGCCGCTGCTCGGGTCACTGAGCAGTTTGTCCATCATCGAGATGGTATTCACCTTGTCGCCAAAATAGTTGGCGTAGGGCATACGACTGACGTCAGTCAGCGGTACGCCCGCCGCACCGCGGTGATGCTGGTTACCCGTGGCAGCCAGTGCGCCGATGGTGCAGCCATGGAAGCCATTGGTAAAACTGATGATGTTGCTGCGACCAGTGACTTTGCGCGCCAGCTTCAGCGCCGCTTCAACCGAGTTGGCACCGGTCGGGCCACTGAACTGCACGACGTAATCACCCAGGCCGCGGGGCTCCAGGATTACCCGGTGGAAGGTTTCCAGAAAGTTTTCCTTGGCTGAGGAGTACATGTCCAGGCCATGGGTCAGACCGTCATTCTCCAGGTACTCAATCAGCGCCTTCTTCAACACCGGATGGTTGTGCCCGTAATTCAGGGTGCCAGCGCCAGCCAGGAAGTCGATATAGGTCTTGCCTTCAGTGGTGATCAACTCGGCACCACGGGCCTGGTTGAAAATCACCGGGAAGGAACGGCAGTAGCTGCGAATACCGGACTCGTGTTGTTCAAACTGTTCGAAGGTGTTCATGCAGACTCCTGATTTCTTTTTGAAAGATCGGATAGGGCGGAAGAGGTGAATGGGCCAGCGCGATACAGCACTTCATCGTCATGCTGGCCATCAAAATGGGTTGCTCGGCTGAAGAGGACGCAGGTTTCCGGCTCCACGTTCAGTTGGCGGAAAGCCTTGGCGAACAGCGCCTCGGAGGCGGTATTGCCCGGCGAAATTGTGGTTTCCAGCCAGCGCACACCGTCCGCTGCGGTACGCTGGATCAGCTCCAGCAGCATGCTGATGGCTAAGCCCTGACCGCGCATGCGGTCATCCACGGCGACCTGCCAGACGAACAGCGTGTCAGGGCGTGCCGGAGGGCAATAGCCGGAAATGAAGCCGACCAATTCGCCTGTATTGTTCTCAGCAGCGATAGAGGTGGCGGAAAAATCGGAGCACTGGAGCAGATTGCAATAGACGGAGTTGGTGTCCAGAGGCGGGCAGCGCTTGACCAATTGGTTGAGCGCGTATCCATCGGTCGCCCGCGGTTGGCGTAGCGAAAAAGATTTGGAAGACATGTGTTTTCGAATGTTTACTTGTAAATTCATTTTTATGGTAAACATATCCTGAAAAAGTTCACAAGCCTTGATTTCATTGGCTTGTGAGTCGGCTCTCTCTGTTACGTTATATTTACAGCTGTTATCTATTTGTCCGTTAATCCGCTACAGCGCCCGTGGCTTAAGGTGTCGGCTCGCCTTGCCCGGGTCTGTTTTTTGACCCGATCTGAAGCAATTGATTCGACTGAAAAATATTTTCCAGCGAGGCGGCGCTAAACCCGGATAGCGAGGTCAAACTGGTTTATGCTGGACGGCATTTAAAGCAGGTTTCAGGAGTAGTTCATGGTGTTATCGCGACGTTCACGTAAAGAGGACGCATCCGCTTGGACAGTGGCGGACAGCCGCAGCGTCTATGGTATTCGTCATTGGGGAACGGGTTATTTCAACGTGAACGAGCATGGCAACGTTGAGGTGCGTCCGCGCCCGGATGCCGAGCAACCCATTGATTTGCATTTGCTGGTACAGGAACTGCGCGACAGTGGTCTGGATCTGCCCTTGTTGTTGCGCTTTCCGGACATTCTGCAGGATCGGGTGCGCCAGTTGACCGGTGCCTTTGATCGCAGCATTGCCGAGTTGGACTATCAGAGCAGTTACACCGCGCTGTACCCGATCAAGGTCAACCAGCAGGAAGCGGTGGTGAAGAACATCATTGCTACCGAAGATGTGGCCATCGGCCTGGAGGCCGGTTCCAAGCCGGAACTGATGGCGGTGCTGGCGCTGGCACCCAGAGGCGGCACGATCGTCTGCAATGGTTACAAGGATCGCGAGTTCATTCGTCTTGCTCTGCTGGGTCAGAAGCTCGGTCATAACGTCTTTATCGTGATCGAGAAGGAGTCCGAGGTAGGCTTGGTCATCGAGGAAGCCGCTGCGATGGGGTTGACGCCACAGGTGGGGCTGCGGGTGCGATTGTCATCGTTGGCCTCAAGCAAATGGGCTGATACCGGCGGTGAGAAATCCAAGTTCGGTCTATCGGCTGCGCAGTTGCTGCGCGTGGTCGAGCAGTTCCGCTCAGCCGGACTGGAAGCGGGCGTGCGCCTGTTGCACTTCCATATGGGCTCGCAGATTGCCAATCTGGCGGATTACCAGCATGGCTTCCGCGAGGCGATCCGCTATTTCGGTGAACTGCGGGCCTTGGGCTTGCCGGTTGACCACATTGATGTGGGCGGCGGGTTGGGGGTGGATTACGACGGCACGCATTCGCGCAACGCCAGTTCCATCAACTACGACATTCAGGAGTATGCCCGCACGGTAGTACTGATGCTGCGTGAGTTCTGTGAAGAGCAGGGCCTGCCGCACCCGCACATCTTCTCCGAAAGCGGTCGGGCAATGACTGCGCATCACGCGATGCTGGTGGTGCAGGTTACGGATGTGGAGCGGCATAACGCATCCATTCCGCCGCTCGAGGGTGTGGAGCAGCTGCCGCAGGTGATGCAGGCGCTGGTCGGGTTGCTCGGTCAGACCGATATTGAAATGGTTACGGAAACCTACTGGCGTGCGACGCATTACATGAGCGAAGTGGCAGGACAGTATGCTGAAGGCAAGCTGACGCTGTCGCAGAAGGCGCTGGCTGAACAATGTTACTTCGCCCTGTGTAACCGACTGCATGCGCTGCTGAAGGCGCGCCAGCGCTCTCACAGGCAGGTGCTGGACGAGCTCAATGACAAGATGGCCGACAAGTACATCTGTAACTTCTCGGTCTTCCAGAGTCTGCCGGATACCTGGGCGATCGATCAGGTGCTGCCGATCGTGCCGCTCAATCGCCTCGATGAAGAGCCGCTGCGCCGGGCAGTCCTGCAGGATCTGACCTGTGATTCGGACGGCAAGATTCGGCATTACGTCGATGAGCAGAGTATCGAGACCAGCCTGCCGGTGCATGAGCTGCGCGACGGTGAGGATTATCTGCTGGGTATCTTCATGGTAGGTGCATACCAGGAAATTCTCGGTGATATGCATAACCTGTTTGGCGATACCGATTCGGTCAACGTTTATCAGTTGGCAGACGGACGGGTGGTGCATGGGGGCATTGAAACCCACGACACCATCGAGGACATGCTGCGTTATGTGCACTTCGAGCCGGACGAGTTGGTGTCACGCTACCGTGACAAGGTAGGCGCTGCGCGGCTGAGTCCGGCCGAGCGGGCCAGGTATCTGGACATGCTGCGGTTGGGCCTGACACGCTCTTCCTACCTGACCGCTGAATAGGTTGCATGGAGCGCCGGGCTCTATCCCGGCCAGCCGGATGCCTGCCCCCCTAAAAACCTGCCACTCCTGCCGCAGCCAGTTGCTGCTGCAGCCTCTGTACTTCCGGATGGCTGAAAAAGGCCAACAATTGCCGCGCTCGGGTCGGGCCTATGCCTGGTTGAGATTGCCACTGGGCTCGGTCTCTGGCGACCAGCGTGTCCCAGTCGCTGGGTAGCACTGCATCGCCGACCGATGGCATACCCAACGCTTGCAGCCACCGGTGAAAGCCGCGCTGGCGGGCAGGGCGCAGTTGCGCTGTGAGCTGTCCACCACACTGCTCCGGCAGGCTCTCGTTGCCCAGCCAATCCAGCAAGCCGTCCAGTTCCCCCGCATCTGCCAGGCACGCCCACGCGCCCGGGCCTACCCCCTGTAGATCCAGAGCCTTGCGGCTGCTCAGCCAGGTCAGTCTCGCCAGAAATTGCTCGCGACAGCCATCTTCCCATCTCCAGCAGCTCAATGGGTGGTAGCGCGTCGGATCCGGGACGACGGGTAGGTCGCGCTGGACACGGCGGCTGACCACCTGCTGCAACTGGGGAATAGCCTGGCCGGAAAGCTGAACCGAAACCAGATCGCCAGCCAGTACATCCAGTGTGCGCCAACGCTGCAGTGAGCCGAGACTGGTGCGGGTAATGCGCCGGTCATCCAGTTGCACTGGTTGCAGTTGCAGCACCGGCGTAATGCGTCCGCTGCGGCCGATGGTGAACTGGATGGCTTCGACACGGGTCAGCGCCCGCTGGCTGGGATGCTTCCAGGCAATGGCCCAGTGCGGGCCTGCAGCTTGCCACTGCCGCCCCGCTGGACGGCGGCTCTGACGCAGTACCACGCCATCGGTGGCGAAGGGTAACGGCTGCTGAAACCATTGTTGCCGCTGGGCTGCAGCGTCGTTTGCCTCCTTGATGGGCAGGGTGAAGCGGGCAGTATCCAGGCCCGCTGCGGTCAGTTGTGCCAGCCGCGCTGTCATATCAGCTGGGCCGTCGGGCCAGTCCCAGACAAAAAGCCCGATGTTCTGATGTTCTTCCGGACTCAGCTGCTGGCGGTTCATCAATCCGGCAACCCGTCCGCGTGCGCCGGCACCGCCATCGCGGGCTTGTACATGATTGTCCTGCCGCCAGTACAGTTCGCCTTGCAGTACCAGATTCAGTGGCTGGGGCCAGTATTGCGGGATGGCGGGAATACGTCGGGCATGGGCCGTCCAGTCCTGGCCACGCAATCCGTCGCCGCGACTGATCGCCCGCAGCAGCTTGCCGTTGCGGTATTCCAGCGTGACGGCGACGCCGTCCACCTTGGGTTGAATCCAGAGATCATTGCGTTGGGCAATCCAGTGTGCGGCCTGCTCCAGACTGTGAATCTTGTCCAGTCCGGTCTGGGCTACCGGGTGAAGCTGCTTGCCCGCCGGCAGCGCGTAGTGAAGGGTGGGCTGGTCTGTGCAGCGCTGCCAGAGCTGTAAGCGCTGTCGGGCCTGATCATAGATATCATCCGGCACCAGCGACTGCCCTGATTCATGATAGGCGCGATTCCACTCGGCAAGCTGTTCAGCCAATTGGATCGTCTCGGTGCGGGTCTGTTCGTGGGGTTCAGGACAGTCTGCGCTGGCCAGACGGCCGGCCAGGCAGAAGACAATGAATATCCATGGACGCATGGCGCGGCCTCCCTGCTGGTGGGTCAGCGGGCACTGTGACCGGCGGGTCAGGCAGGAGCAAGCGGCAGATATTGAAACTGTGGCTCAGGCGGCACTTTGTGGGGCGACCGCAGCCAGCGCTCAGGCGGGAGCTGACTGCCGCCCTGCCAGCAAGCGCAATATCGCATTCAACAGCAGGCCGTACAGCGGCACAAACAGCATGATGCACACCACCACCTTGGTGGCGTAGTCGACGCTGGCGATTTCCACCCAGTTGGCGGCCATGAACTCGTTACTGCTGCGCCAGAACGCCACCGAGAAGAAGACGAAGGTATCCAGCAGATTACCAATGATCATCGAGGTGCTGGGCGCTATCCACCACTGTGGCAACTTACGCAGACGATCGAAGACCTGAATATCCAGCAACTGACCAAAGGCATACGCCAGGAAGCTGGCCAGCGAGATGCGCAGTACGAAGCTGTTGAACTCATTTAACGCACCAAAGCCGCGGAAGGCGCCTTCCTGGAACAATACCGAGACGACATAGGACACCAGCAGAGCAGGCAGCATGACCCGGCTGATAACCCGGCGTGCAGTCTGCTTGCCGAGCAGGCGCACGGTCAGATCGCTGGCGAGGAAAATGAACGGAAAGCTGAAAGCACCCCAGGTGGTATGAAAACCGAACAGAGTGAAGGGCAGTTGCACCAGGTAATTACTGGCGATGATGATGAAGACGTGGAAGGCAATAAGCCATACCAACGCGGTGCGCAAACGCGCAGGGGTAGTCGCAATCATGTTTCACCTTTTTGATGGATGGGGTTAGGGAACCCATGTCGCCGGGATGACGACGGCGCTTACTATATCGGACACTCTGCGCTACTGCCAGTCGGCGCTGTACGAGCTGAGGCCCGTGCATCCGGAAGTGATCGCGCCGTGTGGCAATGGCGCTGCTTCAATAATGTCTGTGCAGAAAATCCAGCAGCAACGGGTTCACTTCTTCCGGCTTCTGGCTCTGCACCCAATGGCCGCAGCGCTCGATAACATGCTGCTCTACCTTGGGCACAATCTGCGGCATGCGTTCGATGGTATAGCTTTCCAGTGCGCCGACCGGATCGCGGTCGCCGATAATGAACAGCGCGGGTTGCAGTACCTGTTTGCCAGCCAGGTCGGCAGTACGTTCCCAGTTGCGCTCGTAGTTGCGGTACCAGTTCAGCGGGCCATGGAAGCCATTGTCGATATAGGTTTCGACATAAACATTGAAGGCCTCCGGTGGGCACCAGGCCGGCGGTACTTCCGGGTCAATGTAATCATCCAGCCAGCGTGAGTCGGCGGGCTTTTCCGATATCAGGCCGTTGCCGGCTGAGGGACGACCGTGCATCAGAATACGCAGGGTGCGTGGGATGTCGGCTTCCAGTTCTTCTTCGGCCGGGCCGGGCTCCTGGAAGTACAGAATATAGAGGAACTTGTCCTTGAATCGCTCGCGCATCATGTCGATCGCCGGGCGTTTGGGGCGGCCGCCGAACGGCACCGACATGCCGCTCACTACCTTGACTCGCTCGGGCTCAATCAGCGCCATATACCAGGCAATATTTGCGCCCCAGTCATGCCCGACCATGGCCACCTGTTGATGACCGAAGTGATCCATGGCGCGTTGGATATCGCTGCAGATGGTCAGAATGTCATAGGCTTCAATCGCTGCCGGCGCGCTGCTGCGGCCGTAGCCGCGCATTTCCGGAGCGAAAGCACGATAGCCGGCGTCGGCCAATGCCTGCATCTGATGCCGCCAGGAGTACCAGCATTCGGGGAAACCATGCAGTAACCAGACAGGCTGGCCATCAATGGGGCCGGCGACATGAACGCTGAGCTGGATATCATTGAAATCCAGAATGTGCTGTTCGCTTTGCAGCATGGCAGGGGCTCTCCGCTTGTGTTTTTGCTCACTATGACAAATTTATCTCACCCTGGCCTGCCTATCAGCTGAGCAAATACCGGGGGAGCGCTGCAGCTTATGCTGAAAAAAGTGGACGGCGATCCCATGAAAGGAGTCAGTATATGATCTACGCTGATAGCACAATGCCTAATGATCAGTACAACGCGGTGGGGAAGGCATGCGCAAACGGGCCAAGGGATTACCGATTCAATGGTTGATGGCATGTACAATCATTCTTTGTGTACTGACGATGTTGTCTATCGTCATCGTGCAGGGATATCGCGGGGGTAGCTCCGCGTTGGTAGCGGCGGCGAACGATTCTGCACGGCAACTGGCAGCCGTACTCAACGAACGTGCCCGGCGGTTGATTACGCCCGCCGAGAACGTCATCCGCGTTCTGGCGCATGACGGTATAGCTGCAGCGGGCACCCTGGAAGAGCGGCTTGAGCATTTACCCGTTCTGGCCGAATCCCTGCGTTCCAATACCATGCTCAGCGCTGTCTACCTGGGTTATGACAACGGTGAGTTTCTCTTGCTCCGCCGGCTGCAGCGGGCGACCCCCAGAATCTCAGCTGTACCTGCCGAGGCGGCTTATCTGTTGCAAAGCATTACCGCTGATGAACAGGGCAAACTGGTCGGACGCTGGCAATTTCTCGATGAATCGCTCCAGCTGCAGAGCGAGCGCTCCACGCCGGATTACTGGTTCGACCCGCGAGACCGTCCCTGGTATCAACAGGTCGACGTGGCGGGCGAAGTAAACATGACTGACCCCTATGTGTTTTTCACTACCGGCGAAGTAGGGGTGACGCTGGCAGTGCGCAGCCATGCGGGTAATGCGGTGATTGGCATGGACGCCGCGGTGGATGATCTCACTGCAGAAATTCGCGATCTGCGATTGACCTCCGGTACCGAGCTGGCGATTTACGAGGAGGAGGTCGGGGTCATAGCCTATCCCGAACCACAGCGCATTCTCATGTCAGAGGGCACCGGCTTTCGATTGGCCAGTCTGGCCGAGCTGGGCGTGAAACCTTTGCTGCAACTTCAGGGACTGCCTTCCGATGACGAGCCGCTGCCGTTCACGGTGGGCGCCGATCTCTGGTACGGATTGAATTTACCGCTGGTGGGCTTCAACGAATCGGATGCCCGCATCCTGATTGCGATTCCGGCCTGGGAGCTACTGGCCGAGGCGCGGGAAGTTCTATTGCGTCAGGCCGTCGGGGCGGCGGTGCTGATTCTCGCTGTACTGCTGTTTGGCTGGATGTTGGGGCTGCGGTTGGGCCGGGCCATCCGGCGACTGGCGGGCTGGGTGGAGTCGCTGGCGGCCTTCGAGTTTTCTGCGCCTGCGCCGACCGGTTCGCGCATTCGTGAGGTCAATGAACTACAGCAGGCCATTGTTCAGATGGTAGCTGCTATCGGTCACTTCCAGTCGATTACCACGACCCTGAGTCGAGAGGTTGAGCTGGATCGCATGCTCCCGGTGGCGCTGGAGCATCTGGTGCAGATAGCAGACGGCAAGAGCGGCGTGGTCTACCTGTGCAATGAAGACAAGGACTTGCTGGAGCGGGCTGCGGTAACAGGGGACTTCATCTACCCTGACGAGTTTGTGCTGTCCCAATCCTTGCCTGGCGAACTGTACCAATCGCTGGCCGTGCTCAAGGAACGCTACCTGCACAGCGTGATTCTGCCGTTGCATGACCGTAAGGGAGTTCTGCTCGGGTTGCTGGCTATTCGTCTTGAAGATGAAACTGATGCACGTACCGAAGCCTATTTGCAGCGCTTTCTGCATAACCTGTCAGGTGTTCTCGCGGTAGCCATTGAAACGCGGCAGCTGTTTGAGCAACAGCAAGCGTTGCTGGAGTCGATCATCAAGGTGCTGGCCCACGCGGTGGACGCCAAGTCGCCCTATACCGGCGGCCATTGCGAGCGAGTACCGGAGTTGGCAGAAATGCTGCTGGCGGAGGCCGCTGCGGTGGGTAGCGGCCCGTTGGCGGAGTACCAGCCCGATGAGGAAGAACGCTATGCCTTCAGGATTGCGGCCTGGTTACACGATTGCGGCAAGATCACCAGCCCGGAATATGTGGTGGATAAGGCGACCAAGCTGGAGTCCATTTATAACCGTATCCATGAAGTGCGGACGCGCTTCGAGGTGCTGCACCGTGATGCGCAGCTGGCCTACTGGCAAGGACGTGATGCGGGTGAGGATGAGACACAGCTGACTCAAGCTCTGAACGAGCGCCTGGCGCAACTGCAGCAGGATTTTGCCGCCATCGCCAAGGCCAATATCGGCGGCGAGAGCATGTCTGATCAGGATGTGGAGGCGCTGCAACGCATCGGCCAGCAGACCTGGCAACGGCATTTTGATGATCGGTTGGGCCTGTCACTGGAAGAGCGGGTGCGCATGGCCGATGTACCGAAGCAGAGCCTGCCGGTTACCGAACAGTTACTGGCTGACAAACCGGAACACCGTATCAGTTGGGGTGAGCGTCGTCCGCCGGTGGAACGGGACGATCCGGCGAATAAATGGGGTTTTGATATGCATTTGCCGGCGTATGCCCATCACCTTGGCGAGCTGCATAATCTGACCGTACGCCGGGGTACGCTGACCGTGGAAGAGCGCTTCAAGGTCAACGAACACATTGTGCATACGCTGGTCATGCTCAGCACCCTGCCGTTCCCCCGTGCCCTGCGGCAGGTGCCGGATATTGCTGCCAACCACCATGAGAAGCTCAACGGCGCTGGGTATCCGCGGCGTCTGAATGAAGCGCAACTGAGCGTGCCTGCGAGGATCATGGCGATCGCCGATATCTTCGAAGCCCTGACTGCGGCGGATCGACCCTACAAGGAGGCGAAAACACTGTCCGAGTCCATCACCATCATGATGCGCATGGCCAGGGAGCAGCACATTGACGCTGAGCTGTTCCGGTTGTTTCTCTCGTCGGGAGTCTATCTGCGCTACGCCAGGGAGTTTCTCGGGCCGCAACAGATTGATGAGGTGGATGTCGCCGCTTGCCTGGCTGAGTTGGCCGAGCGAGCCTGAGTCTGGCTCAGTGGCCGGCCGCCAGGTGAAATTGTCCGCCTTCGGCTTCCAGTGGGCGCAATTGGGACTCGCAGAAGGCCAGGGCTTCGAGTAGTTGCCCATGGTCGGCTCCGCTTACTTCCCGTGGCCGGTTCCGTTGCAGATGGCCGCTCAGCGCTTCAATGGTGGCCATCCCGGTGCTGATGGGAAACCAGGCCATGTCTTCAATACTCCAGGGCAGGCGGGTTTCTGCATCCAGCCTGGCGGGTGCCGCGTCCTTTTCTGGTTCCAGCAGTCGGCTGGCCTCGGCAAACTCCAGCGCGGTGATATCCACAAACCGGCTCAGCGGCGTCACACCCAGGGTGCGACACAGCGCATCCAGCCCGGCCATGTATTCAGCCAACTGTTGCAGCGCTGTGCTGTGCAGGCGGAAATGACGCTGATGCAGAGTGGCAAGGCGCAGGGCGGACAAGGGGCTCTCCTGACGGCAAGTAGGCATAGAATGAGCTGCTATGGTACTTGCTCGATGGATGCTTGGCTAACCGCGTCCTGCCAGCCGCCGCCCAACGCCCGGTACAGACTCACCGTGGCCTGCAACCAGGCGGCGTGCTGCTGTACCAGACTGTCCTGGCTCTGGAACCAGGAGCGTTGGGTATCCAGCAGATTCTGCAGGGTGATGGCGCCGGCCTTGTAGCGGGCCTGGGCCAGCTCGAAAGCCAGCTGCGCTTCGGCGGTGGCAGCCTGTTGCAGATGGTACTGCTGACGTGACTGTTGCAGCGCACCGAGGGCAGTGTCGGCATCGATCAGCGCATCGAGAATCGCCCGCTGATAGCCGATCAGCGCTTCCTGCTGGCCTGCTTCGCTGATGTCGATCTGCGCGCGGATCCGTCCCGCATTGAATATCGGCTGGGTCAGCCCGGCGGCCAGCCCCCAGACGTTCACCGGGTTACTGACCAGATCGGACAGCGATGAACTTTGCGCGCCGTAGTTACCGGTCAGCTGAATACTTGGATACAGTGCCGCCCGAGCCACGGTGAGGTTGGCGTTGGCCGCCAGCAGGCGTTGCTCGCTGGCGCGGATATCCGGCCGGCGATTGAGCAGCTCCGACGGTAGGCCGGCACCGGGTTCGGGTACTCGGATACGGGTCATGTCTGGCAGCTGATCGAGAGTGAATGCTGGCCCCTGACCGAGCAGCAGCGCCAGACTGTTGCGCAGTTGCAGGGTCTGCTGCTGCAGCGAGGGCAGGTTGGCTCTCAGTTGTGCGACCAGCGCGCGTTGCTGACTGACGGCCAGGCTGTCATCCGCACCGTAACGGTAGCGGGCTTCGACTATGCGCAGAACCTGTTCGGCCGCGGCCAGATTTTCCTCGGCCAGCTGCAGGCGAGCCTGATTCTCCACCAGTTGAAACCAGTTGCTGGCGACGCTGGCATCGGTGCTGATGGCTATCGCTTCAAGATCGTAGCGGGTGGCATTGAGGTTAGCAGTGGCGGCGTCGACGGCAGCGCGGTTACGCCCCCAGAAGTCCACTTCATAGCTGGCGTTGAGGGTGGCACTGAGGCTATTGCTGGCGTTCTGGCCATCACCACCACTGCGCCTGCCGCTGGCACCGCCATCCAACTGCGGTAGCAGGCTGGCGCCGCTTTGCCGTAATTGCGCATCGGCCTGAAGTAAACGGGTAGCGGCGGTCGCCAGATCGAGGTTGCTGTTACGCGCCCGGGTGATCAGTTGGCTCAGTTGCGGCTGCTGGTATTCGCTCCACCACTGGGCCTGCGGCCAGACCAGCGGTGTGTCAGCCGTGTTCCACTGTTGCGGCGCCTGTACGTCGCTTTGTGGCAGCGGGCTGGTGAGACTGCAACCGCTCAACAGGCTGATGCCGAGAATGAGATATAAGCCGTTTTTAATCCGCACTGAGAGCCACCACAGGATCAAGATGCGCTGCCTTGTGGGCAGGCATGAAGCCAAAAATCAGGCCGGTCGCGAAGGCGCAACCAAAGGCCAGCAATACCGGGCCGGGGGTGAACTGGATCGGTGTGCCGACGTACTGCAGCAGACTGGCAAACCCCAGCCCGATGACGACACCGATGGCCCCACCGATAGCGGATACCACCACCGCCTCGACAATGAATTGCTGGAGGATGTTACGTGTGCGTGCGCCGGTAGCCATACGGATACCGATCTCCCGGGTGCGCTCGGAGACGTTCACCAACATGATATTCATGACCCCGATACCGCCGACCAGAAGCGAAATAGCGGCAATCGAGCCGAGCAGGACGGTGAAGGTGTTCTGCGTGCTGGCAATATTTTCCAGCAGGGAAGCCATATTGCGAATCTGGAAGTCTTCCACGCCGGCATGGTTGGCCAATATCGCCTTGCGGACTGCTTCCTGGGTGACATCGGACAGGCTCAGATCCTCAATCAGCACGCTGATATTGCCCAGGTGTCGTGAGCCGATCAGCCGGTTGCTGGCGGTATTCAATGGCACGATGACCACATCATCCTGATCCTGTCCCCAGGGTGTCGCGCCCCGTTCCTGCATTACACCAATGACCAGGAAAGGCACGTTGCGAATCAGCATGTACTGCCCTAACGGATCCTGATCGGGAAACAGGTTGTTGACCACAGTACGACCGATGACCGCCACCGCCGCGTAGCGCCGATTGTCATCCTCATTGAGGAATACGCCGCTTTGTACGGGCCAGTTCTTGGCTACGGTAAAGTCAGCGGTGGTGCCGGTAATGCTGGTCTGCGCGTCGGTGTTGCCTGCGCGTACCGTGGCGCGGGTTTCGGCCTCAGGCACTGCCGCCACCACGTTGTCGATACGGCTGGCAACCAGTGCATCTTCGGGCGTCAGGGTATTGGTGGTGCCGTCGGCGGAGCGCCGCGTGTTGGGCGCGCCGGGACGTACGATCAACAGATTGGTGCCCATGTCACTGATGCGTTCAATCACATCCTGCCGCGCGCCATTGCCCACCGCCAGCATGACCACGACGGAGGCCACACCAATGACAATGCCGAGCAGCGTCAGGACGGTGCGAAACAGGTTGGCGCGCAGCGCGCGTAGCGCCATACGAATGGCTTCGTTGGTATCACCGAAAGCAGCCAGCCCCTGTTTGGGTGCTGCAGGTGCCGGAGCGGGCTCGGCAACAGGCTCAACGGAATGGTCGGTTTTACGACCGCTGTCATGGATGATCTGGCCGTCGCGTATTTCGATCAGCCGGTCCGCATGGCTGGCCACTTCGCGGTCGTGGGTGATGACAATGACCGTCTTGCCCCGGCCATGCAGATCCTTGAGCAATTGCAGAACGTCCTGGCCACTCTTGCTATCCAGTGCGCCGGTGGGCTCGTCTGCCAGCAGAATGCGCGCGTCGTTCATCAGTGCGCGGGCAATGGACACCCGCTGCTGCTGGCCACCGGACAGCTGATTGGGACGGTTGCCCAGACGTTCGCCCAGGCCCAGCCCGGTAAGCAATTCTTCGGCCCTGGCGTGACGCAGTTCACGGGTCTGCCCGGCGTAGATCGCCGGTACTTCAACGTTCTCGGTGGCATTGGCCGAGGAGATCAGATGATAACTCTGGAAAATAAAGCCGAAGGTGCGGCTGCGCAGCGTGGCCAGTTGGTCGCTGTCGAACCGGGCAATGTCCTGGCCTTCAAACAGGTAACGGCCGGTGCTCGGTTGATCCAGGCAGCCGAGCAGGTGCATCAGCGTGGATTTACCGGAACCGGAGGCGCCCATGATGGCAACGAATTCACCGGCGTGAATGTCGAGACTGACGTCGCGCAGAACGGTAGTCGACATCTCGCCATTGCGGTAGGTCTTGCCTATGCCTTCCAGACGAATCAGCGGCGTTGTCATGCTCAGAACCTCGGGCGGGGAGCGCGGCGGGCCGGGTCAGCATCGGCGGTCTGATTACCACCGGAAATCACCACTTCGTCGCCTTCCTTCAGCCCATCCAGCACTTCCGCGCTGACCCGGGTCATTACGCCGACGGTGATGATGCGTTCCAGTGGCTGACCATTGACCAATACCTGGACGCGGAACTGCTTGCCAGCGCCCGCCTCGTCTTGAGCCTGACGGGCTACCGGCTTCAGTGCCGATACCGGTACGCTCAGGGCATTCTCGGCGGATGCGCGGACAAAGAATACCTGGGCACTCATCTGCGGAAGCAGCTTGCCGTCGGGGTTGGGAACGTCAAACAGGGCGTTGAACAACACCACATTGTTGACCACTTCCGGGGTGGGAAGGATCTGCCGCAGCACGCCTTCCCGGCGCACGTCCGGTTGCCCCAGCGTGGTAAACCACACCGGCATGCCTTCTTCGAGCTGGGTGATATCCGCCTCAGATACCTGGGTGCGCACGGTCATGGTGCTGAGGTCGGCAATCTGTACCACGATGGGAGCGGTCTGGTTGGCGTTCAGGGTCTGCCCTTGGTTGGCCAACTGGTCGACCACAGTGCCGCTCATGGGTGCGTGAATACGGGTGTAATTGAGATCAGCCCGGGCTTCCTTGAGTTGGGATTCGAGTTGGCGGATCTGCGC
Organism: uncultured Halopseudomonas sp.; assembly: GCA_964474945.1. Taxonomy (GTDB): domain Bacteria; phylum Pseudomonadota; class Gammaproteobacteria; order Pseudomonadales; family Pseudomonadaceae; genus Halopseudomonas. Next base: position 4,129 of record CAYYUQ010000059.1, on the reverse strand, counting down.
CTTGAGGGCGGCAATCTGCGCAGTGGCTGAGCGCAGGCTGGCATCGGCCTGTTCGACCGCTTCCTGGCTGGTGGCATCGAGTTTGATCAGATTATGTTGCCGCTCGGACTGTAAACGCGCCAGTATCTGGGTGGCTTCGCGGTCGGTCAGCTGGGCCTTGAGGTTTTCCAGCTGGGCTTCGGTGGCTTCTACCTTGGCCAGATAGATGGTCGGGTCAATCTCGGCCAGCAGCTGGCCTTCCTCAACCTGTGCGCCTTCAATGACGTGCAACACCTTCAGCTGGCCGGAGACCTGGGTGCCGACGTCAACGTAATTCAATGGCTCCAGCGTGCCCAGTGCGGTCACGCTATCCTCGATATCGCTGCGCTCCACGGGTGTGGTAACCCATTCCGGGCCGCTGCGGTCAGCACCCAGCCAGAAGTACCAGACCAGTCCTGAGATAATAACCAGCACGGCGATGATGCTGAAACGCCGGGTCGATGTCATACGTGAATTCCTTTGTCATGCCGATCGATGCGATGCGCCAAGTTTACTGAGGCGGAGTGTCAGGTGGGGAGCTGTCAGGGTAAAGAAACTGTAAAGAGCGGTGTAGCTCAGGCTACACCACCGGGGAGTTTACTCCAGCCAGCGGTACAGCGTGCGGCGGGTAATGCCGAGTATTTCCGCCGCACGCCGTTTGTTGCCGGCAGTGGCATGCATCACCTGATGGATGTAGTTGCGCTGAACGGTTTCCAGCGAGGGCATGCCCTCGGCCACACCCGCAGGCGGCATGGCAGCGGTGGAGTCCAGGCCAGGAGTGGCCTGTTCTACCGGTTGCTGGCTAAGCCGCTGTGGTAAATGGCGGGTCTCGATCAGCGGTGAATCGCAGAAAGTGGCGGCCCGTTCTACTGCATTCTGCAGTTCGCGCACGTTGCCGGGGAAGGGATAGCGTTGTAATACGGTCAGTGCCTCATCGCTGAAGCCCTTTATCTGCTGTTGCTGGCGAGTATTGAATCGGGTCAGGAAAAACTCCGCCAGCCGTAACACACCATCCCCACGGGCGCGCAGCGGAGGCACTTGCAGAGCGAAGGTTTCCAGTCGGTAGAAAAGATCCTCGCGAAAGCTGCCGGCCGCCACGGCTTCGGTCAGATTGCGGTTGGTGGCGGCGATGATGCGGACGTCCACCTGAATTTCATGATCACTGCCCACCGGGCGCATCCTGCCATCCTGCAGCACCCGCAGTAACTTGGCTTGCAGAGCCAGCGGCATCTCCCCCAGTTCATCAAGCATCAGGCTTCCGCCGTCGGCCTGCTGGAACAGGCCCGCCCGTTGATTACGGGCACCCGTGAAGGCGCCGGCGGCATGGCCAAAAAACTCACTTTCCATGAGCTCACCGGGAATGCCTCCGCAGTTGACCACCATATAAGGACGATCGCGCCGGCCGCTCTTATCATGCACAGCGCGGGCGACCAGTTCCTTGCCGGTGCCACTTTCGCCCTGTATCAGCACCGGGCCGTCTGCTGTGGCAATCTGCCGAATCTGGTGAAAGAGCTGCTGCATGGCGGGGCTTTGGCCGATGATGCCGTTGAACTGCTCCACTGCCAGCAGGTTACGATAATGTCGTACTTCATTGCGCAGCCGACGATTTTCCAGCAACCGGCTGACGGCCAACAGGAAATGATCCATTTCCAATGGTTTGGTCAGAAAATCATCAGCGCCGCTTTGCAGCGCCTTGACTGCCTGTTGTACGGATCCGAAGGCAGTAATGATCAGCACCGCGGGTGGCGAGCTGCATTGGCGCAGGATGGTAACAAGCTCAATCCGTCGGCGCCTGGCAAGCGCAGGTCGCTGATCAGCAGGTCAGCAGACTGATCATGCAGGACAGTCTGGGCGCTTTCGGCATCGGCGCAGGCCGTGACCCTATACCCCTCAGCTTCCAGCTCTTCCTGTATCAACTCGCGCAGACCGCGATCATCCTCCACCAGCAGGATGTGTTCGCTATCGCTCATGGGCAGGGTTCCTCCGTAGGGTTGAGGGGAAGCAATAATCGAGCCTCGCAACCGCCTTCGGGCCGGTCAAGCAGCGTCAGCTGGCCACGGTGTTCCTCGGCCACGGCTTGCACAATGGCCAGCCCCAGGCCGGTGCCTTCGCCGGGTGATTTGGTCGTAAAGAAGGGTTCCAGCAAGATCGAGAGCTCATGTTCGGGCAATCCCGGGCCATCGTCGGTAATGCGAATGAGCAAATGATGATGGTCGGTGGTGGCGCTGATGCCGATCTGTTTGACCGAGGCCTGCAACGCGTTACGCAACAGATTGAGCAAGGCCAGCTCCAGCCGACCGGCATCGCCGCAGAAGCTCGGCACGTCGTTGGCAATATCACAGTTCAGGCTGCGTTCAGCGGCCTCCAGTTCCGGGCGGATTGCCTCGATCACGGTTTCGATGAGCACGGCTGGAGTCAGTTCCCGTGGGTGGGTGGCGGCGGGGCGGCAGTAATCCAGTAATTGGTTGACCGTGCGCGTCAGTCGGCCGACCTGGCTGCGAATGCCATCAAGGTTGTGCAATTGCTGCTCATCCAGATTGCCGGCCCGTTGCAGACGTCTTGCGCGCCCGTCAATCACGCTGAGCGGGGCGCCCAACTCATGGGCGATACCCCGCGCCATGCTGCCGATGGCGACCATTTTCTCGTTGTCCTTGAGCTGGGCCAGCAGATGCGTCTCAGCGGCGCGATGTGCATCCAGCTCCCGGTTCGCCTGCTCGATACTGTCGAGCATGCGATTGAGTCCCTGGGCCAGGTTGGCTACTTCAGTTGGACCGTCCAGCGCGGCGCGGTGAGACAGATCACCTTCTGCCACCCGCTGCATATGCTGGAGTAGCTTGTCCACATGGCGGCCCACTCCGCCGTAATGACCGAGTAGCACCCCTGCCAGAATGACCAGGCTGAACAGGCCCCAGACCAACCAGGCGATGATGGTCAATTGCTGTAGAGCATGACCAAAGTCGCTGGCCCGGCGGGTAATCTGAATCAAGCCCTGAATCTGCCCTGCGGTATCGAACAGCGGCAGGAAGTGAGAAAACAGACTGCGCCCGCCGATTCGGCTGAACGCCTCCTGGCCTTCGCCGGTGCTGCGGATACGATCCGGGATGGTGGTGCCGGTCAGATCACTTTCGGTAATCCCGGCGGAGGCGATACGGTTGCCGGTGGCATCAAACACCGAGGCGCCATACACCTCGCCCAATACGAAAACCGAACCCAGTGCCAGCTCCACGGCATGCATGTCGCCCTTATCCAGCGCATTGCCCACCGGCAAGCTGATGGCGCGACCGATCAATTCCAGATCGTTCTTTAATCGCTTTTCCTGAAATTGGCTGGCCTGACCCAGGCCAAAGCGAATGCCCAGCGCTGTCAGTAACACGATAGGCAGCACCACAAAGAGCAGCAGTGATCGTTGCAGACCGCTGATACGCAGAAGAGGGGCGGGAAGTGTATTCATTTTGACCGGGTCTTTTTTGCTCATGTGCATTTTGTATACACATCGTCCGACTCTGAACGACCGTCAGGATTCCCCTGGATTTTGGCTGATCGCTAATATTTCTTTTTATATCAATTGCTTGCGTGCATTTTATGAAATCTGGCACGGTTCGTGGATCGATAGTCCTACTTTCAATTGAAGGAGATCGACCCATGAACAACCTCAAGACACTGACCGCTGCTGTTGCTTTCGCCACCTTTGGCCTGGGCGCGCCCGCTGTCATGGCCCAGGCTGGGGGCGCTCCGCAGCAGTACGAGCAGGGCCAGCCGGCCGCGACCCCGATCAGCGATGACAATCTGAAAAAGTTTGTCGAGGCTGACAAGGAAGTAGCAGAGCTGCGTGACGAGTTTTCCGAGAAGCTGAGCAATGCTGATGACCAGGAAGAGGCGCAGAAACTGCAGCTTGAAGCGCAGGAGAAAATGGTAGAAGCGGTACAGGATGCGGATCTGGATGTAGCGACCTATAACGAGATCGCCACCCGTATGCAGACCGATCCTGAGCTGCAACAACGCGCTGAAAGCCATCGTTGATATTGGCGGTGATCGAACAAGGGGGCCTTTGGGCTCCCTTTTTGTTTGCCCGGCGAAGCCGGCAAACCCGTCCACCTGAAAGAAGGTGGAG
>CAYYUQ010000058.1:0-21919 GCA_964474945.1 uncultured Halopseudomonas sp. | reverse complement strand
CGCACGTACGGATCTGTGCGGGGGGCGGCAGGTAACTGCCGTCCCTACCGCGACCAATGCTATCGGCAGCAAGAAAGGTTGGCTGGCGCCGAATACGCAGGCGAGCCAGCCGATCTGGAACAGTCCGGCATTAAGCAGTAGACGGCGGGCGGTCACGCAACAAAGCTGTAGGCTTTTGGCCGGGCTGCGGGTTTGGCCAGCAGCAACTGGGCAGTGCCTACGCTGCGCTCGATAAAGCCTCCCTCGCAATAACACAGGTAGAATTCCCACAAGCGGAAGAAGTTTTCATCGTAACCAAGGGCTTCCAGCGCGTTGCGGTTATGCAGCAGGTTGTCGTGCCACAGGCGCAGGGTGCGCGCATAGTGCTGGCCGATATCTTCCATATGCATCAGGTTCATGTCCGTATCCTGACCGATTATGTCCAGCATACGGCTGACCGAAGGCAACGCGCCGCCGGGGAAGATGTAGCGCTGGATGAAGTCCACCGACCTCGCTGCCTGTTCATAGCGCTGGTCGCGGATGGTAATAGCCTGCAGCAGCATGAGCCCGTCGGGCCTGAGCAGGCGGGCGCACCGGGTGAAGTAGTCGGCGAGGAAACGATGGCCGACGGCTTCGATCATTTCGATCGAGACCAGTTTGTCATAGGTGCCGGTAAGATCCCGATAATCCTTCAGCAACAGGGTTATTCGATCCTGCAGACCGAGGGCTTCAACCCGCTGCCGGGCATACTCGAATTGTTCCCGCGAGAGCGTCGTCGTGGTGACCCGGCAACCATAGTGCATGGCCGCGTGGATTGCCATGCTGCCCCAGCCAGTGCCGATTTCCAGCAGGTGATCTGCAGGCCGCAGGTTCAGTTTCTGGCAGATGCGATCCAGTTTGTATCGCTGGGCCTGGGCCAGCGAATCCTCGGGGCTGCTGAAGATGGCTGAGGAGTACATCATGCTGGGGTCGAGCAGTTTCTCGAACAGCGCATTGCCGAGATCATAATGGGCGGCGATGTTGCGCCGCGAACCCCCGTGGGTATTGCGGTTGAGCCAGTGCAGGGCCTTGAGCAAGGGGCGGCGCAGTCTGGCGAGGCCGCCTTCCATGGCGTCCAGCACATCCATGTTGGCTACGAACAGGCGCACAACGGCTGTCAGGTCAGGGCTACTCCAGTAACCGAGCATGTAGGCTTCGCCCGCACCGATCGAGCCGTTGCCAGCGAGCATCGACCAGGTGGGCGGGTGGCTGATATGAACCTCCGCCTGCAGCGTGTCCGCTGGCTGACCAAAGCTCAGTCGTTCACCGTTTTCGATGATGCTCAGGTGGCCCTTGTTCAGGTGTTGCATCCGGCTCAGAACCATTTTTCTCAACAGACCCGCACTACGTTCGCAGGTGCGGAATCGGGGGGCGGTGGCAGAGCTCAGGCTAGGGTTTGTCATGTTGCGCCTCCAGTTGCGCGGTACGATATTCGCCGTCCGCTGGACGGTGGTTGAATACAGGGATGCGTTTGAGTAGCAGGCGCAGGGCCTGCCAGTAGATTGCCAATACGGTTTTGCCGGTCATCAGCGGAAAGCTGAGTAAATGCCGATGCAAACTGCGGCTGCTGAGGGGCGTGCGCGTGAGTCTGAGGCCCGCTTCGAACATTTTTTGCGATCCGTCCCAGTCCTGCATGGTGACGTGCAGCTGTTCAGCCGGCGGCGAGAAACGCATGCGGTATTCCAGTTCTCTGGGCAGAAACGGCGACACATGAAAGCTCTTGTCTACCCGGTGACGGGATTCGCCCTCGGGATGGGTAGGCAGGACATAGTGGTAACGCTGCCGCCAGGGAGTGTTGCTGACCTCACAGAGGATGGCGGCCAGGCTGCCGTCGGCGTCGAAACAATAAAACAGGCTGATCGGATTAAAGGCCAACCCCCAACTGCGCGGCTGCGTGAGCAGGCACACCGGCCCCAGTGGCGTGCGTCCGAGTGCCTCGGTGACGCGCTCGCGCACCGCATCACGCAGGGGGATGCCCTGACTGGTGGCATAGGGCAGGTAATCGGTTTCGCGAAATGCCAGCGCGGCCCAGCGCGAACGTCCGGCCAGTGGCGATAGCGCCAGAACCTCCGCCTGCTCATCAAGGTCCAGATAAAGCATGCCTATCCGATAACGAAAGGCATGGGCGCGCGGCAAGTGTCGCTGATGGGTGACCCATCCTTGATACAGCGCGCTGTTCATTGTCTGCTCCGGAGCGCTGCGGCAGCGCACAAGCCGGACACCACGCCGTCCTCATGAAAGCCGTTGGCCCAATAGGCGCCGCAGTAGTAGCTGTGGTGTTGCCCTTGCAGTTCGGCCCAGCGGGCTTGTGCCGCCAGCCCCGCCAGACTGTATTGCGGGTGGGCATAGGTGAAACGGCGCAGGATGCGCTGCGGATCAATGGCATCGGTCTGGTTGAGGCTGACGCAGAAGGTGGTGTCGCTGCGGATGCCCTGGAGAATATTCATGTTATAGGTGACGGCTGCCTGCTGATCGGCCGGGCCGCCGAGGCGGTAGTTCCAGCTGGCCCAGGCGAGGCGGCGATCCGGCAACAGTCGGGTGTCGGTATGCAGAACAACGTCGTTGTCGGCGTAGCTCAGGGCACCGAGAATCTCTGTTTCTTCCCGGCTGGGATTGTCCAGTAAGCGCAGTGCCTGATCGCTGTGACAGGCAAACACCACGCGATCAAAATGCTCGGAGCCGGCGGCACTGATGACGGTAACGCCTTCAGCGCTGCGCTCGACCCGTTGCACCGCACAATCCACGCGAATGCGCTCGGCAAAACCGGCGGTCAGTGGGCCGATATAACTGCGCGAGCCCCCTGAGATCACCCGCCATTGTGGACGGTTGCTGACCGAGAGCAGGCCGTGGTTCTTGCAGAATCGCACGAAGAACAGCAGGGGGAAGTTCAACATGTCAGCCAATGACATTGACCAGATGGCCGAACCCATGGGCACGATGTAATGCTCGATAAAGCGCTGACCGTAGCGCCCGGCTTTCAGATAATCGCCCAGCGTGGTGTCGGTGGAAATTCGCCGGTATTCGAGATCCGTCAGCGATTCCCGGTTGAACCGCAGAATATCGCGCAACATACCCCAGAACCCAGGCGACACCAGGTTGCTGCGTTGGGCAAACAGGCTGTTGAGGTTGTTACCATTGTATTCGGTTGCACTGCGAGGATCGTGTACCGAAAAGCTCATTTCGGTGGGTTGTGACGCGACGCCCAGCTCCTTCATGAGCTCGATGAAACAGGGGTAGGTCCAGTCGTTGAAAACGATGAAGCCCGTATCAATCGCATAGCGTTGACCGTCCACTTCAACATCCACGGTGTGGGTATGGCCGCCGATCCAGGAGCTGGCCTCGAATACTGTTACTTCATGTTGGCGATGGAGTTTGTAGGCGGCAGTCAGCCCGGAAATACCGCTGCCGATGATGGCGATTTTCATGCAATATCTTCCTTGTTGGTTCTGGCCAAGCGCTTGCCAAGCGCCAGTTGCAGCCGCTGCGGCAGGCAGCCCAGCAAACGCAGGACTGCGATAAAGGGCCCGGGAAAGGCAATTTCCAGAGGACGCTGTGCCAACCGCGTGACGATATATCGGGCGGCTTTATCAACCGGCCAGCGCATCGGCATCGGGAAGTCGTTCCGCTGCGTCAGCGGTGTGTCTACAAAGCCCGGACTGACCAGGGTGATATCGATCCCTTCGTGGGCGAGATCGATGCGCAGTGACTGGAACAGGTAGCGCATGGCGGCTTTCGAGGCGCCGTAGGCCTCGGCCCGGGGTAAGGGCAAATAGGTAACCGAGCTGCATACCGCCACCAGGTGCGGCTGCGGCGATTTACGCAGCAGTGGCAGAGCGGCCTCCACACAATGGGCTGCGGAGAACAGGTTGGCGCGCATTACCTGCTCGATCATGCTGGCCTGAAAAGCACGGGCATCAAGGTACTCGCAGGTGCCGGCATTGATAATCAACTGATCCACAGCCCCCCAGATCGCCTCCAGCTGGTGGGCCATGGCCTGAACCTGCCGGTTGTCCGTCAGGTCGCCCGCCAGCACTATCACCCGCCCGGGATACTGCTCCCGCAGTTGTTCCAGCGGCTGTGGGCGGCGTGCGCTGACGGCCAGCGCATGACCCTGCTGTAATAACAGGTGCGCCAGAGCCGCACCGATACCACTGCTGGCGCCGGTCAGCCAGATGCGCTTCATGCCAGCCTCCGTTTCAGCCAGCCAATGACTCGACCCATGACCGGCAATTGCTCGTAGAGCAGGGCGCCGGCGTCAAAATAGTCCTGGTGCAGATACACCCGCTCATGCCATTCCAGATAGCTGCAGCCTTCGACCCGGATCGGCCGACCGTCGGCCAGCCGCGGATGCCTGTAATGCAGCGTCCAGCGCAGGTAGCCGGCGCCTTCGCGCAGTTGGTCGTAGCCGTAGAAGGTGAATCCGATGTCACTGGTATTGGCGTACAGTTCGCTGAAGTAACGCTGCAGCGACGCCAGACCACTTATCTCGTGGAAGGGGTCACGGAAGTTGACGTCAGGGCTGTACAACCCGGAGAGCAGTTCCAGGTTATCCGCGTTCAACGCCGTGAAGTCTCTGGCGAAACGGTGCAGAAAGTCAGACACGGAGTGGCTCCATGGTTGATAGATTCCTGAATGTTGCAATCGCCCGTTGCCGGCTGGCGGACAGATCCACCATGGGCGGTGGATAGGCTTCCGCCTCGAATAGCCCGCGGTTGACAGGCGGGAGGTGGATGCTGCGGTTATCAAGGTGGGCCAGTTCCGGCAGCCAATGACGTATAAAGCGCCCGTCAGGGTCAAAGCGCTGGGATTGGGTAACCGGATTGAACAACCTGAACCAGGGCACGGCATCGGTTCCGGTAGAGGCGCTCCACTGCCAGCCGCCGTTATTGGCCGCGAGGTCGCCGTCTATCAGGTGCCGCATGAAGAAGCGCTCGCCGTGGCGCCAGTCGATCAGCAGATTCTTGGTCAGGAACATGGCGACCACCATGCGCAGGCGGTTATGCATCCATCCGGTGGCATGCAATTGGCGCATGGCAGCATCTATCAGCGGAAAGCCGGTGCGGCCCTGCTGCCAGGCTTGCAGCTCATCCGGGGCGTCTCGCCAGGGCAGGGCTTCGGTATGCTCCCGGAAAGCAAGGTGGCGAGAGACGCGGGGAAAGCCAACCAGAATGTGCTTGTAGAACTCGCGCCACAGCAGCTCGTTGATCCAGGTTACGACGCCGCTGTTGCCGCTCTCGAATTCGCCTTGGTTGGTGCGCAGGGCGGCGTGCAGGCATTGCCGGGGTGACAGTACGCCAGCAGCCAGGTAGGGCGACAACTGGCTGGTACCAGGGCGGGCAGGGAGGTCGCGCTGGCGGTCGTACTCCTCCAGGTGCTCGTCCACAAAGTCACTCAGACGCGAGAGCGCAGCGTCTTCACCTGCGGGCCATAAAGTCTCCAGGGCCGGATCCGTAGACTGGAAGCCGGTTACTTCCCGGGGAATGGCGTCAGCCTTTACCGGTAGCGGAGCCTGTGCATGCGGGACTGGCCGCAGGGATGGCAACCCCATATGCAGGCGTTGATAGCAGACCTTGCGGAATTGACTGAAGACCTGAAAGTACCCGCCGTTGCGGGTCTGAATGCTGCCCGGTGCGAACAGTAGCTGATCCAGATGACTGCGAAATGCCACGCCTTCAGCATCCAGCGTCCGGGCAACCTCGCGATCACGCCGGGCTTCATTGATGCCATATTCCTCATTGACCTGTACACAGCTGATTGCCAGTTCGCGGCACAGACGCGCCAGTACGCCGGGCGCCTCCCCCCAGTTATCGGCCTGGCGCACCAATAGTGGCACATTCAGTTGCGCCAGCCGGGACTGGAGTGTGTGCAGATTGCGCAGCCAGAAATCGACCTTGCTGGGTGCATCATCGTGGGCCAACCATTGGGCGGGGCTGATGATATATACCGCGATGGTGGGCCCGGCCTGCATGGCGGTAGTCAGGGCGGAGTTGTCCAGAACCCGCAGGTCGCTGCGGAACCACATCAGTTGGCGCATTGCTTTATCAGTACTCATCAGGTGGGCCGGTCTGCAGTATCCGGAGTGCCGCTTTCGTGTTGCAGCAGCCGCTTTATCTCGCTGGTCGGTACGCCCCGTTGCAGGCACGCGATCACATCAAACACCCGTCGAACATGCTGGGCAGCGTAAAGGCGGTGGCCACGGGGGGTGCGCTTGGGGGTGATCAGTCCGTACCGGTACTCCCAGGCGCGCAGCGTTGCCGCACTGACGCCGGTAATGTTTTCCATCTCGCGGATCGACAGCCATTCGCTGGAACGCGTGGCTGCATCAAGAGCGCTGTCGGGATTCATAGCGCGTTTCGCAGACCCAGATCTTCGGGATGGGGCTGCAGATAAGTCTGCCGCTCGATATAAGCATCCGGATGTCGACGGAAGTGGTGTCTGATCAGGGTGATGGGCACCACCAGCGGCACGACGCCGGTACGGTATTGATCAATAAGGTGCTGCATTTCCTGCTTTTCGGGGCGGCTCAGGGTCTTCTTCAGATAGCCCACCATGTGCTGCAGCACATTGGTGTGGCTGCCGCGGCTGGCCGGCTGCTTGAGTGCATCCATCAACTGACGGAAATACAGCGGAACAAACTCCTCCAGCGGCATGCTGCCTATCTGTGCTACCGCGCGGCCCAGTTCCCGGTACTGCTCGCGGTTGTTGGCCATCAATTGATATTTGTAGCGTTCATGGAACTGGATAAGCCCCTGGCGAGTGAATCCGTTGCGTTGCAACTCCTGCCAGCGGGCATAGGCAAACACCCGGGTAATGAAATTCTCTCTGAGTACCGGATCATGCAGTCGCCCGTCTTCCTCCACCGGCAGCTCCGGACGGGCGCGCATCAGTGCGGCGGCAAATATGCCGCGGCCGCCACCCGCAACGGGATACCCGTTGCTGCCGTATACCTTTACCCGCTCCATACCGCACGAAGGGGACTTCTGCATGAGGATGTAGCCGCTGATGTCATCCAGCTGCGCGGCGACTCTGGCTCCGTAGGTATTGAGCGCGTCGGTTACATCCAGTCCGGTATCTACCGTGCCAAGGGCCTGCGGACTGGCTGGATCGCCCACCAGACGGATAGGTTGGCGCGGCGTGCCCAGGCCGATAGCCTGCTCCGGACATATCGCAGTGAACGTGAAATGACGGGCCAGCATCCCATTGCAGAGTGAAGAATGTTTATGGCCTCCGTTATAACGCACGGGCTGGCCCAGCAAGCAGGCGCTGATGCCGATTTTGATGCTGGGAAAACTCATGGCTCCACCTCATATGTGTACATGCTATTTGATTTGTACAGATTTAAGCATATAATCTTTCTTCTACAAGTCAATCGGTTTGTACAATAAAAGCGGGCCGTATTCCGCAGCCCTTGTTTCCAGGGGCCGCTCAGAAAGGGGAAGTTGATATGTCTATACGTATGAAGGGCACGGCAGTGGCTGCGTTGTTGCTGTTGGCACTGGTGGGTCTGGCAGGCTGTTCGGTATCCCCACCCAAGGGCGTCAAGGTGGTAACGTCCTTTGAGCTGGATCGCTATCTCGGCACCTGGTATGAAATTGCCCGCCTTGATCACTCCTTTGAGCGTGATCTGGATAATGTCAAAGCGGAGTACAGCCTGCGCCCGGACGGCAACGTGGAGGTCGTCAACAGTGGTTATGACGTCAAATCAGGCGAGCGCAACGAAGCGGTAGGCGTGGCCAAATTCATCGGCTCGGAAAACCTCGCATCGCTCAAGGTATCCTTCTTCGGCCCTTTCTATGGCGGCTACCATGTGGTCGAACTGGACGATGATTACCGCTGGGCACTGGTAATAGGTCCGAGTCGGAAATACCTGTGGATTCTGGCACGGGACAAGCAGATTCCGGAGGATGTGCGCGTTCGGTTAATGCAGCGGGCCACCGAGCTGGGCATCGATGTCTCGGAACTGATCTGGGTTGAGCAGGATCGGACTGACGTCTAGGTAATGAGTCAGCAGCAGACTCAGCCGCGAGTCTGCTGTTCGGCCAGTTGACGTTTCAATTGGGCCACTTCAGCTTCCAGTTCCTTGACGCGTTCGCTGGCTTGTACTTCCGCGGTTACATCCTTCTGGATTCCGATGAAATAGGTGAGCTGGTCAGCCTCGTTGAATACCGGGGTGATGGACAGCTCATTCCAGAACGGGCTGCCGTCCTTGCGATAATTGCGAATGATCTGTCGCGAGGGCCGGTTTTCCCGGATCGCTTCACGAATTTCCGCCAGCCCCGCCTGATCGCGATCTGCCCCCTGCAAAAACCGGCAATCGCGATACAGGATATCGTCTACCGGGTAGCCGGTCAGGCGCTGGAAAGCCGGATTGGCATAGATCAGGATGTTGTCATCTCCTTCCTGCTCAGCGACCACGATGCCATCGTTGGACGCGTCGATTACCAGTTGCAGCAGCTTTGCATTGATCATGTTCGTTACCCGGTTGTACGTGCGGACATTCTGGAACCGCTTGGCGAGGATAAAATACCTCAGGCACTATACAATCTTTTTCAATTGTATAATGCGATGAACCCGAACCATGGTTGAGGCCGAATGACAGAACCGACTACGACTTCCAGCGCACCTGTTGCCATTGACGAGCTTCTGCCGATCAGGGATGTCGTGCGTCTTACCGGCGTTAATCCTGTCACCCTCCGAGCCTGGGAGCGGCGCTATGGTCTGATCGAACCGTTGCGTACCGAAGGCGGCCACCGCCTTTATTCGCAGCAGGACGTGGATACCATCCGCAACATCATGTCCTGGACCGAGCGCGGCATTGCCGTAAGCAAGGTTGGCGAGCTGCTTGAACGCAGCAAGCTGCTGAGTGCCGGTGCCGAAGAGGGTGCCAGTACCGGTCAATCCGGCACCGATCTGGCCGCCGGCGGCGCCACGCTGCTCCACGGGAAGAATGACCTGTTGCAAGCGGTAGCGAACTTTGACGAGCCGCGGCTGGAGCAGTTGTACGGTCAGTTATTCGCTACGTGCAAAACGTCACTGCTGTTTGAGGAGCTGCTGTTGCCGGTGTGGCATGAGCTGCTGCACCAGAGCGGCTTTGGTCAGCGCAGTCAGTGGTTGTTCTACGATGCTTTTCTACGAGCACGGGTTTTGCAGCGCCTTCATCTGGCACGGCGCCCAACAGAGCCGGTGATACTGCTGGCGGCATTGCCGGAGCAGTGCAGGGAACTGGAGCTGCTGGTCACCGGGTTGCTGCTGGATGACGACACGCTGGGTGTGCACGTATTGGCTCTCGGACAGCCACTGGATGAGCTGCCGTTGCTGTGCCAGGCCATACAGCCAAGCGCATTGGTGCTGTATGCGCCGGCACCGCTCGCTGAAAACCATCGGCGGCAGCTGGCGCGGCTGGTTCTGGCTATCGATTGCCCGCTGGCGCTGGCGGGTATCGGAGCCGAGCTGGATGCCGAGGCGCTTCGCGGAACGCCAATCGCCAGTCTGGGTGGGCAACCTACCTTGATACGCCAGCGACTTCGCCGGTTCATCGACGGCAACCTGGATACCTGAACCTTTTTTACAGGGAAAGGCCACCGCCATCCTGGTGTTGCTGCCGCAAGCGCTCGCGCAGTAGTGCCAGGTTACCGCTGATACCATCCAGTTCCCGCTGCTGCTCAGGGAACAAGAGCCCTATCACCCGCTTATCCAGACGCTCGGTCATTTCCAGAAGACCCGCCTGGCGCTCACCAATGGCCTGTTGGAGCCAGGCCTGATCAGTTGGCTGCGGCAGGCCATAGCCCTGGGGTAGAAGATCCGCAGGTCGGCTGAGAAATCCGCTATCGCGGAGCAGCTCCTGCATCAATTGTCCCGCCTCGTTCAGAGCATCCTGCTCATGACCTTCCGTCATGAAGCGTAATTTGAGATCCTGCTGGATGTGTTGTACCTGCTGGCGCAAAGCCGCCTGTTCCAGTATCAGCAGCGCCGCGCTGGTTTTCAGGTCTGCGTCCTGCAACCATGGCTGGCGCTGATCGGCGCTGAGTTTCAGCCAATCGACAAAATTACTCTGCGGTACCTCGAGCTGTTCGCGCACAACGGTGAACAGTTGTTGGTAGCGTTGTCGGTAGGAGTCGAACTGGTAGCCCCAGCGCCGGGCCTCGGCAGGGCTCTGTAAGGGGCGGACGTCGGCCAGGTTGCGGGCTTCAAGCAAGTCCAGCAGGCCGTAGGGCGTCTGGCTGCGGGTGATGGCTGCCGCTGCGCAGCAACTTGAGCGTTTCCACAGTGCAGTTGTTGCTGACAAAGTAATAGGTACCGTCATAACTCCAATGCTTGGTCGCGGCCTGAATGGCGACACCCTCCACTTGCTCCCGGCTCAGCTTCAATGGAACCGAGCTGAGACTGCGCAGCTCGGTTCTGGTGTATTCGTCGATCACTCGTTGAAGAGGCAGGATAAACAGGCGGGAAGGGTACTCTCCGGTAAGGCCATCCCAGCTCGACAGCTGAACATCATCCACAAAGGCGCGGTAGGACAGCACCAGATGGTGTTGCAGATCAAGCATGCAATCCGGGCCGCGCGGTCGTCCGGGCGCGCAGATCACCAGCCGCAACATGCTGTGGCCCCAGCGCCCGGCCCAGCTGTCATCGGCCTCGGCCAGCAGATAATGCACCGCGTGGATACGCTCGGGATCCAACCAGCCCAGCAGCTCGCGATCCGCAGTCAGTTCTGCGTTCAGATAGGGCAGCGGTGCGGCACAATCCTCTGCGTGATCCGGCGCCCAACCGAAGTGCTCCTGCAGATAGGCTGCCAAGGCCGGGCGCCGGCAGGAATACTGCGGATCCAGCAGGAAGTACTCCATATTTACCGCCAGAAACTCCTGCGGATCGTGGAATTCGTAACGATCGGGGCTGCGCAGCTGTTGATGGTTCTGCGTCTCGCGCTGACCTCGTGTGCCTACCCGTTGCGGCCAGCCAGCAAGATCCAGTAGCCGCGGCGCATCACTCAGGGTGTAGCGCCTATCAGTCTGGCCCGTGCAATCGCCGGGCAAGCCTGCTGATCCTTGGATCTGCTGGCGCGTGCGGCAGTGTCTATGCAGGCGCTGTTCTTCGCCGTGCCAGAAACGGCCGCGATCATACAGATGAGTCAGCTCATGAATCAGCGTTGCCTTCAGCTCATCATGCAGCGTCGCGTGCTGACGCCCGGGCACACCAGCCGCTCCACTGTCGCTCACCAGAGGCGCTAACCAACGACGGTTGAGGATGAGCTTGCCGCCAGGGCTGGCACGGCCGATAACCTGTTCGGGGAGACGGTCGCTCCAGCGAACCGGTACTGTTCGATCCAATTGCTTAACCATCAGTGGCGGCAAGGCAGCGAGGGAGTCGTCGAGCAGGTATCGGGACGCTTGCAGCTGATCTGCGGTCAACCCACGGTGATCGAGTTGCAACTGCAGGTCGGCCCTGGCTGGCATGATAACCAGCAGCAGGGCGGCGAGGGTAAACGCCAGGCCAGGGCGATGAGGCCTGTTGGTGGGTGTGCTGCTCAAAGGGCGAGAATGGCCTCAGCTAACTGCATATCGCTGGCTTGAATGGTGGGCTGCTGCTGACGGATATGTCTCAGCGCGGCTTCGAGGTAGGCACCGCGAACCTCGCCTGCGCTTGCGACAAAGCTGGCTGCGTCATCCCGAGCATCGAGCACGACTTTGTCATCGCCGATGGAGGAGGTGGCATCACTGGTTGCTTCGATGATATTTACCAGCGAGCCAGCGACCGCGTCCGTGGTGCCGATAAAGCTGCTCGCAGAAGCGGTACCAGCAAAGCTGAACAGGGCGGCTGCGACAACAAGAGCAAGACGTTGCATGGTTGTATCCTTGAAAAGGTTCTGACAGATTGCTCCGGATAGCGAAGCGTTGATCGTTTCAGTATCGTCCACGGAGCCGTCAAAATCGACCCCGCAAGAGAAAGAAAGTCCCGGAAAACCGGGACTTCAGGCAGATCAGACAGCAGCAAGGGTAGCTTGCTGCACCAGCTCCAGCAGCGGCTGCGGGTAGACGCCCAGCATGAACACCAGCAAGGCAGTCAGCAACAGCATCATGCCGCCCGCATGCTGCCCCCAGTTCATCGGCGCATCGCGCCGGCGGATACCCGGCTCAACCAGGAACAGGGTAACCATAACCCGCAGGTAGTAATACAGGCCGATGGCGCTACCCAGAATCATCACGCCCAGCAGCCACCACAACTGCGACTCGACACCGGCAGCAATGACGTAGAACTTGCCAATAAAACCGGCTGTCAGCGGGATACCCGCCAGCGACAGCATCATGGTGGCCAGTACCGCCGTCAGGTAGGGGCGGCGCCAGAACAGACCGCGGTACTGGTAGAGTGCGTCGGCGTCGCGCCCCTTGAACGGCGTCGACATCAGCGTCACCACACCAAATGCACCCATGGTGGTCAGTACGTAGGTCACCAGGTAGACACCCACGGCTTCCATGGCGAGCCCCTTGCTGGCAATCAGGGCGATGACCAGATAGCCGAAGTGGGCGATGGAGGAATAACCCAGCAGACGCTTGAGGTTGCTCTGCATCAGGGCCAGCAGGTTGCCGAACAGGATGGAGCCGACGGCAATCACCGCCAGCAGGTCGTTCAGCCAGCCGCCGCTGGTAGCAGGGGATACCTGATACAACCGCAGCAATACCGCGAACACCGCCACTTTCGCAGCCGTGGCCAGAAACGCCGAAACTGGTGCTGGTGCGCCTTCATAGACGTCCGGCGTCCAGATGTGGAAGGGAACCAGCGACAGCTTGAACGCCAGACCGATCAGCATCATGCCGAAACCGAGCTGCAGGATCGGGGTGAAGGTCACCGCGCCCAGCGCGACAAACTCCAGGCTGCCGGACTCGGCATAGGCCAGCGCCATACCGAACAGCAGGAATGCCGAACCGGCAGCCGACAGCACCATGTATTTGATGCCGGCTTCCAGTGAGCGCTTGTTGAAGAAAGCGTAGGCGACCATGCCGTAGACCGGAACCGACAGCAGCTCAAGGCCGATAAACAGCGTGGCGAGGTGTGAGGCGCTGACCATCACCAGTCCGCCGGCAGCTGCCAGCAGCATCAGCAGATACATCTCCTCTCGGTTGCCGGGAAAGCCCTCGCCGGTGTTGGTCTTGCCCAGGTAGGCGTGGGCGAGGGTGGCGCAGGCCAGCGTGGCGACCAGAATCAGGCCCATATACAGCAGCGCGAAGCGATCCACCTGCATCAGGCTGGTCACCTCCAGTGGCGCTACGTTCAGCGCCGGAATCAGCGGCAGTAGCGCCAGGTTCAGCCCCACCGCGGTGAGGATGAAGGTCAGGTCATGCCGGCGCCGCCAGGCAATGGCCAGCATGACCACGATCGCCGTGCCACAGACAACCAGCAGCGGCAGCAGGGCGGTAAAGTGGGACAGGGTAAATTGCATAGTGTCATTTTCCATCAGACTGCTACCGGACCGGAGCGAGGTTGGAGAGCGCATCGCTGAGCCAGTGCTGTACGCCGCTCATGCTTGCTGCAGAGGTATCCAGCACCGGTTGCGGGTACAGGCCGATCAGGATCAGCAGCGCCACCAGCGACAGCACCATCAGCACCTCGCGCGTGTCCAGACCACGCAGCGCTTCGCCGGAACGCGGGGTGCCGAAGTAGGCGCGGTGGATCATGATCAGCGAGTAGGCTGAAGCCAGCACCAGGCCGAAGGTCGCGATCACCACTACCCAGGGGTTGCTGGCAAAGCTGCCGAACAGGATCATGAACTCGCCAACGAAGTTGCCGGTACCCGGCATGCCCAGAGAGGCGATGGCGAAGAACATACTCAGCGCCGGCAGCCAGGGCAGCCGTGCCCAGAGCCCGCCCATCTCACGCATGTCGCGGGTGTGGATGCGCTCATACAGCTGGCCGCAGAGAATAAACAGCGCCGCAGCGGACAGGCCGTGGGCGACCATCTGCACCACCGCACCCTGCAGGGCCAGCTGGGTACTGGCGTAGATCCCGATCAGCACGAAGCCCATGTGCGAGATACTGGAGTAGGCCACCAGGCGCTTGATGTCGGTCTGGGCGAAGGCCAGGATGGCACCATAGAAGATGCCGATCAGGCCCAGCGTCATGGCGATGGGCGCGAATTCCAGCGAAGCGTTGGGGAACAGCGGCAGGGCAAAGCGCAGCATGCCGTAGGCGGCGGTCTTCAGCAGGATACCGGCCAGGTCCACGGAGCCAGCGGTTGGGGCCTGGGCGTGGGCATCGGGCAGCCAGGAGTGCAGGGGGACCACGGGGAACTTCACCGCAAAGGCGATAAAGAAGCCCAGCATCAGGACGTACTCGACGCCCGCCGGCATCTCCAGTCCCAGCAGCTGGTCATAGGTGAAGGTCAGTACGCCGGTCTGGTTGAAGTTGTACAGCACCAGTCCGAGGATGGCCACCAGCATGATCAGACCGCTGGCCTGGGTGAAGATGAAGAACTTGGTCGCCGCGGTGATCCGGGTTTTCTTGCCTTCGCCGCTGTGACCCCAGAGCGCGATGAGGAAGTACATCGGCACCAGCATCATTTCCCAGAAGAAAAAGAACAGGAACAGGTCCATGGCCAGAAACACGCCGGCCACACCACCCAGAATCCACATCAGGTTAAGGTGGAAGAAGCCGATGCGGTGCTGGATTTCGTTCCACGAGCAGAGCACCGACAGCACACCGAGAATACCGGTGAGGATCAGCATCAGCAGCGACAGGCCATCCAGCGCCAGGTGCAGGTTGATGCCGAAGCGCTCAATCCAGACGTGTTTGAATTCCAGAGTCCAGACCGGCACGCCATCGGTGACGGCCGCCAGTGAATAGTCTTTGCTGATCCAGAGCCAGAGGCTCAGAACCAGGACCAGACCCATGGTCAGCAGCGCCAGCCAGCGGGGCAGGGTGTTGCTGAAGCGTTCGGCTTGCCAGCACAACAGGCCGCCGATAAAGGGGATCAGGACCAGCCAGGGCAAAATCATGACGGGATCATTTCCTTGCGTAAATTCATATTCAGATCACCTGCAGCATCAGGATGCCGATTACCAGTACCGCACCTGCGGCAATGGTCGCGGCATACCAGCGGGTCTGGCCGTTCTGCGTGCTGCTGAGCAGCGCATTACCGGTCCGGGCCAACAGCGGCACCAGGCCGATAGTCCGATCCAGCGGGTCGCGGGCGAGAATCCGGGTCAGCCACAGGAAAGGCTGTACAAACACCTTGTCATACAGCCAGTCGAAGCCCCAGGCGGCGAACCACCAGGCGGTGAGAAAACGACCGGGCGCGCTGTTGCCAATCGCCTTGACCAGCTTGCGCTCGCCCAGATACAGCCAGACAGCCAGCAGAATGCCGGCCACGGCAATCAGACCGGAGACGACTTCCACTGCCATGCGGCCTTCACCACCGGCATGACCGATGCTTTGCGGCAACACACCGGCCAGCGGCGGCGTAATCCAGGCGCCGATAAAGGTGGACAGGATAATCAGCACAATCAACGGCAGGTTATGCGCCAGGCCTGTGCCCGCATGGGCTTCGGTCTGCTGCTTGCCATGGAATACAACCAGGATCAGCCGGAAGGTATAGATCGAGGTCAGGAAGGCTCCCAGCAGACCGGCATACAGCAGAGCATTGTTGCCGCTGGCGAAGGCCTCCCAGAGAATCTCGTCCTTGGAATAGAAACCGGCGGTCAGTAGCGGCAGGGCAGCCAGCGCGGCGCCACCGACGATAAAGCTGGCGTAGGCTACCGGCAGTTTCTTCCACAGACCGCCCATCCTGAAGATGTTCTGCTCATGATGGCAGGCATGAATCACCGAGCCTGAAGCGAGGAACAGCAGCGCCTTGAAGAAGGCGTGGGTCATCAGATGGAAGATGGCGGCTTCCCAGGCGCCCACGCCCAACGCCAGAAACATGTAACCAAGCTGGCTCATGGTCGAGTAGGCGAGGATGCGCTTGATATCGGTCTGTACCAGCGCGGCAAAGCCAGCCAGCACCAGGGTCGCGCCACCGATGATGCCGACCAGTTGCAGAATGTCCGGCGTCAGCAGGAACAGGCCGTGGGTACGGGCGATCAGGTAGACGCCGGCGGTAACCATGGTGGCAGCGTGGATCAGTGCCGACACCGGGGTCGGACCGGCCATGGCGTCGGCCAGCCAGGTCTGCAGCGGTAACTGGGCGGACTTACCGACAGCTCCACCGAGAAGTGACAGCGTCGCCAGGGTGAGCCAGAAATCGCCTTCGGCAAACATCTGCGGCGCCTGCACCAGCAATTGCTGGATATTCAGCGTACCCAGCTGCATGAACAGGATAAACAGACCGAAGGCCATCAGCACATCACCGACCCGGGTTACCAGGAAGGCCTTGAGTGCGGCGTTACCGTTCTTGCGCTCGGTGTAGTAGAAGCCGATCAGCAGATAACTGCACACACCCACACCTTCCCAGCCGAGGTAGAGAAACAGCAGGTCGTCGGCCAGCACCAGGCACAGCATGCTGGCGATGAACAGGTTGGTGTAGGCAAAAAAGCGTGAGTAGCCTTCCTCGCCGCGCATGTACCAGCTGGCGAACAGGTGGATCAGAAAGCCTACGCCGGTCACCACGCCGAGCATGGTCAGCGACAGGCCATCCAGATACAGCGTCAGGCTGGGCGTAAAGTTACCTACCGCGATCCATTGCAAGAGCAGCTGGATGTAAGCGCCGTCCTGGAGGGCACCGGCATTGAATTGCCAGATGATCCAGGCGGTCACCAGGGCCGAGAGACCGACTGAACCCACACCAATCACGGCCGAGGCATTCTCCGACCAGCGACCGCGTGAGAAGGCCAGCAACAGGAAGCCGATCAGCGGAAACAACAGAGTAAGAAATAGCATGTTCATCCGTGCATCTCACTGGCAGCGTCGATATCCAGGGTTCTGAAGCGGCGATACAGTTGCAGCAGGATGGCCAGGCCAATACTGGCTTCGGCCGCTGCAAGCGTAATCACCATGATGAACATCACCTGACCATCGGGCTGCTCCCAGCGGGCGCCAGCCACGACGAAGGCCAGCGCGGCAGCGTTCATCATGATCTCCAGACTCATCAGCACATACAGGATGTTGCGGCGGATCATCAGCCCGGCCAGACCGAGGCTGAACAGCACGGCGGCCAGTGCCAGACCATGCTCCATGGGAATGCCTGTCATGCGATCTCCTTGGCTTCGTGGCGTCCGATATGGAAAGCGGTAACCATGGCGCCGACCAGCATCATCGCCGCCAGTTCAACGGCCAGGATGTAGGGGCCGAACAGGGCAAAGCCGACGGCCTTGGCATCCACCGTGGCACCGTTGATGGTGCCGGAGGAAGGCGCCATGAACAGTACGTACAGCAGCTGAGCCAGCAACAGGCCGGACAGCAATGCCGGCCCTATCCAGCCACGCGGGCTCAGCCACTGGCGTTCCTGGTTTTCGCTGCCGCTGCCCAGGTTGAGCATCATCACCACGAACACAAAGAGCACCATGATGGCGCCGGCGTAGACAATGATTTCCAGTACCCCGGCAAAGGGTGCGCCGAGGGAGAAGAAACACATGGATACCGCCAGCAGCGAGGTAACCAGATAAAGCAGTGCGTGCACTGCGCGGGTATTGGTAATCACCATCAGGGTTGCAGCTACGGCTACCCCGGCGGAGAAATAAAAGGCAAATTCCATCAGCTGTTCCTCGCAGGGATCATGGCAACAACCCCTTGATGTTGACCGGTTCGGCCTCGTTCTGCGCGGCACCCTTGGGCTTGCCGGCGATCGACAGGCCGGAGACGCGGTAGAAGTTGTAGTCCGGGTTCTTGCCAGTGCCGGAGATCATCAGGTCTTCCTTCTCGTAGACCAGATCCTGGCGCTTGTACTCGGCCAGTTCGAAATCCGGGGTCAACTGGATGGCCGTGGTCGGGCAGGCTTCCTCACACAGGCCGCAGAAGATGCAACGCGAGAAGTTGATGCGGAAGAACTCCGGATACCATCGACCATCCTCGGTCTCGGCTTTTTGCAGGGAAATACAGCCCACGGGACAGGCTGCGGCGCACAGGTTGCAGGCCACACAACGCTCTTCGCCATCCGGGTCGCGGGTCAGTACGATGCGGCCGCGATAACGCGGGGGCAGGTAAACCGGCTCCTCGGGATATTGCAGGGTGTCCCGCTTGCGGAACGCATGGCTGAAAACCATCACCAGACTGCGCAGCTGGGTATAGGTGCCATGGACGACATGAATAATGGATTTGATCATGGCTTACTCCTCAGGCCGCGGCCAGCACAAGCGCGCCGGTCACCAGCAGGTTGATCAGGGTTAATGGCAGGCACACCTTCCAGCCGAACGCCATCATCTGGTCATAGCGCGGACGCGGTAGCGATGCGCGCAACAGGATGAAGATCATGATGAAAAAGCCGGTCTTCAGCGCAAACCACAGGAACGGCAGTTGCGGCAACAGATCAAAGGGGCCATGCCAGCCACCGAAGAACAGCGTGGCCAGCAGCGCCGATACCAGCACGATGCCGATATATTCACCGACAAAGAACATGCCCCATTTCATCCCGGCGTATTCCACGTGGTAACCGTCGGCCAGTTCCTGTTCCGCTTCCGGCTGGTCGAAGGGGTGACGGTGGGTGACCGCTACGCCAGCGATGAAGAAGGTCAGAAAGCCGAAGATCTGCGGAATGATGAACCACAGGTTATCGGCCTGGTAGGCGACGATATCGCGCATGTTGAACGAGCCGGTCTGCGCCACGACGCCCATCAGCGACAGGCCCAGAAAGACTTCATAAGACAGTGTCTGTGCTGCAGCACGCAGGCCGCCGAGCAGGGCGAACTTATTGTTACTGGCCCAGCCGGCAAACAGCACCGCGTATACCGTCAGCCCCGCCATGGCGAAGAAGAACAGCAGACCGATATTCAGATCCGCCACGCCCCAGTTTGGCGTGATCGGCACCACGATAAAGGCTATCAGCAGCGAGCTCATCGCGACGACCGGCGCGAGAGTGAAGACCAGTTTGTCGGCAAACGGCGGCGTCCAGTCTTCCTTGAAGAACATCTTCAGCATGTCCGCCACAATCTGGAACATACCGAAGGGACCTACCCGGTTGGGCCCATAGCGGTCCTGCCACAGCGCGAGCAGGCGGCGTTCGACAAAACTCAGCAGGGCGCCGGCAATCACTACCGCCAGCAGAATGACGATAGCCTTGAGCACGGCGATGAGGATGGCGATCACCTCGGGAGTGAACCAGCTCATTGTGCTACCCCCTTGAGTCCGGTGACGATGCTGCCGGAACTCAGCGGCGGGATGCCGGGCAGCCCCGCCGGCAGACCGGCGACGCCCAGCGGCAGCTCGGAGATGATACGTAGCGGCAGCTGCAATTGCTGGTCGCTCAGCGTGATGCTGAGGAGCGTGCCATCAGTCACACCCAGGCGTTGGGCTTCTGCTTCGGCCAGTGCTACATAGGGCTGCGGCATGCGCTGCTGGAGCGGTTCGGCGCGACTGGTGTTCTCGTCGCTGCCGAACAGGTGATGCAGGGGGACTACCTGCCAGGTACCGGCCGCGGGTGCAAAGGCCGCTGGCGCTTGCGCCCAGTCCAGATCCATGCGTGGTCCATCGAGCAGGCGAACGCCCGGGTCGCCACTGCGCAGATGGCCGCCCACTTCATCCTGGAACTTATTCCAGGCCTGGGGCGAGTTCCAGCCCGGCGCCCAGGCAAAGGGAATCTGCTGACGGTCTTCCTTGTTGCCGGCATACCCTTCCATGGAGAAGGCGAAGGGGCTGTCCGGGTCCTGCGGCTGACGCGGCTCATGCACGCTGAGATTGGCCCGCATGGCCGTGCGGCCGCTGTAACGGTGCGGCGCACGGGCCAGCTTCTGGCCCTTGATGCGGAAGCTGGCATCCGGTGCCGCTTCGGTAATCGGCGCAAGACGCGGGTGTACCGCGGCGCAGGCTTCGGTGACCTGATCCAGCGTGGTCCAGTCTACCGGTTGGCCGAGGAAGGTATTGCGCAGGGCATGCAGCCAGCGCCAGCCTTCGCGGATCAGTACGTCGGGGTTGTAGTAACTCGGCTCGAACACCTGGAAGAAGCGCTGGGCGCGGCCCTCCTGGCTGACCAGAGTGCCATCGCCTTCGGCGAAGCTGGAGGCCGGTAGCAGGATATGCGCCTTGTCGGCAGTGGCGCTCTGCTGATGATCGATCACCACCACTACCTTGGCGGCGTTCAGCGCAGCATCCACCAGTTGGCTGTCGGCACGGCGGTAAAGATCGTTTTCCAGTACCACCAGAGCGTCATACTCGCCCGCGATAAGGGCGGTTAATGCGGCTTCGACAGACTTGTCCGCCTGCTCATCCGCCAGCAACAGGGCCATGCCCATGCTGTTGGCTTCCGGCACCACCATGCTGATGGAACCATTCTTTTCGCGGTTCTTCAGTGCCTGGGCAATGCTTGCGGCAGCCTCGATGATTGCCGGGTTACCCAGGGAAGCCCCGGACACCAGCAGGGGGCGCTCAGCGGCGAGCAAAGCCTCGGCAATGCGTTGCGCCAGTTCCTGCGCCTCGGCTTCCAGACCGGAAACGGCGGGTGCGCCGGAATCGATGGCATGGGCAACGGCAAAGCCCAGGCGTGCCAGATCGTCCGGGGCGGCCTGGACGGCTTCGGCGGCGATATCGTCAAGCCGGGTTGCTGTCACGCTGGCAATGAACACCGGATGCCTGGCGCCCTGGGCAATATTCTCCACCGCAGCCTGGTGCCAGCTCTGGATGCCGGCCGCACCGGCTATTTCGGTGGCCTTGCCCTTTGCCGTCTGGCGCAGCGCCAGAGCGATGCGTGCGGCGGTCTGGGTCAGGTCTTCACCAAGTACGAATACCGCGTCGTGGCTCTCCATGTCGCGCATGCTGGCGATCGGCAGCGGGCCGTTCTGCAGCAGGTTGCGGATGGCCTGGATATTGTCCAGCTCGTGCCGGGCAATACCTGAATAGAAGTCCTCGGCACCCACCAGCTCACGCAGCGCGAAGTTGCTTTCCAGGCTGGCGCGGGGCGAACCAATGCCGAGCATGCGCTGACGGTTGAGCAGGCCGGCTGTCTGATCCAGCGCGGCGTCGATACCCATGCTCAGTTTCGAACGCTGGACCAGCGGCTGGCGCGGGCGGTCCTTGCGGTTCACGTAGCCGTAGCCGAAGCGGCCACGGTCGCAGAGAAAATAGTGGTTAACCGAGCCGTTGAAACGGTTTTCGATGCGGCGCAGTTCACCGTAGCGCTCGCCGGGGCTGATGTTGCAGCCGGCAGAGCAGCCGTGGCAGATGCTCGGGGCAAACTGCATGTCCCACTTGCGGTTATAGCGCTCGGAGTGGGTCTTGTCGGTAAATACCCCAGTGGGGCAGACTTCGGTCAGGTTGCCGGAGAACTCGCTCTCCAGGGTGCCATCCTCGACGCGGCCGAAGTACACCTGATCGTGAGCGCCAAATACACCCAGGTCGGTACCGCCGGCGTAGTCCTTGTAATAGCGGACGCAGCGGTAGCAGGCGATGCAGCGGTTCATTTCATGGGCGATGAACGGCCCGAGTTCCTGATTTGTGTGGGTACGCTTGCTGAAGCGGTAGCGGCGCTGGTTGTGGCCGGTCATCACCGTCATGTCCTGCAGATGACAGTGGCCACCTTCCTCACATACCGGGCAATCATGTGGGTGGTTGATCATCAACCATTCGACGACGCTGGCGCGGAAGGTCTTGGCTTCCTCGTCCTCGATGGAAATCCAGCTGTTGTCGGTGGCCGGTGTCATGCACGACATGACCAGGCGACCACGGGTGTCATTCTCATCGCTGTACTGCTTGACCGCACACTGGCGGCAGGCGCCTACGCTCCCCAGCGCAGGGTGCCAGCAGAAGTAGGGAACATCGAGGCCGAGGGACA
>CAYYUQ010000057.1:0-21928 GCA_964474945.1 uncultured Halopseudomonas sp. | reverse complement strand
CGTACGGTTCTGTGAGAGGGATGAGGCGGCGACGCCTCACCCTACTCGATGTCTCCTTTCAGCTTTATTTGTCTTGTTACCCTCTGCCCCTGGGGGGCTGACAGGTTGTCATGTGGTACTGTCTGGACATGCAGAGGCGCAAAGTAACCTGCAAGCTATACCCCAACGCCAGCCAGCTCGAAAGGCTGGACGGCTGGGTGCGCCTGCATGCCGAGCTGTATAACACCGCGCTTCAACGTACCGGGGTAGCTGATGAGTCTAGCGACGATTCCAGTGCAATCCTTTCCTGAAGGTTGCACCGCAGTGCGGGGGCCGCTGCTGCATTTTCTTGCCGAGCCCGGATTGGGTGTGCCCGATCCGACAAGCCATGAATACCTGAACGATGGATTGTTGATCATCGCCGAAGGCCGCGTGCTGGCAGTGGGGGAGGCCGAGCGCTTGCTTGCGCAGCTGCCAGCGGGCACCGCGGTCGAACACTGGCCGGACAGCTTGATCGTGCCGGGCTTTATCGACACTCACGTGCATATGCCGCAACTGTCTGTCATGGCAAGTTATGGTACGCAGCTGCTCGACTGGCTGGAAACCTACACCTTTCCGGCGGAGGCGCGCTTTGCCGATGCAGACTGGGCAACGGAGCGGGCTGAGCTCTTTATTGACCTGCTGCTGGCGCACGGCACCACCTCCGGGCTGGTCTTCAGTACCTCGCACGAAGTCGCCACCGAGGCCCTGTTCAGCGCTGCCCATGCGCGCAATATGGCGATCACCGCCGGCAGGGTGATGATGGACCGCCACGCGCCGGATGGTGTGCGCGATACTGCTGAAACAAGCTATATCGAAAGCCGCCGTCTGATCGAGCGCTGGCATGGCACCGGCCGTCAGCGTTACGCCGTCACCCCGCGTTTTGCTGCGACCTCAAGCCCTGAACAGCTTGGGCTTGCCGGTCGGCTGCTGGCCGAGAACCCGGGCGTATTGATGCAGACGCACTGGGCCGAGAATCACGCCGAGATTGCCTGGATCAGGGAGCTGTTTCCCGAGCGCGAGAGCTATCTGGACGTTTACGACCACTTTGCTCTGCTCGGGCCGACCAGCGTGCTCGCCCACGGTATTCATATCGATGACCGCGATCGCCAGCGCCTGCGGGAAACCGGTACGCGCATTGCTTTCTGCCCGACCTCCAATACCTTCCTCGGCAGCGGCCTGTTCGATCTGGCCAGTGCGCGGGCGGCGGGGGTGAGCGTCGGGCTGGCATCGGATGTGGGTGGTGGCACCAGCCTGTCGATGCTGGTGACCATGGCCGAGGCCTACAAGGTATGCCAGCTGCGTCAGCAATCGTTGAATCCGTTTCAGGCCTTCTATATGGCCACGCTGGGCAACGCCGCGGTGCTGCATCAGGCCGATCAGACCGGCAATCTGCAGCCTGGCAAGTACGCTGATTTTCTGGTGCTGGACCGCAGCGCCAACCCCATGCTGAAGATGAAAGCCACAGCGGCCGATGATCTGCAGGGTATCCTGTTCGATCTCATGATCCTCGGGGATGACCGCGCCATCCAACGCACCTATATCGCCGGCCAGTGCCGGTACGATCGTGATACTGCACAAGGAGCCGTACTGGATGCATGCGTACCTGGCTGAGTCTGATCATCCTGGTTACATTTCATTGCAGGCGTAGCCTGGATCGGCGCTTCGTTTTATTTCATCTGGCTGGATAACCCTCTGCGCGAACAGCCGCCCGGCATCACCATCCCTGCAAGGGCTCGCGTAGCGGGCCCGTATGGCGATGACGGCCCGCTAGCCATCTAAGACGTCAGTTTGCGTGTGAAATCAGTCTGGCTGCGCTTGTTTCTGATGTCGCGCTGTTTAATCAGTACTTCCCTAACGCAACGCTCATCCTCAACTAGACTTAAAGCGAACCAGAGCAGGGGGAAATATGAGGCTGAGAATCTGGCTGATATTGGGTTTCTTATCGCTGACGCTGGTTTGTCTGGCCGGTTTTGAGTTCCGTTATGCCTGGTTCCAGTCAAATTGGGTCAGTGATTACGCCGACCGACTCCATTACCAGCTGGGCGATGGCCAGAGTAGTGCTATTCATTTCCCCGAGTCCGGTCCGTTTGATCGTCGGTTGGGTTACAGCCAGATTCCCCAGTGGCAGCCTCGATTGCTCCGCCAGGGCTATGACGTTGTGCGCCAGACGCAGTTTTCGGATGAGCTGTTGGAATACGCCCAGCGGGGACTTTTTATCCCCTACGACGAAAAGACTCACGCAGGTTTGCAGGTTGCGGATGCGCGCGGCGAGCTGATCTATCAGTTTGCCTATCCGCGCTTCCGTTTTGCCGAGTTTGACGATATCCCTGCGCTGTTGGTTGATTCGTTATTGTTTATTGAAGACCGTCACTTGCTTGACCGGAACCTGCCACGCGCCAACCCGGCGGTAGATTGGCCGCGTCTGGCCGGTGCTTCGATGAGCATGTTGGTCGGTACACTCGGCGGAAGCGGCCCGAGCCATGGCGCCAGCACCCTGGCTACGCAGATGGAGAAGTTCCGTCATTCGCTGGAAGGCCGCACTCAGACGCCCCTGGATAAGCTGCGGCAGATGACCTCTGCAACCGTACGTGCCTATAGGCACGGCCCTGAAACGCTGCAGGCGCGACAGCAATTGGTGCGTGATTATCTGAACACCGTGCCGCTGTCGGCTGCTCCTGGTTATGGCGAAGTGCATGGGATCGGCGACGGGCTCAGAGTCTGGTTTGCTGAGGATGCCCAGCGGTTTGCCGCCAATCTCAATGGCGAGCAGGGTCTTGATGAGCAGGCCGTGGCGCTGCGTCAGGCGCTGTCGTTGATCATCGCCCAGCGCCGCCCCAGCTGGTATCTGCTGGACGGCCGGGGGGAGCTGCATACGCTGGTGGATAGCCATGTGAGCCTGCTGGCCAGCCATGGGCGGATTGATGGGGAGCTGGCACAGGCCGCTCTGCGCACCCAGGTGCGCTTTCGTGATTGGCAGGCGCAGCCGTTGCTGGAGCTGACCGCTGCCGACAAGGCTGCCTGGGTGACCCGCAACCAGTTGGTCTCACTGCTCGGCCAGTCGGCTTATGATCTGGATCGTCTGGATCTGCGGGTGCAGAGTACCCTGGATGCGGGTTTGCAGCGCCGGGTAGGCGATTTTCTGGAAGCGCTGGCGGACGAGGTGGCGGCGAGCGAAGCGGGTTTGTTGGGCGAGCGACTGCTATCTCCTCGGCAGGCTGCCCAGGTGCGCTACAGCTTTACCCTGATGGAGCGTACCCCCACAGGTAACAAGGTACGGGTGCAGACTGACACCAACGGGCTGCCCTTTGATTTGAACTCCGGCAGCAAGCTGGAGCTTGGTTCGACGGCCAAGTTACGGGTATTGACCAGCTATCTGGAGATCATGGCTGAACTGCATGCTGAGCTGGCTGGCGCAGATACGCAAACCCTGCAGGAGGCCAGAGCCCGTAGGGGTGATCCGCTGACGATCTGGGCGGCGGATTATCTACGTGGCAATCCCCAGGCGCCGTTATCACAGATGCTGGACGCCGCCTTGCAGCGGCGCTATTCGGCATCGCCGCATGAACCGTTCTTTACCGGCAGCGGTGTGCAGCACTTCAGTAACTTCCGCAAGGAAGACAACACCCGCAGGGTCAGTGTGCAGCAGGCCTTGCAGGAGTCGATCAACCTGCCTTACGTGCGCTTGTTGCGGGATGTGGTGCGCTTCAGTCTGCACCAGCAGGTGGATGACGCCACCAGCCTGTTAACCAATGACCGTGATCCCCGCCGCGAGGCCTACCTGCAAACCTTTGCCGATCGAGAGGGGCGGGTGTATCTGCAGCGCTTCTGGCGGCGCTACGCAGGGATGGATGAACAGCAGCGTTTTGAACACTTACTGAGCCAGGTGCAGCCGATTGCGGCGCGACTGGCGGTGGTGTACCGGACGCTGTATCCGCAGGCCGATCTTGAAACCTTCCGCGGCTTTATCGAAGCGCATGTGCGGGTGCCGCAAACGCCGCAGCGTATCGAGCGGCTGTACGGCACCTACGCGCCAGGCAGTTTCAATCTCAACGACCAGGGTTACATCGCCAAAGTCCACCCGCTGGAACTCTGGTTGCTGGGTTATCTCCAGCAGCACCCTGAGGCGACGCTGAGCGATATGTTGTCTGCCAGTGCGGTCGAACGGCAGGAGGTTTACAGCTGGCTGTTCCGCACTCGACACGCCAGCGCGCGTAATACGCGCATCCGTATCATGCTGGAGCGCGAAGCCTTTGCCGCCCTGCACCAGCGCTGGCAACGGCTGGGCTATCCCTTTCCGCATCTGGTGCCGTCACTGGGCACCGCGCTGGGCAGCTCGGGCGATCGGCCCAGCGCACTGGCGGAGTTGATGGGCATTATCCTCAACGACGGCAAACGGATTGGCGTGCAGCGTCTGACCAGCCTGCATTTCG
This sequence comes from uncultured Halopseudomonas sp., assembly GCA_964474945.1. Classification (GTDB taxonomy): domain Bacteria; phylum Pseudomonadota; class Gammaproteobacteria; order Pseudomonadales; family Pseudomonadaceae; genus Halopseudomonas. Next base: position 17,477 of record CAYYUQ010000057.1, on the reverse strand, counting down.
CGGCTGATACGCCCTGGGAGACGCGTTTTGAGCCAGCGGCGATGCAGGCGCAACAGGTATTGCATCCGGAGGTCGCTGCGGCGTTGCGCAATGCGCTGTCTGCGGTGGTGCTGGACGGTACCGGTCGGCGCCTGCAGGGTGTGTTTCATGGCGCCGATGGTGAGCCGCTGTTGATTGGCGGCAAGACTGGAACCGGGGATAACCGCATGTATACCGTCACCCGAACCGGTGCGGTTATCTCCAGTGAGGTCATGAACCGTACCGCTACTTTTGTGTTTTTTATCGGACCAAACCATTTCGGCACCCTGACCGCGTTTGTACCGGGCGAAGATGCCGAGGCTTTCCACTTCACCTCAGCCTTGCCCGCGCAGGTGTTGAAAAGCATGGCGCCCGTACTGACGCCCCATCTGACTCCGCTTGGTGACGCGGATCCACTGCAGGCGCAGTTGTCGCCGTGATGGTGGTTTGCTCAGCGTCGCCCTGAGGCGTGGCTCCCACGGTTCAGGGTTTGGTTAATGCCTTGAGTTGGGGCCGGGTTTGTTTGCGGATGGTATTCGCCTCTCCATTGCAGTTAGCATTGGCCTCTTTACTCGTAAGTGGACGCACTCATGTCTGAAGACCTGCCCCTCATTGGCCGCCGTATTGCGCTGCCTGAAAGCCGTGAACTTGACCTGTTTGCCGAGATGCTCCTGAAACGCGGGGCTGAGGTGGCGCGTTGTTCGCTGGTGTCTATCCATGACGCTCCGGATCAGCGCCCGGTGGTGGATTGGTTGCAGAGCTTCGTCGCTGAGCCATGGGATGATTTTATTGTGCTGACCGGGGAGGGTATTCGCCGGTTGTTGGCTGCGGCTGAGCGCGCCGGCGGTTCGCTGCGGGATGACTTTGTTGCGCGGCTGGGCCAGGTACGCAAGATCACCCGGGGGCCCAAGCCGGGCGCAGCGCTGCGTACTATCGGACTGAAGACAGATGTGGTGGCGGTGGAGCCGACCACGGATGGGGTGATCCGGACGCTGCAGAACGAGAACCTGCAGGGTCGCCGTGTGGCGGTGCAACTGTATGGCACTGATCCCAATCCGGCATTGATGCAATTCCTGCAGGATGCTGGCGCGCAGGTGTTGCCGGTGGCGCCGTACATCTATGCCGATGATGTGGAAGACCAGCGGGTGGAGGCGCTGATTGATGAATTGGCGACCGGAAAGCTGGATGCCATTGCCTTTACCAGCGCTACCCAGGTGCGCAGGTTGTTCCAGATCGGCAAGCGCCATGTTGGAGAACAGCCGTTGGTGGATATTCTTAATGGGCTGATTGTGGCTGCCGTCGGCCCGGTCGTTGCCGAGAGCTTGCGTGAGCGCGGTATCCGGGTTGATCTGATGCCGGAGCAGAGTTTTTTCATGAAGCCATTGGTGCGTGAGCTGGTGCGCAGCTTTGGCGCCTGATGTGCGCGTGCGAGGTAAGGCGAACCGCCGGGAACGACCAGCTGAAATGAATCGCGCCCGATGGTTTACACTCAGTCCCATAAGACATTTCACTGAGGAAGTTTGATGAACAAACCCGGCCCGTTACGTTTGCAGCCTGAGCAGCTGACCGCACCTATCGATCTGGCCAGTCTGGGCTTCAGCTCGACAGATGATCTGGAACCGTTCAAGGGGATTCTGGGCCAGGATCGTGCCGTCGAAGCGATGCATTTCGGTGTGGCGATGAAGCGTGCCGGATACAACATGTTCGTCATGGGCGAGCCGGGTACCGGGCGCTTTTCCTATGCCGTGCGCTATCTCAAGGCCGAAGCCAAGCGCATGCCGACCCCGCAGGATTGTGTCTACATCAATAACTTTGACGAGCCGCGTGCACCCAGGGCGTTGCATCTGGCGGCGGGTACCGCAGCACAACTGGTTAAGGATATTGATCAGTTGGTGGATAACCTGCTGGCGACCTTTCCGGCGGCCTTTGAGCACCCGGCGTTTCAGCAGAAAAAGAATGCTATCGACCAGCGCTTCAACCGACGTTATGACAATGCCATCGAGTCTGTTGAGCGTCAGGCGCTGGAGCGCAGTATCGTGTTGTACAGCGACGGTCCCGGCCTGGCATTCACTCCGATGCGCGACGGCAAGGGGTTGGATGATGCCGAGTTTGCGCAACTGCCGGAGGCCGAGCGCGAGCGTTATCACGCGGACATCGGGGAGCTGGAAGAACTGCTGAGCGAGGCGTTGTCCAGTCTGCCGCAATGGAAGCGCGAATCCAGCAATGAGCTGCGCGAGCTGAACGAAAGGACCATCACCGAGGCATTGCAACCGCTGCTTGATCCCTTGACCGAGCGTTATTGCAATAACCCGAACCTGTGCGACTACATCAATGCGATTCACCAGAACCTGCTGAAGATTGTGGTGGAGTTGCTGGTGGATGAGCGGACTGAAACCCGCTCCGAGGCGGTGAAGAAAGCCGCATTGATTGATCATTACAGCCCGAACGTGATTATCGAGCACGGCGGCTCCCCCGGTGCGCCCGTGGTGCATGAGCCGCATCCATCGTATGACAATCTGTTTGGCCGGGTGGAATACAGCTCGGACCAGGGCATGCTGGTCACCAGTTACCGCAATATTCGAGCAGGGGCACTGCATCGGGCGAATAATGGCTATCTGGTGATCGAGGCTGAAAAATTGCTTGCCGAGCCGTTTGTCTGGGAAGCGCTGAAGCGGGCGTTGCATGCACGCGAGCTGAAGATCGAGTCTCCCTGGGCGGACATCGGCCGCCTGACCACGGTGACCCTGACGCCACAGGTGATCCCGCTGTCAGTAAAAGTGGTGCTGATCGGCTCACGCCGCGCCTATTACCTGCTGCAGGATTACGATCCGGATTTTCAGGAGCTGTTTCGGGTGCTGGTGGACTTTGATGATCATCTGCCGCGTACCCCGGACAGCATCGAAGGGATGGCGCAACTGCTCAAGACCCGGGTCGATGAAGAAGGCATGGCGCCGCTGACGGTAGCCGCGGTGGCACATATTCTGACCTACAGTGCTCGGCTGGCGGAACACCAGCAGCACCTGTCAGCGAGCATCAGCGATATCTTTCAACTGGTGGCAGAAGCGGATCTGGTGCGCGAACTGGCCGGTGACCGTATGACCGATACCGGGCATATAGAACGCGCCTTGCAGGCCAAGGAAAACCGTACCGGCCGGGCCAGTGCGCGCATCCGTGAGGACATGCTTTCCGGGGTGATCCTGATTGATACCGATGGCGCCGCGGTTGGCAAGTGCAATGGTCTGACGGTGTTGGCGATCGGCGATTCGGTGTTCGGTATGCCGGCGCGTATCAGTGCCACTGTCTATCCCGGTAGCAGCGGTATTGTCGATATCGAGCGCGAGGTCAATCTGGGACAGCCGATCCATTCCAAGGGGGTGATGATCCTCACCGGGTATCTGGGTAGCCATTATGCGCAGGATCATGAGCTGGAAATTTCTGCGAGTATCGCGCTGGAACAATCCTACGGTTATATCGATGGCGACAGCGCTTCGCTGGGCGAAGTGTGCGCGCTGATTTCTGCGCTGGCGCGGGTGCCGCTGAAGCAATGCTTCGCTATTACCGGCTCGATCAACCAGTTTGGTGAGGTGCAGGCCATCGGTGGCGTTAACGTGAAGATCGAGGGCTTTTTCCGCCTGTGCCAGGCGCGGGGCCTGACCGGCAAGCAGGGCGTCATCATCCCACGGGTCAACGTGCCCAATCTGATGCTGCACCAGACCGTTCTGGATGCGGCCAGGGACGGGCTGTTTCATATCTACGCTGTGGATAATGTGGATCAGGCATTGGAGCTACTGGTGGGCGAAGCCGCAGGTGCTCCGGATGAGCTGGGTAACTTCCCTGAAGGCTCGATCAATGATCGGGTGGTGCAACGCCTTAAAGTGATCAACCAGCGCAACCATCAGGATGATCGAGAAGGCCCTGCTGAAGCGCCGGGTATCGAGCCACTGCTCAAACCCTGACCAGCTCATCCCGGGCCATATCTGGCCGGGCCTGGAGCCGTCTTTCCCATGAGTATGCACAGGGTTATCCACAGATTGTGTGGATGATCCTGCGTTATTCATTTATGCCTGGATTTGTCAATCACCTGTTCTCGTGAATTGTGCGTAACTGTGCATTTCTTCCGAATTATTTTCTGAAAGCCTTCAAGGATGCAGCTTACAGCTGATCTTCCAGGTTCAGAACAGGGATTCAAAGGTGGTTGGCTACTTTTTGAACGAATGCCGGCAGGCACTGTGGTTTCATGGTCTGGCCGCACTTGCTCCAAGCCTGCCCACAGAGTTATCCACAGATAGTGTGTACAACCCTGAGGGCAGGTCTGCAGTCAATCGAATAATACCCCCAGGGCTTCATCCAGTCGGGTGACGGCGACCACCTCCATACCTTTCGGGGCTTCCTTGGGAGCATTGGCCTTCGGCACGATGGCGCGGGTGAAGCCATGCTTGGCCGCCTCCTTGAGTCGCTCCTGTCCACTGGGCACCGGACGGACCTCGCCGGACAGGCCGAGTTCGCCGAACACCATCAGGTCCATGGGCAGGGGGCGGTTGCGCAGGCTGGATATGACGGCGGCGAGCAGGGCCAGATCGGCAGCGGTTTCCAGTACCTTGACGCCGCCGACCACGTTGACGAACACGTCCTGGTCATAGGTCGGCACGCCGCCATGGCGGTGCAGCACCGCCAGCAGCATGGCCAGGCGGTTCTGATCCAGGCCCAGGGTCACCCGGCGGGGGTTGCCCAGGTGGCTGGTATCAACCAGCGCCTGCACTTCCACCAGCATGGGGCGTGAGCCTTCCCAAGTGGACATCACCACGCTGCCGGGAATGGGCGCGTCATAACGCGAGAGGAAGATCGCCGACGGGTTGGCCACTTCTTTCAGGCCCTTGTCGGTCATGGCAAAGACGCCCAGCTCGTTGACTGCACCGAAGCGGTTCTTGACCGCGCGCAGCATCCGCAATCGCCCGTCCGATTCGCCCTCAAAATACAGCACGGTATCGACCATGTGCTCCAGTACCCGAGGCCCGGCCAATGAGCCTTCCTTGGTGACGTGGCCGACCAGGAAGATGGCGGTGCCGCTCTGTTTGGCAAAACGCACCAGCAGGGCAGCGCTCTCACGTACCTGAGCGACGCCGCCGGGGGCGGACTGCAACTGCTCGGTGAAAATGGTCTGGATGGAATCCACTACCATCACCTTCGGCTGCTCGCGGCGGGCGGTGGCAATGATGCTTTCAATGCAGGTTTCGGTCATCACCTTCAGCTGATCCTTGGGTAGACCGAGTCGGTCGGCACGCATGGCAACCTGCTGCTGGGATTCTTCACCGGTGATATACAGTGCGGGCATGCTCTGCGCCAGGCGGCACAAGGTCTGCAGCAGGATGGTCGACTTGCCGATACCCGGGTCGCCGCCAATCAACACCACAGAACCACTGACCAGGCCGCCGCCCAGTACCCGGTCCAGCTCGGATGAGCCGCTGGGTTGGCGCGGGGTTTCTTCGGTGGAGACCTCGGCAAGGGTCTTGACCTGAGCCATTTCACCGGCCCAGTTACTGCTGCGCGAGCCACTGCCACTACCGCCGGTGGGCGTGGTGTCGATCACCGTTTCGACGAGGGTGTTCCAGGCCTGGCACTCGCTGCATTGCCCGGCCCATTTGCTGAAGGTGGCGCCGCAGTCGGTGCAGCCGTAGAGTCGCTTGTTCTTTGCCATTGTTGATCCAGTGCAACCGTTTATCCGATCCGGCCACTATACTGACCGTCATCCAATAAATCCTGAACCAGGCGACAAAGATGGCGCAGTATTCCCTGAGCAAGAAAGAATTCGAGCAAGAAGAGGCGGAGCTTACCGAGGCGCTTCTGGACGCGCAGTACGATCTGCGCAAATCGATCAAGGGCCCGGTGCTGGTTTTGATCAGTGGCAACGATGCGGCGGGCAAGGCGGAGGTGCTGTACCGTTTTTACGAGTGGCTGGACAACCGCTTTCTGGTGACCCGCGCTTTTGCCATGCCCGAAGGCGTCGAGCAACAGATGCCGCATTTGTGGCGTTACTGGGTCAGTCTGCCGGATCCGGACAAGCTGGGTTTCTATCTTGGCTCCTGGTATCACCAGCCGCAGATGCGCCTGGTCCGCGGCGAGATTACCAGCGAAGAATTCGAGCAGCAGATGCAGGAGATCAAGCGCTTCGAGCAGCTGCTGGTCAATGAAGGGGTAGCGCTGCTCAAACTCTGGTTGCAGGTGCCGCCGGGGGCGGGCGCGACCGACGCGCTGCAGAATGTCGCCATGCGCGAGTGGGGGGATTTCAGCCTGGCTGATCATGTCCGGCTGGAGCATGTGACCAGGCAGATGACCGCGCTGACGTCCACTGCCGAGGCGCCATGGATCAGGGTGCCGAGCGTGGATCCCGGCTACCGGGACATCCAGGTGGGGCGGCTGGTACTGGAGCAGATACACGCATTGCGTGACAAGAGAGCCCGCCAATCGGCAATGCCGGCTATGGAGCCAGCGCCGTTAACCGTGCTGCAGCAGGTGGATTACCGGCTGAAACTGGGCAAGGACGAGTACGCGGTCCAGCTGGAGCACTACCAGAAGGAGCTGCGGGCGCTGATGCGCCAACCGGCGTTTGCCGGGCGCAGTCTGCTGCTGGTGTTTGAAGGTCTGGACGCGGCAGGCAAGGGCGGGACCATCCGGCGGATAACCCAGTGTCTGGATCCGCGTTATCTGCGCGTCCATGGCACCCGTGCGCCGACCCCGGAAGAGCGTCAACAGCCCTACCTGCTGCGTTTCTGGCGTCGCGTGCCGACGCCCGGCCGGGTAGCCATTTTTGATCGCAGCTACTATGGCCGGGTGTTGGTGGAGCGGGTCGAGCAGTTGACGCCTGATACCCGCTGGCAGCAGGCCTACGCCGAGATCAACGATTTTGAAAGCCAGCTGCAGGCTGCCGGCACCGTGGTGGTGAAGTTCTGGCTGGCAATCACCCGGGACGAGCAGCTGGAACGCTTCAAGGAGCGGGACAAGTCACCCTTGAAACGCTACAAGTTGACTGATGAGGACTGGCGCAACCGCGAGCGCTGGCCTCTCTATGAGCAGGCTCTCAACGACATGGTGGCGCATACCAGTACGCCGGAAGCGCCCTGGCATATAGTGCCGTCGGAGAACAAGCGCTATGCCAGGGTCGAGGTGCTGAAAATTCTCTGCGAGCGATTGCGCGAGGCGTTGCAGTGAGGGGGCGTACGGTATACTGCCCGGCCCTGAATTGACAACCGGCCCGCCATGCACAGCTGCGATACCCCCTTCGGTACCCTTGAACTGGACCGTTATCCGCCCACCCGCAACCCGACCCTGTTGCCGGTGGATGCCGCAGACCTGTATCTGTTGCAGTCCCTTGCCGACAATGCACCTGATCAGCAGACTCCGATACTGGTGGTCAACGACCATTTCGGCGCTCTGGCCTGTGCGCTGGCGCTGGGCGGTTATCAGGTCATCAGCTGGGGTGATTCCTGGCTGGCTGAGCGGGCCATGCGGCTCAATGCGCAACACAATGACCTGCAGGCCGGGCAGATCCGCTTTGTAAACAGTCAGCAGCGCCCCGAAGGGCCGGTTGCGCGGGTGCTCTTGCGTGTGCCGAAAAGCCTGAGCCTGTTGCAGGACCAGTTAAGCCGTCTGCGCCCGCTGCTGACCGAAGATGCGCTGGTGGTAGCTGGTGCCATGATCAAGCACCTGCCGCCCAGTGCGGGGGATCTGCTGGCCCGCCATATTGGCGGCTATCAGGCCTCCCTGGGCTGGAAGAAGGCGCGGCTGTTAACTGCCCGCATGGATCCCGGGCTGCCGCCTGCCACGGTATCGCTGACAACCCGCTATGCGCTGGGTGAGACGGGCGTTGAGTTGAGCAATCTGCCCGGGGTGTTTTCACGGGAGCGGCTGGATGTGGGTACGCGGGTCATGCTGCCGTGCATTCCGCAGGGGCGGGACGCGCAGCGCGTGGTTGATCTTGGCTGCGGAAATGGTGCCCTGGGTATCCAGGCGGCGCTGCTCAACCCGCAGGCGCAGTTGAGCTTCGTGGATGAGTCCTGGGCGGCGGTGGCGTCAGCCGAGGCGAATTTTGCCGCTGCCTGTCCCGGGCGGACGGCGGAATTCATTGTCGGTGATGGCTTGCTCGACAGCCCGGCGGACAGTGCCGACCTGGTGCTGTGTAACCCGCCGTTTCACCAGCAACAGGTTATCGGTGATGAGATAGCCATGCGGCTGTTTCAGCAAAGCCGCCGTGCGCTGGCCGAGGGCGGTGAGCTATGGGTGGTGGGTAATCGTCACCTGGGATACCACGTCAAGCTACGCAAATTCTTTGCTCGGGTAGAGCAGGTTGGCGGCAACAGCAAGTTTGTTGTGCTGCGCGCTTATTGAGCATCGTCATACAGCGCGGCCAGCTCGCGCTCAAGTGCCTCTTCCCCCAGGTTGAGCATGATCAACCGATTCAAGTGGCTGCTGGAGTTCAGATCAAGGTGCCTGCACGCCAGCCCCAATAAGCCTTCCCGGGAAAAGACCGGCTGCGCTTCCATATGAATCTGCTCCAGTCCGGACAGTTCGATAATTACCTGCACAGGCTGGCTGCTATCGGCTGCATTCCATGTTTCGGGTTGCTGAAGCAGCAAGCCGCGCAGGGAGATATCCAGCAGGAGTGTCTGTGCCTGCCAGTGATCCTGGTGGAGTCGGACTGGGGCATCAAAGGGAATACGACTGAAGCGTCGACGATCATCGGACATGGTGGCCCTCACAGAGGGAGTGGGCTATGGAAGGAAGTATAGCCTCTGTTCAGCGGAGCATGGGGGGGCGTGACGATAGGTAGCAGATTGATGCAGCGCCGGTAGCCTGCGCCGCCGAAGCGGCGCTGCTACATGCGCAAGCGGACGTGGTGGCTTATACCACGCCCTGAGCCAGCATGGCGTCGGCAACCTTGACGAAGCCGGCAATGTTGGCACCCTTGACGTAGTCAATGTAGCCATCCTCACCCTTGCCATAACGCTCGCAGGCAGAGTGGATGGATTGCATGATGGCGTGCAGTTTGGTGTCCACTTCGCCGTCAGTCCACTGCATACGCATGGCGTTCTGGCTCATTTCCAGACCGCTGACCGCTACACCGCCGGCGTTGGCGGCCTTGCCCGGGGCGAACAGAATGCGGGCTTCCTGGAATACATCGATGGCTTCCAGGGTCGAAGGCATGTTGGCACCTTCAGCCACGCAGAAGCAGCCATTGGCTACCAGCGTGCGGGCATCATCACCGGTCAGTTCATTCTGGGTAGCACAGGGCAGGGCAATGTCGCACACCAGATGCCAGGGGCGCTGATTGTGCAGGAATTCCAGACCCAGCTCAGTAGCCATTTCCACCAGGCGGCCACGGCGCTCGTTCTTCAGATCCATCAGGTAGTGCCAATGCTCGGCAGTCATGCCCTCAGGGAAGTACAGCGTACCGCCGGAGTCGGATACCGAGATAACCCGGGCACCCAGCTCCATGGCTTTCAGCGCGGCGTACTGAGCCACATTTCCCGAGCCGGAGATAGCCACGCGCTTGCCTTCGATGCGACGGTTGCATTCCTTGAGCATTTCTTCGGTGAAGTAGACGCAGCCGTAGCCGGTCGCCTCGGGGCGAATCAGGCTGCCGCCGTAGGTCAGCCCCTTGCCGGTCAGTACCGAGGTGAACTCGTTACGCAGACGCTTGTACTGGCCGTACAGATAACCGATTTCACGGGCACCGACACCGATATCACCCGCCGGGATGTCGAGGTTCTCACCAATGTGGCGGGACAGCTCAGTCATGAAGGACTGGCAGAAGCGCATGACTTCCGGATTGCTCTTGCCCTTGGGATCAAAGTCCGAACCGCCCTTGCCGCCGCCCATGGGCAGAGTGGTCAGCGCATTCTTGAACACCTGTTCAAAAGCCAGAAATTTGAGTACGCCCAGGTTAACCGAAGGGTGAAAGCGCAGGCCGCCCTTGTAGGGGCCGATGGCGCTGTTCATCTGAACACGGTAGCCGCGGTTGACGTGAACCTGACCATTGTCATCCATCCACGGCACGCGGAACATGATGACCCGCTCAGGCTCGATCAGACGCTCGATGATGCCGGCTTTCAGATACTTGGGGTTGTCTTCCAGGAACGGCCACAGTGTGCTCAATACCTCTTCTGCCGCCTGGTGGAATTCGGGTTGCTCTGGATCGCGCAGCTTCAAGTGCGCCAGGCAGGCTGTCAGCGTGTCAGTCATGGAAGTCTCTTTTTTGCAAGTTTAAGGCGTAATGGCGCAAATTTATCAGAGGTGGCTGTTCTCTGAAATAGCGCGAGAGAAAAAAACTACCCGGTCTGGCTGTCATGATTCCAGCGGAAAAGCGCAGTACGGCCCTGATGGCAGGCTTGGTTTTTTGTTGTAATGGATTGTTTTTCAAGTATTTTACGGCATTTCCGGGAGGGCCTGCTGTGTGTGCTGATTGGTCGCACACAGCAGGCTGAAAAAGTTCCCGGTAAATGTGACTTTTTCGTCAGGCAAGCTTTTTATAGCGCACACGGTGTGGCTGCGCAGCGGCATCGCCCAGGCGCTTCTTGCGGTCAGCCTCAAATTCTGTGTAGTTACCCTCGAAGAATACCACCTGAGCGTCATCTTCATAGGACAGAATGTGCGTGGCGATGCGGTCAAGGAACCAGCGGTCGTGGGAAATGACGATGGCGGAGCCGGGGAAGTCCAGCAGTGCTTCTTCCAGAGCGCGCAGGGTTTCCACATCCAGGTCGTTGGACGGTTCGTCCAGCAGCAATACGTTGGCGCCCTGTTTCAGGGTCAGAGCCAGATGCAGGCGACCACGTTCACCACCGGACAGGTCCTTGACGAACTTCTGCTGATCCGCGCCCTTGAAGTTGAAACGGCCAACGTAGCCGCGGGAAGGCACTTCATAACCGCCGACGGTGATCATATCGAAGCCATCGGAGATCTGTTCCCAGACAGTCTTGTTGCCGTCGAGGTTGTCGCGACTCTGATCGACGCTGGCGATCTTGACCGTGTCGCCGATGATGATCTCGCCGCTGTCGGGTTGTTCCTTGCCGGTGATCATGCGCAGCAGGGTGGATTTGCCCGCACCGTTACCACCAATCACCCCGACAATGGCACCCTTGGGAATGCTCAGGCTGAGGTTGTCAATGAGTACGCGGTCGCCATAGCTCTTGGTGACGTTGTTCAGCTCAATGACCTTATCGCCCAGACGCGGTCCGGCGGGAATGTAGATTTCGTTGGTTTCGCTGCGCTTCTGGAATTCCTGCGATTGCATTTCCTCGAAACGCTGCAGGCGTGCCTTGGACTTGGCCTGACGCCCCTTGGCACCCTGGCGTACCCATTCCAGCTCCGCCTTCATGGCCTTGGCATGGGAAGCTTCCTGCTTGGCTTCGGTGGCCAGACGGTTGGCCTTGGATTCCAGCCACTGGGAGTAGTTGCCTTCGAAGGGAATGCCGTGGCCGCGGTCGAGCTCGAGAATCCAGCCGGCGACGTTATCAAGGAAGTAACGGTCGTGGGTAATGGCGACCACGGTGCCCGGGAAATCGTGCAGGAAGCGTTCCAGCCAGGCAACGGAGTCGGCATCCAGGTGGTTGGTCGGTTCGTCGAGCAGCAGCATGTCGGGTGCGGACAGCAGCAGGCGGCAGAGTGCAACGCGGCGCTTCTCACCACCGGACAGGTTACCGATTACGGCGTCCCACGGCGGCAGACGCAGGGCGTCCGCAGCGACTTCCAGTTGGCGCTCCAGGTTGTGGCCATCAGCGGCCTGGATAATGGCTTCCAGTTTGGCCTGTTCTGCCGCCAGGGCGTCAAAATCGGCGTCCGGCTCGGCGTAGGCCGCATAGACCTCATCCAGGCGCGCCTGCGCGTCGGTGATCTCGCTGACCGCTTCTTCAACAATCTCGCGCACGGTCTTGTCCGCATCCAGTTCCGGCTCCTGCGGCAGGTAGCCGACATTGATGCCGGGCATGGGCCGGGCCTCGCCGTCGAATTCCTTGTCCACGCCAGCCATGATGCGCAGCAGGGTGGATTTACCCGCGCCGTTCAGACCGAGTACACCGATCTTCGCGCCGGGGAAGAAGGACAGGGAAATATCCTTGAGAATCTGCCGCTTGGGGGGCACAACTTTGCTCACCCGGTGCATGCTGTATACGTACTGAGCCATTTGGATACAACCTTGATAACGGAATAGAAGAAGTGGCACCCGGAACAGGTGCGTAATGGTGGGCAAGGCTAGCCGAAGTCGGTGTAGAGGGCAAATCTAGAGGGCGGGAGGTTTTGAGCATCAGCTCGTACTTGGGTTGCCGGATACGTCGCTCATCGAGCTGGGGTTCAATGTTCCCAGGGGCTTGATGTTGCCAGAGGGCTCGCCAACCCTGGGGGAAGTTACACCTGCGGCGGGTGATCGTGGCGCAGTTGGGCCAGTTGTTTGTCCTTTTCTTCCCACAGGCTGCTTACCCAGGCCTGAAAACGCTCGCGGAAGACCCGATCATTGTCATAGTCCTGGCCGAGAAATTCTGCGGGGATGGGGCGGGTCTGGCAGTGCACGACGACTTTGCGGATACGGCCGCTGAGCAGATCCCAGAAGCTTGGTGCACCGTCGGGATAATGGATAGTGATATCCACCAGCGAGCGCAATTGCTCGCCCATGGCGTCCAGTACAAAGGCGATCCCGCCGGACTTGGGGCGCAGCAGATAGCGGTAGGGCGAGTTCTGCTGCGCATGTTTTTCCGGGTTGAGCCGGGTACCTTCGAGGAAGTTGAATACCGCTACCGGGGTGGTCTTGAATTTCTCACAGGCACGCTGGGTGGCCAGTCTGTCCTGCCCGGCCTTTTCCGGGTGTTTGGCCAGGTAAGCCTTGCTGTAACGCTTCATGAACGGGAAATCCAGCGCCCACCAGCAGATGCCAATCACCGGTACCCAGATCAGTTCCTGTTTGAGAAAGAACTTGAGCATGGGCATGCGGCGATTGAAGTTGTGTTGCAGCACCAGAATGTCGACCCAGCTCTGGTGATTGCTGGTGACCAGATACCAGCCATCATGATCCAGCCGATCACGGCCTTCAACATCCCATTCGGTGCGACCAGCAAGGCGCATCCAGCCGCTGTTGCCCAGCATCCAGGTCTCGGCGATGCGGATCATGACGCGAGTCAGGAAGGCTTGCAGTGATGGAATCGGTAGCAGCTTGATCAACGCGCAGGGCAGCAAAAGGCTGAACCAGAACAGGGTGTTGAGGCAAAGCAGCAGGAGTGAGATCACTCCGCGTATCGAGGCAGGCAAAAAGAACAGCATTGTCTGGTGGCTCGTCTGATGGCGCGGGGCCTGTAAAGTGAACCCTACAGGCCGCCAGCGCTTTATCAGTCGTTGGTATCAGCCTGTATGGCAGTCAGTGCGATAGTAAACACGATATCGTCGACCAGCGCACCCCGGGACAGATCATTCACTGGCTTACGCAAACCCTGCAACATCGGGCCGACGCTGATCACATTGGCACTACGCTGTACCGCTTTATAGGTCGTGTTGCCGGTGTTCAGATCCGGGAAGATGAAAACCGTAGCCTTGCCGGCTACCGGGCTGTCCGGTGCTTTCTGCTGGCCGACGCTGGCAATCGCGGCGGCATCATACTGAAGCGGCCCGTCAATCAACAGTCCCGGTTGGCGCTCGCGGGCCAGACGGGTTGCTTCCCGTACCTTCTCCACATCTTCGCCGGTTCCCGAGCTGCCGGTTGAATAGCTGATCATGGCGACCCGGGCCGGGATGCCAAAGGATTCAGCCGAGCGGGCACTCTGAATGGCAATCTCGGCGAGCTCTTCCGCGTTCGGATCAGGGTTCACTGCGCAGTCGCCATAGACCAGCACCTGGTCGGGCAGCAACATGAAGAAGATAGACGACACCAGGCTGTAACCCGGGGCGGTCTTGATCAGCTGGAAGGCCGGGCGAATGGTATTGGCGGTGGTATGAACGGCGCCGGAAACCAGTCCGTCGACTTCATCCAGTGCCAGCATCATGGTGCCCAGTACCACGTTGTCTTCCAGTTGCTGCAGGGCGACGGGGGCGGTCAGACCGCGATCCTTGCGCAGCTCGACCATGGGCGGTACGTAGTTTTCGCGCACCTGATCCGGATCAATGATCTGCAAGCCTTCGGGCAGGGTGATGTGATGCGCGCGGGCGACGGCTTCGACCGATTCGGGTTTGGCCAGCAGAATACATTGGGCGATGCCGCGGCGCTGACAGATGGCGGCCGCCTGCACGGTACGCGGCTCATCGCCTTCGGGCAGGACGATACGCTTGCCGGCCTGTTGCGCCCGGTTGACCAGATCGTAGCGGAAGGCGGGTGGCGACATACGCCTCTCACTGACCTGGCCGCAGCGGTGCTGGAGCCAGCCATGATCGATGTGCGATGCGACGAAGTCGGTGACCAGTGTGGTGCGCTCGGTATCATCGACCGGGATTTCCCGGTTCATGCGATCCAGTTGGGAGGACGTGGCAAAACTACCGGTGCCGACCAGGAAAATCGGCAAGCCGTTATCCAGAGCCGGCTGGCACAGCTTCATCACGCGCTCGTCGGGCATGATGTCGCCAGTCAACAGCAAACCGGCGAGGGGCGTGCCGGAGAGCGACGCCAGACTGCTGGAAATGATCACATCATCACGATCGCCGGGCACCACCAGAAGGGTACCTGGGCGATACAAATGCAGAGTGTTAGGCACGGTACGGGCGCAGAGGACGATATCCAGCACACGGCGCTGGTGCATGTCACCGGGGTGCAGAATTTTGGCGTTCAGCAGGCTGGCCACATCCGAACTGCGCGGAGCGTTCAGTTCGCTCTGCCATGGCACGCAACCGATCAGGCGGAAGCCTTCGGTGTCCAGTACACGGGATTCCTGTTTCAGGGCCAGGGCATAATCCTTGAGTGTGCGCTTGAGCTCACCCCGGTCGCCGGGCACGTCGCCGCCTAAATCCAGATCCCGAACCTTGTTGATGATCACGCCCAGCACTCTGGGATCCTGTGGCCCGCCGAAGCCCTGGGCATGCAGTTCAATGCGGTGGGCGAGGTTGGTCAGATTGTCGTCATCCGGTGCGCTGACCAGAATCACATCAGCATCCAGACTGGTGGCGATATGCTGGTTGATGCGCGCGGCGTAAGCGGCCTGGCGGGTCGGTACCATGCCTTCGACAACGACCACGTCAGCATCCTTGGCCGCTTCCCGGTAGCGGCTGACGATGTCTTCCATCACCTCATCCAGCTTGCCGTTACCCAGCCGGCGTTCTACCTCCGGCAGCGCCAGCGGAGCAGGGGGTTGCAGTCCCATGGTGCGGCCGATCAACGCGCTGGAGCGCTCCGGGCCTTCGTCACCCGGATGCGGTTGGGCAATCGGCTTGAGAAAGTGCACGCGCAAACCACTGCGCTGCAGAGCACGAATCAGTCCCAGGCTGACCGAGGTCAGGCCAACACCGAAACCGGTCGGGGCAAGAAAAAACGTATGCATGAATCAGGCTTCCTGTTCCGCAGGCCGGGTGGCATTGAAATCGAGTAGCGCCAGGCATTCTTCGGTGATCTGCCGCTCTTCATCAGTGGGTATGACCAGAATGGCGGGAGAGTTACTCGCCTGAATCTGCCTTGCCGGGTTACCCGGCGGGGTCGCGTTGGCTGCCGGGTCAATGACCAGACCGAACAGCGCCAGATGACGTACCGTCAGTTCACGCACCAGCGGCGAGTTTTCACCAATGCCACCGGTGAAAATAACGCCGTCGAGACGCGGTAGCGCTACCGCCAGTCCCGCCAGCGAGCGCGCCAGCCGATAGCAGAACACATCGACTGCCAGCGTCGCGCCGGGATGGCCTTCAGCCCGCGCCGCCACCAGCGTACGCATGTCATTGGACAGGCCGGACAGACCCAGCAGGCCGCTCTCGCGGTTGAGCATGTTATCGATGCGCTCCAGATCCCAGCCCAGAGTGCGTGCCAGGTGCGAATGCAGGTTGGGATCCACATCACCACTGCGGGTGCCCATCACCAGACCTTCCAGTGGGGTCAGCCCCATGCTGGTATCCAGACTCTTGCCATCGAGGATGGCGCAGGTCGAGCAGCCGTTACCCAGGTGCGCGGTGAGCCAGGCGCCATGCCCCGGCTCCAGACCCATCAGCAGGCTGGCCTGGGTTGAAACAAAGCGGTGACTGGTGCCATGGAAGCCGTAGCGGCGCACGCTGTGTTTGCTGTACAGCTCCTCCGGCAACGCATAGCGGTATGCCCGGGGCGGCATGCTCTGGTGGAAAGCGGTGTCGAAAATGGCGATGTGGGGGATATCGGCAAACACACGCATGGCTTCGTCGATGCCCGTCAGTTGCGCCGGGTTATGTAACGGGGCCAGGGCGGAGCTTTCCTGAATGGCTGCGATGACCTTGTCATCGATGATGCTCGCGCCGGTAAAGTGCTCACCGCCGTGCACGATGCGGTGTCCTACTGCGGTCAATGGCTGATAGGCAAAGCGCTCAATCAACGGCAGCAGGCGGGTCATGGCCGTGCTGTGTTTGCCATCCGCAATGAGTACCTGCTCACGGATATCGCCGGCCTTCCAGTTCATCACGCCTTCGCTTATACCAAGACGCTCGGCCAGGCCACTGAGCAGCGGCGTGTTGTCAGACTCGCTGAGCAGGGCGAATTTGAGTGATGAACTCCCGCAGTTTATGACAAGAATCAATCGATCAGTCATGATGCTCCCGTATGTTCTTTTGAAGAAGGCGCGATCCGCTCGCCCTTGTAATGGTCAACTTATACCGTAGCCTTCAGCGTAGTGGAACCGCCCGTGCGTTTCCGGGCTTTTATGCGTAAACTGACACCTTCAATGCTCCCAATCACAGGATTTTTTTTATGCAGATTGCTGCCAATAAAGCCGTATCGATTGAATACACCTTGACCAACGATGCCGGTGAAGTACTGGATACCTCCGCTGGCGGCGAACCGCTGGTCTACCTGCACGGCGCGGGTAACATCATACCCGGCCTGGAGCGTGAATTGGCTGGCAAGCAGGTAGGCGACGAGCTGAAAGTGACCATCGAACCGGAAGATGCCTACGGTGAATTCAGTGCAGAACTGGTAGCAGTACTGGGCCGCAACATGTTTGAAGGTGTGGACGAGCTGGAAGTGGGTATGCAGTTCCATGCGTCTGCTCCGGATGGCGGCATGCAGATCGTTACCATCACTGCGCTGGAAGACGACGAAGTGACGGTTGATGGCAATCATCCTCTGGCCGGTCAGCGCCTGACCTTCGAGGTCAAGGTGGCTGAGATCCGTGACGCCAGCGAAGACGAGCTGGCCCATGGTCACATTCACGGCGAAGGTGGTGTACACCACTGAGTCGCCAGGCGGTAACGCGAGAAGCCGGTTTCTTTGGGAATCGGCTTTTTTGTTTGCCCGGCGAAGCCGGCAAACCCGTCCACCTGAAAGAAGGTGG
>CAYYUQ010000056.1:0-22246 GCA_964474945.1 uncultured Halopseudomonas sp. | reverse complement strand
CCCTATCGGGAATATGGGTAAAAAAGGCACTTATGCCTTATAAAGCGGGCGTTCCAGCCCACCCCAGCCGAAACATTCTGAAAAAATAATAGCCAAGGAAAATGTATGAATATCGATTTGAAGGGAAAGCGCGTCATCGTGACCGGTGCATCACGTGGGATTGGGAGAGCGATAGCTACAGCCTTCGCCAAAGACGGGGCGAAAGTGGCAATCTGCTCGCGAAATATCGCAGACATCGCAAATGTTGGAGAAGCTCTAACCGAGAGCGCGGACGCAGTCATAGCTCGCGCCGTTGACGTTACTGATAGTCATAACGTGAGCGCCTTTGTTACTGAGGTAGCCGAAGCCTGGGGCGGCGTTGACGTACTGGTCAATAACGCCGGCCAAGGGAAAGGCGGCAATCTGGATACCCTCACACCCGAGGACATTCTTGAACACGCCAACGTGCTGCAAATGGGCCATTTTAGATTTACCCAGGCAGTTGTGCCTCACATGCGCAAGCAGCGCTGGGGCCGCATTATAGAAATCAACGCTCTGGCCGGGACCATCCCCACTCCCGAAGGCATCCCATCGGTCATCAATAGAGCCTCCTGTATCGCCCTTTCACGCTCCCTGGGCATGTCTCTACCGAAAGACAACATTATGGTTAACACATTGAATATGGGCTGGATCGACACTGGTCAATGGGACCGCCACTTCAAAGAAATGGGCGACGGCGTTACTCGGCAGGAGTTCGATGCCATGGTCATGAAAGTGGTCCCTGCAGGCCGTTACGGCAAGCCCGAGGACGTCACCGGCATGGTTCTGTTTCTGGCAAGCGAATACGCCAGTTTCATCAGCGGTGCATCGATCGACATCGCCGGAGGGATGGGCGGTCAAATAGCCTACTATCCCACACTCAAGCGCGACTTTGCAGAGAGCATTCGCCAACGGCGCGAGATGCAGAGCAGCATTTAATGAATTCGCCAGGCTCCCTGCGACAGCGACAGTTCCTATGCCAGGCTCACTCACGAGCCACAGGCATGAATCATGAACTGTTGAAAAGCGCTGCCTGGCTCGCTTATTTCTCGGCCTTGCGCCCAAATCAAGCCCAACTCCATCGAGGGCACAGCGTCATTCAAAGGACGCACCTCAATTTTGCGGCCCTCAAGCGACCAGGCTCGGTACAGCATGTCGGACAACACGGTCACACCAAACCCGTGCGCCACCAGACCACGCAAGGACTCCACGGAGGAGGTTCGAAATGCGATCTTCGGCTCCAGCCCCTGCGCTTGCCAATATCGCTGAACCGACTCCTCCCCCTCATCGACGGTGGGCAGGATGTAGGCATGCTCAGCAACGTCCTTCAGGGTGATCGACGCCAGCCCCATGAGCGGATGGCCGGACGCCAGCCACAACTGACGACGCGAGCGTATCAGCACGCTGGCATCCAGGCCGGACAAGTCGGTCGCGTTCGAAACAACCGTCAAACCTACATCAAGCTCTCCTTGTCTGACCGAGCTCTCGATACTGACCCTGTCCATGTCGATCAAATCGATTTCCACATCGGGGTAACTGCGCTTGAAGCGCGCAAGCAGGTTGGGCAGGAAGTAACCAAGCACCGTATAGGAGGCGCCAACGCGAACAACACCGGATACCGAGTGACTCATGAAAAATGGCTCGCTGATCGCATCCTGCAGCGTATCCAGAATGTGGCGAGCATGCTGAAAGAACTTGTTTCCTTCCGCCGTCAGGCTTACTCCATTCGGCAAGCGTTCGAAAAGTTTCACGCCCAGTCGCTGCTCCAGCTGCATCACTGCAGTGGTCACGGCGGACTGCGAAACATGAACTGCAGCAGCGGCCTGCGAGAACTGACCGGTCTCAGACGCCGCCACGAAATAGCGCAATTGGCGCATGGAAATATCGGACCTAGACATAATTTTTTCAGATACCTGACCGCAATTTTTAATAATTTACGATACCAAACCCAATCCATATACTCCAGCCCATCGTGTATTGCGCGCGCTGCGATACCCAATATCAGAATAAAAAGGTGTGAGTAGCCATGGGCAAATCTATCTCGCTGGATGACAAGTACACAGAGAATAGCGGTCTGCAGTTGATGACTGGTATTCAAGCGCTGGTTCGGCTTCCGCTAATGCAGAAGCAGCGCGATCAGGCCAACGGGCTGAACACTGCTGGCTTTATTTCCGGCTACCGCGGCTCCCCTCTCGGCGGTCTGGACCAAGCTTTATGGCGTGCACGTAAGTATCTGGAGAAAGGCAGCACTCACTTCCAACCTGGCGTCAACGAGGAGCTAGCTGCTACCGCCATCTGGGGAACGCAGCAGGTAAACATCTTCGAAGGGGCAACCTACGACGGCGTTTTCGGCATGTGGTACGGAAAAGGTCCCGGTGTTGATCGCTCAGGTGATGTATTCCGACATGCAAACGCTGCCGGCACCTCGCAATTCGGTGGAGTGCTTGCCGTTGCCGGCGATGATCACGGCGCCCGCTCTTCATCACTCCCGCACCAGACCGAGCACATTTTCAAGGCAGTGATGATGCCCGTACTGGCCCCTTCGGGGGTGCAGGAGTATCTGGACTACGGTATCCACGGATGGGCCATGTCACGCTATTCCGGTTGCTGGGTAGCACTTAAGGCAGTAGCGGACACTGTAGAAAGCGCTGCCATTGTCGATATTGACCCCTTCCGTGTGGAAAGCGTAACTCCTGATTTCGACATCCCCGAGGGCGGCCTGAATATCCGTTGGCCAGACCCACCGCTTGCTCAAGAGCAGCGACTGCTGGAACACAAACTCTACGCCGCGCTCGCCTATGCCAAGGCCAACCGCATTGACCGCGTGGTCATGGACTCGCCCAAGGCGCGTATCGGCATTATCACGGCGGGCAAATCCTACCTGGACGTTTGTCAGGCTCTGAACATGCTTGGTATTGACGATGCCAAAGCGCAGGAGATTGGCTTGCGCGTTTACAAGGTCGGCATGGTCTGGCCGCTTGAAGCTGACGGCGTCAGGCACTTCGCCGAAGGTCTCGAAGAAATTGTGGTGGTTGAAGAAAAGCGCCACATGATCGAGTACCAAATGAAGGAGGAACTCTACAACTGGCGGGAAGACGTACGTCCGCGCATCGTCGGCAAGTTTGACGACAAAGGTGAGTGGACTATGCCGCACACCGATTGGCTACTGCCGGCGATCAACGACCTGACTCCAGCTCACATTGCTCGCGCGCTGGCCAAACGAATTCTTCGTCTGCATGCAGACACCTCTCTGCAACTGCATCTGGATGATCTAGAGGCACAGCTCACCACCAAGAACGTCCTGGGCTCGTTGATGGACCGAGTGCCACATTACTGCTCCGGCTGCCCGCACAATATTTCGACCAAGGTGCCCGAAGGCAGTCGCGCCCTTGCCGGTATTGGCTGCCACTACATGGCTGCTTGGATCTATCCCCAAACCCAGACCTTCAGCCAGATGGGTGGCGAGGGTGTCGCCTGGATTGGGCAAGCCCCCTTCACCAAGACCAAACACGTGTTTGCCAACCTTGGGGATGGCACCTATTTCCACTCCGGTACCTTAGCGATTCGAGCTGCAGTTGCAGCGAATGTGCCGATTACCTACAAGATTCTTTACAACGATGCTGTTGCCATGACCGGCGGCCAGCCCGTGGACGGCACTCTGACAGTACCGCAAATCTCTCAGCAACTCGCTGCGGAGGGCGTCAAGCGCATTGCCGTGGTGACTGACGAGCCCGAGAAGTACAAGGCAGTTCAAGGACTCGCTCCCGGCGTACCGGTGTTGCACCGAGAGAAAATGGAGGAACTGCAGACTCAACTTCGAGAGTATCCCGGCGTCTCAGCCATCATTTACGATCAGACCTGCGCGGCCGAAAAGCGCAGACGACGCAAGCGGGGGCAGTTTCCCGATCCGGCACGGCGGGTAATGATCAACCAGGCAGTTTGCGAAGGCTGTGGCGACTGCAGCAGTAAGTCGAACTGCATGTCCGTGGTGACGGTGAATACCGAGTTTGGTCAGAAACGCAGCATTGACCAGTCATCATGCAACAAAGATTTTTCATGCCTCTCCGGCTTCTGCCCAAGCTTCGTCACCATCGAAGGTGGCTCGCTACGTAAAGCCAAAGCGCTTACCGACCAAGCGGTTGACGACTGGAATCTGACCACGCCTAACACAGTGGCACTCGATCAGCCTTACAGCATTCTGGTGACCGGCGTAGGTGGTACCGGTGTTGTAACAATTGGTGCCCTGCTCGGCATGGCCGCCTTCATGGAGAACAAAGGTACGCTCAACCTGGACATGGCCGGCATGGCCCAGAAAGGTGGTGCGGTCTGGTCGCATATCCGCATCGCAGCTGACCAGTCCCAACTGCATGCACCGCGCATAGCCGAAGGTGAAACCAGCTTGCTGCTCGGCTGCGACCTGGTGGTAAGTGCCAATCACGAGACCCTGGCCAAGTTGCGGCATGGGCACACTCATGCCTTGGTCAACTCGGAAGAAAGCATCACCAGCGAGTTTGTTCGTACTTTCGCAATGCAAGCGGAGAGTGGCGACCTGCAGGCGCACCCCGACCCGAAATTTCGCACACAAGGTATGTCTGCACAAATTGCAGAAGCTGTCGGCAACGACCACGCCATTTTCGTGGATGCCAGCAAAATAGCCACGGCGCTGATGGGCGACTCCATCGCGACCAATACCTTCATGCTCGGTTTTGCCTATCAGAAAGGCTGGTTGCCGGTTGGCGCTGAAGCGCTGATAGCCGCTATTGAACTGAATGGCACGGCCGTCGAGTTCAACCTCAAGGCCTTCACCTGGGGGCGCCGTACTGCGGTGGATCCCCTGCGCGTTCAAGGAATGATCGACAGCCAGGGCAAGCGCCCAGCGGAAGCGTTGTCACAGACTACTGAAGAGGTTATTCATAAACGCGTCGCTGCCCTCACCGAGTATCAGGATGCCAATCTTGCAGCACGCTATCGCGCCCGAGTGCAACAATTCCAGAGCGCTGAATCGGCCATTTCTGGTAATACCGGTGCCTTGGCTGACGCCGTCGCCCGCAACTACTACAAAGTATTGGCAATCAAGGATGAGTATGAAGTAGCTCGTCTTTATACCAATGGCGACTTCATCAAAAAAGTACAGGACAGTTTTGAGGGTGACTACAAACTCAAGTTTCACCTGGCGCCACCTGTGCTCAATAGTGCCAAGCCCGGGAAAGAACCTAAAAAGCGCAGCTACGGCCCATGGATGCTAACTGGTTTTAAACTCCTCGCTCGGATGAAGTTCCTCCGCAATTCGGTTCTGGATCCATTTGGCTACACCGCAGAACGCAAGCTCGAGCGGCAATGGCTGGAAAGCTACGAACAGCTTCTCGATCAAATCCTGGAATCACTCGACAGCGACAAGTTGCCGATTGCCATCCAGCTCGCGAGCCTTCCCGACATCGTACGCGGCTACGGCCCTGTGAAAGAACGCTTCCTAGCGCAGGCCGAAAAACAACGCGAGAACCTTCTAAAACAATGGCGAGGAGAGCACCAAGCGCTATTCCGTGACGCCACGACACAAGAGTCAGCAGAGCGCATCAACGTCACTCAGCTGTAACGCCAATAACAAAAGGAGATAAACGTATGAGTGCAATACCTGGATTGGACTTTTTCCTCGGCGAAGAAATAGACATGCTGCGCGAATCAGTCGCTGGTTTTGCTGGCAAGGAAATCGCGCCCCGTGCGGCCGAGGCAGACCGCACTGATGAGTTCCCCATGGATTTGTGGCGCAAGTTCGGCGACATGGGGCTGCTAGGTCTAACCGTGGCCGAAGAGTACGGTGGCTCCGGAATGGGCTACCTCGCACACATGATTGCCATGGAAGAAATTTCCCGGGCAGCTGGTGGTATCGGACTGTCCTATGGTGCTCACTCAAACCTCTGCGTAAACCAGATCCACCGCAATGGTAGCGAAGAACAAAAAGCCAAGTTTCTACCCAAGCTGGTATCGGGGGAGCATATCGGCGCTTTGGCAATGAGCGAGCCAAACGCCGGTTCTGACGTCGTCAGTATGAAGCTGCGTGCCGACAAGCAGGGCGACCGCTACATCCTCAACGGCACCAAGATGTGGATCACCAACGGTCCAGACTGCGACGTCCTGGTGGTCTACGCCAAAACTGATGTTGCTGCCGGCGCCAAGGGCATGACGGCCTTCATCCTCGAAACGGACACTCCCGGTTTCTCCGTTGCGCAGAAGCTGGACAAGCTTGGCATGCGCGGATCACATACCGGCGAACTGGTTTTCGACAATGTTGAAGTTCCGGAAGAGAACATTCTGGGCGGCGTTGGTGAAGGTGCCCGCGTACTCATGAGTGGCCTTGACTACGAGCGCGCGGTGCTCAGCGGTGGCCCACTGGGCCTGATGCAAGCAGCGATGGACATCGTCACGCCTTACATCCACGACCGAAAACAGTTCGGTCAAAGCATCGGCGAGTTTCAGCTCATTCAGGGCAAGGTTGCAGATATGTATACCACCCTGCAAGCCTGCCGCGCCTATCAGTACAGCGTCGGCAAGCACCTAGACGCCATGGGCAGTGGACATGTACGGCAGGTGCGCAAGGACTGTGCCGGGGTGATCCTGTATACCGCCGAAAAAGCGACCTGGATGGCTGGCGAGGCAATCCAGATTCTTGGCGGTAACGGCTATATCAACGAATACCCGGCAGGTCGCCTGTGGCGTGACGCCAAACTCTATGAAATCGGTGCCGGTACCAGCGAGGTCCGCCGTATGTTGATTGGCCGGGAGCTGTTCAATGAAACACGTTAAACAGGTGCGCGTCCCGACCTTCAGAAGCCGGCTTGCAACCCAAGGAGCGCCGGCATGAGTTCACTTAAAAGCCAGGTCAACACTCGCTCGCCGGAGTTCAGCACCAATGTGGCAGCGATGCAGGAGCTCGTGGGTAATCTTCGAGAGTTGCTAGGAAAAGTAGCAGAAGGCGGTGGCCCAGCGGCTCAAGCTCGGCATCTTTCTCGAGGCAAGCTGCTGCCCAGACAGCGCGTTGACGCCCTACTGGACCAGGGCTCACCATTTCTCGAAATCGGTCAGCTAGCCGCCCATGAGGTCTACAGCGAACAGGTGCCGGCAGCAGGGATAATTGCGGGCATTGGTCGAGTTGAAGGGGTTGAGTGCATGATCGTCGCCAACGACGCGACCGTGAAAGGCGGCTCCTACTACCCCCTTAGCGTAAAGAAACACCTAAGAGCACAGGCCATAGCACAACAAAACCGCCTCCCCTGCATTTATCTGGTCGACTCGGGCGGCGCCAACCTCCCGCGCCAGGATGAGGTATTTCCTGATCGTGAGCACTTCGGCCGCATCTTTTTCAACCAGGCCAACATGAGTGCCCAAGGCATTCCCCAGATCGCTGTGGTCATGGGGTCATGCACGGCAGGTGGAGCATACGTACCAGCGATGGCAGATGAGGCCATCATGGTGAGAGAGCAAGCAACCATCTTTCTTGCCGGCCCGCCTCTGGTCAGGGCAGCCACTGGCGAAGTGGTCAGTGCCGAAGACCTTGGCGGAGCCGATGTCCATTGCAAAACCTCGGGAGTGGCCGACCACTACGCAGAAAATGACGAACATGCGCTAGCACTGGCCCGGCGCAGTATCGCCAACCTTAACTGGCGCAAACAGGGCCAACTAAACCTCCGCGCGCCGGTGGCGCCACGTTATGCCGCGAGTGACTTGTACGGCATCATTCCTGCCGACCCGAAGCAGCCGTTTGATGTGCGCGAAATCATCGCGCGACTAGTTGACGACAGCGCTTTCGATGAATTCAAAGCCCTCTACGGAACAACCCTGGTGTGCGGCTTCGCCCACTTGCATGGGCATCCTGTCGCGGTTCTGGCCAATAACGGCATCCTGTTTGCCGAGTCTGCGCAAAAAGGCGCGCACTTCATTGAACTTGCCTGTCAGCGAGGTATTCCTCTGCTGTTTCTGCAGAATATAACTGGCTTCATGGTAGGCCAAAAATATGAAGCTGGAGGCATTGCCAAGCACGGCGCCAAACTGGTGACTGCTGTGGCCTGTGCGCAGGTTCCAAAGTTCACGGTGATCATCGGTGGAAGCTTCGGCGCCGGCAACTACGGCATGTGCGGCCGTGCGTACGACCCCCGCTTCCTTTGGATGTGGCCAAACGCGCGTATTTCGGTCATGGGCGGCGAGCAAGCTGCAGGCGTTCTGGTCCAGGTCAAGCAAGAGCAGGCGGAGCGCAGCGGCGAAACCTTCAGCGCCGAGCAAGCCAATCACCTGCGCAAACCCATCCTCGAGCAGTACGAAGAGCAGGGCCACCCCTACTACTCAAGTGCCCGCCTATGGGATGACGGAGTCATCGACCCAGCGCAAACGCGCGACATTCTCGGCTTGGCAATTTCCGCAGCATTGAATGCGCCAATCAACCAGACACGCTTCGGCGTGTTCCGGATGTGAGACCAGCCATGCCAACGGAGGAGCCAATAAGCGTGAGTGCATTTAACACCCTAGAAGTTGAGATCAACGCAGGCGGCATAGCTACCGTGTGGCTAAACCGCCCCGAAAAGAACAACGCGTTCAACGCTGAAATGATCGCCGAGCTTCTGAGGGCACTCAGCGAGATTCAGATGAACGACGAACTGCGCTTCTTGATTTTGCGCGGCCGCGGCAAACATTTCTCTGCAGGTGCAGACCTTTCATGGATGCAGGCCTGCGCGCAATTGGACTACGACGCTAACCTCAATGACGCCCGCGAGCTGGGCAAACTGATGGCCAGTCTGGCCCAGCTTAAAGTTCCAACCTTGGCCGTGGTGCAGGGTGCAGCCTTCGGGGGCGCGCTGGGCCTGATCAGTTGTTGCGATATCGCCATTGGCACCGAAGACAGCCTGTTCAGCTTGTCCGAAGTGCGCATAGGTTTATTGCCGGCCGTCATAAGCCCCTATGTTGCCCAGGCGATTGGGCCACGCGCCGCCAGGCGTTACGCCCTTACGGCTGAGCGCTTTGATGGCAAGCGCGCTCAGCAGCTGGGCTTGTTGGCAGAGGCCTATCCCGCAGCTGATCTGGAAAGCGAGTTGCATGGGTGGGTTGCCAACCTGCTACTCAACAGCCCGCAAGCGATGCGCGCCACCAAGGCGCTAATGCAGCAGGTAAAGCACGGCGATCTAACGCCCGATCTGCGCAGCTACACCGAGTCGGCAATAGCCAGTATTCGCGTCAGCAAAGAGGGTCAGGAGGGACTTTCGGCCTTCCTCGACAAACGCAAGCCACAGTGGCTGCTGACCTGACTGCGCTGCCCGAGGCAAACCAAGCAATCATGTGGATAGAAGAACAATGATCAATACTCTGCTAATCGCCAACCGAGGAGAAATCGCCTGTCGCATCATGCGGACAGCTCAGCGGCTGGGCATCAAAACGGTTGCCGTACACAGCGACATCGACCAGCACGCATCACACGCCAAGCTCGCCGACATCGCAGTTAACCTGGGCGGAACCAAACCCGCAGACAGCTATCTGCGTGCCGACCGCATCATTCAGGCCGCCAAGGCCAGTGGCGCGCAAGCAATCCACCCAGGCTACGGTTTTCTTTCTGAGAACGCTGACTTCGCTCGTTCTATTGAAGCTAGCGGCCTGATTTTTGTCGGCCCACCCGCCTCGGCGATTGATGCTATGGGCAGCAAGTCCGCCGCCAAGGCCTTGATGGAAAAAGCCGGAGTACCACTGGTACCCGGTTACCATGGCGACGATCAGCAACTCGATACTTTCCGGGCTGCATCTCAGGAAATTGGCTACCCGGTACTACTGAAAGCCACCGCTGGCGGGGGTGGCAAAGGTATGAAGGTCGTAGAAAGCGAACGAGAGCTGGCAGATGCGCTGGCCTCCGCTCAACGCGAAGCCCAGTCTTCCTTCGGCGACGCCCGCATGCTGGTGGAAAAGTACGTACTGCAACCCCGCCACGTCGAAATTCAGGTTTTCGCAGACCAGCACGGTAATGCCGTTTACCTGCATGAACGCGATTGTTCCATTCAAAGACGGCATCAGAAGGTGGTTGAAGAGGCGCCCGCACCAGGACTGTCGGAACAATTGCGTAAAGCGATGGGCGAAGCAGCAGTCAAGGCCGCACAGGCTATCGGCTACGTCGGCGCTGGTACCGTGGAGTTTTTGCTGGATGCACGTGGCGAGTTTTTCTTTATGGAGATGAACACCCGCCTGCAGGTAGAGCACCCGGTTACCGAAGCCATTACCGGTCAGGATCTTGTAGCTTGGCAACTGCGCGTCGCTCAAGGCGAGCCACTGCCAATGACTCAAGAGCAAATTCCACTGCACGGCCACGCCATTGAAGTTCGGCTGTACGCCGAGGACCCTGATCAGGATTTTCTACCTGCCAGCGGCACCCTCACCCTTTATCGTGAACCGAGTACCGGCCGGGGCCGCAGAGTTGATAGCGGCGTCAGTGAAGGCGATAGCATCTCTCCTTTTTATGACCCAATGCTCGCGAAGTTGGTTGCTTGGGGCGAGACCCGTGAGCAGGCGCGTCTCGAGTTGCTGGATATGTTGCGCAATACCTCAGTAGCCGGGGTAAAAACCAACCTGCGCTTTCTGGAAAAAATCTTAGCCCATCCGGCCTTCGCCGCGCAGGAGCTGGATACCGGATTCATTGCAAAACACACTGCGCAGCTACTGCACAAGCCTGCAGAGCTGGACAGTAGCTTCTGGAACCTAGCCGCCAAAGCTTGGTTGCTTACCCGCCCAGCGGGTGACGACTGCCCGACGCCTCCCGCCCTTTGGCAACAACTGCCTGGCTGGCGCGCAGGCTTGCCAACGCAAAGTCGGCTACATTTGCGCTGCGCCGAGTTAGATCAGGTTTTCTCTAGCGTTAGCCTCAACAACGCCAGCTATTGTCCCAACAGTGAGCTGCTGACGATTGATGAAGGAGCGCAGAAGGTTCGCTACCGTGCGGTACGCAAAGGTGCAGACCTTTACCTCAACTGGCATGGCGCTTGGCAACAGATCAACACCTATGACCCAATCGAAGAAGCGGGTCACGCTCAGCAAAGTGCGGGCGGCCTGCAAGCGCCTATGAACGGCAGCGTGGTTCGAGTAATGGCGACAGTGGGGCAGCAAGTGGAAGCAGGCGCGCCGTTGCTAGTTCTTGAAGCAATGAAGATGGAGCACAGTATCCGTGCCCCAACTAACGGGCGGGTAAAAGCTGTGTTTTGCGGTGAGGGCGATCTGATCTCGGAAGGCACCATGCTGGTGGAGATGGAGGAGTCGGAATGAGCCTACCTGCTAAGGTCAAGCTGGTGGAGGTAGGCCCCCGCGATGGCCTGCAGAATGAGTCCCACCCGGTCAGCAGCGCTGACCGCATCCGACTGATCAACGACCTTGGTGCTGCCGGCCTACCCGTGATCGAAGTCGGCAGTTTTGTATCGCCAAAGTGGGTACCCCAGATGGCGGGGTCAGAGCAGGTTTTCGCCGGAATAAACCGTTATGCAGGCAGTACCTACACCGCGTTAACACCCAATATGAAAGGCTTTGAACAGGCCCTGACTGCTGGCGCCCAAGAGGTAGCAGTGTTTGCTGCTGCATCCGAGGGCTTCTCACAGAAAAACATCAACTGCTCAATCAGCGAAAGTCTCCAACGATTCGAGCCTGTTCTGGCCGCGGCCGCGCAAGCCGGTATTCGGGTGCGTGGATATGTTTCCTGTGTGCTCGGCTGTCCTTATGACGGAGACGTTCCAGCTTCACAGGTGGCAGCGGTTGCTCGTGAGCTTTACGCCATGGGCTGCTACGAAATTTCCTTGGGCGACACCATTGGCACCGGCACTCCTGGCGCCACCCGCCAGTTGATTGCCCGCGTATCAGATGTGGTACCCCATGCTGCGCTCGCTGGGCATTTTCACGACACCTACGGCCAGGCTTTGGCAAATATCTACGCCAGCCTGCTCGAAGGTGTGCAGGTATTCGACAGTTCGGTAGCAGGGTTGGGTGGCTGCCCCTATGCCAAGGGCGCCACCGGCAATGTTGCCAGTGAAGACGTCGTGTACCTGCTGAATGGGCTGGGGATTGATACCGGTATTGATCTCGGCTCTCTGATAGAAGCTGGCAATCGGATTAGCGAGACTCTGGAACGCCCCAATGGATCAAGGGTTGCCAGAGCGAAAAACAAGCAACACGCATAGCGCAATTTTCAAGTTTCAACGGCACGAGGAGTAGCAATAACAATGAACAAAATTTATCCCAATGCCCATCACGCCCTAGAGGGGCTGATAGACGATGGAATGACCTTGGCAGTTGGCGGGTTTGGCCTCTGCGGCATACCGGAAGCGCTCATTGAAGCCTTGCGTGATTCCGGCAAGAAAGACCTTACCGTCATCAGTAACAACGCTGGTGTAGACGGCTTTGGTTTGGGCCTGCTACTTGAAACGCGCCAGATTCGCAAAATGGTTTCGTCGTATGTTGGCGAGAACAAGGAGTTCGAGCGCCAGTATCTGTCTGGCGAACTGGAGCTTGAGTTCACACCACAGGGCACTCTGGCTGAAAAGCTGCGGGCCGGTGGCGCAGGAATTCCCGCCTTTTACACCAAGACCGGCTACGGCACGCTGATTGCAGAAGGCAAGGAAACGCGCCAGTTCAAAGACGAGTGGTACGTCATGGAGACGTCGCTGACCGCAGACGTGGCATTGATCAAGGCATGGAAAGCGGACAAATCAGGCAACCTCGTCTTCAACAAAACAGCTCGCAACTTCAATCCGCTTGCTGCGACTGCCGGCAAGGTGTGCATCGTTGAAGTAGAAGAAATTGTTGAAATTGGCGAGCTGGACGCCGACCAGATTCACCTGCCGGGCATCTATGTCCAGCGCATGGTACTTAATACCTCACCCGAAAAACGCATCGAAAAACGCACTACACGGAGCGCCTGATCATGGCTTGGACACGTGAACAAATGGCACAGCGCGCTGCGCAAGAACTGTCAGATGGCTTCTATGTCAACCTGGGTATTGGCTTGCCAACACTGGTCGCCAACTACATTCCCACAGGTATGGACGTTTGGCTACAAAGTGAAAATGGTCTACTCGGCATCGGCCCCTTCCCTCTGGAAAACGAGGTTGATCCGGACCTGATCAACGCTGGCAAGCAAACGGTCACCAGCTTGCCAGGCAGCAGTTTCTTCGACAACGCAGAATCCTTTGCAATGATTCGAGGCGGGCACATCAACCTAGCCATCCTTGGCGCGATGCAGGTCTCACAGCAAGGCGATCTCGCCAACTGGATGATTCCCGGCAAGATGGTCAAGGGCATGGGCGGTGCCATGGACCTAGTCGCTGGCGTCAAACGTGTGGTGGTGCTCATGGAACACTGCGCAAAAGACGGGAGCCCTAAGATCCTCGAGAACTGTGACCTTCCCCTTACCGGGTTAGGCGTGGTCAATCGGATCATTACCGATCTTGCTGTCATGGACATCACAGACACGGGACTGGAGCTTGTAGAGCTTGCGCCGGATATCTCGATAGAGCATCTACAAAACGTTACCGGCTGCGCTCTGCAGGTAGACCGTTTCCAAAGTAAATACTGACCTGCACTTACAGATAACTCGGATTTGCCTTGCTGCTGCCCCTTGCTGCGAGGCAAATGCTGCCCGTTGGAACATTTACGTGGCTCAACCTTCGGGAGGCCACGTTTTTTTTGGAGAATCAATATGCAAGATGTTGTAATCATTGCTGCCAAACGTACCGCCATTGGCAGCTTTCAAGGATCACTGGCTAGTATATCCGCAGTGGAACTGGGCAGCACTGTCATTCGCGCCTTGCTCAGCACAAGTGGCGTTGATGCTGCCGACATTGACGAGGTTATCATGGGTCAAGTGCTCAGTGCCGGATGCGGACAGAATCCCGCTCGTCAGTCGGCCATTAACGCAGGGCTGCCCTTTTCAACGTCGGCAATGACGTTGAATAAACTATGTGGCTCCGGCCTGAAAGCGGTGCATATGGCGGTGCAAGCGATTCGCTGCGGCGACGCAGAAGCCGTAATTGCAGGCGGTATGGAAAGCATGAGCCTGGCGCCCTATGTGCTACCCAAGGCCCGCACCGGCTTGCGGATGGGCCATGCCGAGCTGCAAGACAGCCTACTTAAAGACGGTTTGATTGATGCCTTTAATGACTACCACATGGGCATCACTGCGGAAAACCTGGCTGACCAGTACCAACTGAGCCGAGCGGACCAGGATGCCTACGCACTGATATCCCAGCAGCGCGCTGCTGCGGCTATCAAGGCGGGGCGCTTCAAGAGTGAGATTGCCCCCGTACCAATCCCTCAACGCAAAGGCGACCCTATTCTCTTTGAAATCGATGAGCAGCCCCGCTCAGCAACCACTGCGGACAGCCTTGCCGGGTTGCGTCCTGCCTTCAAAAAAGAAGGCAGCGTAACGGCAGGCAATGCCTCGACCCTCAATGACGGTGCGGCAGCTGTGCTACTGATGTCTGCCAAGCGCGCAGAAGCATTGGGGCTGCCTGTTCTGGCCCGAGTCAAAGGCTATGCGAGTGCCGGCGTGGATCCGGCGATCATGGGCATTGGACCGGTACCGGCCAGCAAACGCTGTTTAGCGAAAGCCGGCTGGACCCTGGATCAACTGGACCTGATTGAAGCCAACGAGGCTTTCGCCGCCCAGTGCCTCTCGGTAGGCAAGGAGCTGCAGTGGGATATCGACAAGGTCAATGTGAACGGTGGCGCTATCGCCTTGGGGCACCCGATCGGCGCATCGGGCTGTCGAGTGCTAGTAACGCTGCTGCATGAAATGGCGCTACGGGACGCCAAGAAAGGGCTGGCCACCTTGTGCATAGGTGGTGGCCAGGGAGTGGCACTAGCCGTAGAGCGCGACTAGATAAAAGTCCCGCTATGCTCCGCTGGAGGCCAGCGGAGCATCACCTTGGGACGGCTCCACCCTGATAGGGATGTACTTCGACACCGGCGTACTGCTCCCAACACCGCAACTATCCAACGGCACCAAGGGGTTCACTTCCGGGTAGTAGGCCGCTGCCTGTCCTGGAGGAATATCGTATGGCAGTACTCGAAAACCTCGCACGCGCCTTTCGACGCCATCATTCCAGATCGACACTATGTCGACTTTGGCACCAGCAATTAAACCTAGTCTATCGATGTCGTGTTGGTTGATGAAAACAATCTCTCGCTGTCCCGTCACGCCTCGGTAGCGATCATCGAGCCCGTAAATAGTGGTGTTATATTGATCGTGCGAGCGCAGGCTCTGCAAGACCAGGTCATGTTTCTGACCGGACGACCTGACCGCTTCCGGTAGCAAATCTGCTGGCAAGTCACTGGCAATGAACCTCGCCTTACCGCTATCCGTGCGCCAACAACGTGTAGCCGCCGTATTAGTAAGGTGGAACCCACCCGGGTTTTGGAGCCGCTGCTCAAAATGCTCGAAGCCTGGAACACAGGCGCCAATCGCTGCACGGATAGTCCGATAGTCGTCCCGCATGGCTTGCCAATCAACAATGTGATCACCCACTGTTGCTCTCGCCATTCCAGCAATAATCCATGGTTCAGACTTCATACCCTCAGAGAGCGGCTCTAGCTGGCCAAAAGATGCATGCACCATGCTGAACGAGTCTTCCACGGTAACGCATTGGTGGCCGGAGGCTTGACGGTCAATATCCGTTCGGCCCAGGCACGGCAAGATCAGCGCATCATTGCTCACCATTAAATGGCTGCGGTTGAGCTTGGTACTGATCTGTACATTGAGCGCGCAGCGGGACAAAGCGGCATGAGTTACCCTGCTGTCCGGTGTTGCCTGGGCAAAATTCCCACCCAACCCGATGAAAACTTTTGCCCTCCCCTCCAACAACGCCTTGATTGCTTCTACTGTGTTATGGCCTGGCTTGCGCGGAGGGCTGAAACCAAAGTATTCCTGCAAGCGATCCAGAAACGCAGGGCTAGGTCGCTCATCGATGCCCATTGTTCTATCGCCTTGCACGTTACTGTGGCCCCGAACCGGACACACGCCGGAACCAGCGCGGCCAATGTTTCCTCGCAATAGCTGCAGGTTCACAATTTCCTGAATTGTCGCTACACCGTGATGGTGTTGGGTTATCCCCATTGCCCAGCAGAAAATAGTGTTTCCGGCATCGCAAAAAAGCCGCGCCGCCTGCTCTATCTCGTCTAGGCGGAGACCGGACTGAGCAACTACATCAGCCCAATCAGTTGTATCCAGCACGGCGATATAATCCTGAAAGCCACTGGTCTGAGAAAGTATGAACGCCTCATCAAATACACCCTCCAGACGATACCGCTGAGCTTCACGCTGCCACTGCAGCATGTACTTGGCCATCCCGCGCAGTACCGCGAGATCGCCACCCAGAGCTGGCCGAAAATAAGCGGTGTGCATCGCGTCAGCGCTATTGCTCAGCATTCTCGCCATGCTTTGCGGATGCTGAAAGCGTTCTAGCCCGCGCTCTTTCAGCGGATTGAAGCAAACCACCTGTGCTCCGCGGCTTACTGCATCGCGTAAGGGCTCTAGCATTCTTGGATGGTTGGTTCCCGGATTCTGGCCCAGCACAAAAATTGCGTCAGCTTGCTCAAAGTCGGCAAAGGTGACCGTGCCTTTGCCGGTGCCAAGACTCGCCCCCAAGGCAACTCCACTCGCCTCATGATGTAGACGCGCGCGATATTTGAAGCCTTCGTGCGCGCTATTTGATGTGCAGGGCTCTTTGCTCACAGCGCAAAGGAATTTCAATAACAGGCCTTAAGCAACCAACTTGGTCAGTTATTCAAGGCGGATTGCATTGCTGTGGAGTTGTCAGCAGTCAGCCTGATCAGTACGTCAGTGAAACCCGGTGAACTGCCTAAGCGAGCTACCAGATCATCGGTGTCCAATAGTGCCGCAAACCTGAAGTTGTTCGCTACCGTAGGAGCGAGCGCGGATGCAGGCTCTGGCATCACACCTGCCGACAGCGAAGGGACAGGCATAGCTGGTGCTGGCACTCCAGCCAAGCCGCCAGTCGCGTGGTGGACCGCTCCAGACCAGTCTTGAATGGCTGTCATTCCGCGGGTATTGAAGTCGTTCTGGAACGCCCGTGCTCCAGGCTGTGCCATGATGGCGGCCCGTGTAACGAACTCACCATTGCTGAGCCAAGCCGGGATGCTGTCGGAGGTGCCTGTGCCAGCGCCCCAGACTTCACCACCGTCAGCGAACGCCTGAAACGCCATTGCAGCCACAACAGCAGCCAGGCCGATCGCGGCGGCGCTGCCAAAACTGCCGATCGACGCAGCAATGGCTGCGGGCTGCCAAGCGGTTGCAGTGCTTGCTGCAGCGCCGGCTTGGCCAGCTGCGGCTGTGTTGGCAGCAAGTACGGATGACGAGGCACGAGTGGTATCTGCTGCCTGTTGCGCAAGCGTCACGGTCTGGATGGCGGCGACCTCGGCCGCCGCCTTCTGGCCGGCTGCAGCTGTTGCTGCCTGCGCGCCTTGCTGGAACAGATCAAGCACGTTTTGCGTGGCCATATCAGCAAGCTGCTCACTCGCCATCCTCGCCATTGAGTTAACGATGCCCAGCACCAACGATTCAAGGGCATCACGCAGGCTCATGGTGCCATCCACCAAGCCCATGATTGATTCTTCCAGACCACCCTGAAGACCATCCCGGAAGGCAATCGCCACCTCATCTGCGGTGTACTTAAGGAGCTCCAACTCGGCACGGATACGCTCAGCTTCCTCCAGAAAAACAGGATTGCCGGTTTGCTCTGCCATCGCTTCCGTCAGAAGCAAAATGTTCTCTAGCTCCTGCGCCTGTTTTTGGTGTTCCTTAACGATCCTTCGTCGGGCCTCGCCTTCGGTGATAAGGCCCGCATTCACTTGAGCTTGTATCGTCTGCTCACGGCGGCTCGTGTCGTTAAAGATGCGATCCAACTCTTTTTGCAAGCCAGATAGCTCTTTCCGTGCCTGCTCTGTATTGATCAGGCTTTTGACTATTTCAACACCGGCGGTATCTGCACGCTCCTGCAGGCGTGTCATCAGCTCTCCGTAGCGCTGCTCCAATTCCAGTGCAGCCGCCGCGGACTCCTTGCCCTGGGAACGCAATAGTTGAATCTGCAGCCCGGCAACCGCCCTTGCGTCAGCTTCTATCGCCAACCGCTCTTCTTCGGCAGCGAACAGTTTGGTGACCGCTTGCGCACGTTCCAGCAACGCGCCAGTCAGGTTGCGCTGTTCCAGCTCGTACTCGCGGGTCGCGGCCTTCCCTAGGCCGAAGGTGGCAGCCTCTTTTTCTAGCTGCTCGACCCAACGGCGGTTCTGATCCGCCAGACGTTCCGCATCGGTTCGCCCGTTGCCTCGGTCAGGCGCTTGAAAACGTTTTTCAACAGCGGCAAGCCCCTGCTGAATATTGGTCTCGCTAAGCAATTCCGAGTCAGGGTTACCAGCGCGTAAGGCCTCGATTTCACGCCAGTACTCGGCAATAGCTTTAGCTTTCTGCTCTTCGCGCGTTAGGCCCGCCTCGCGCAGCTTATTGAGGTAATCAACCGCGTCTGCGGCGTCTTGCCGGGTTTGATCACGCTGGGCATCCTCTTCAGCAGCCAGATCCCGCTGGCGAATTTTCGCCAACACCATGTCGCGCTCTGCGTCCAGCCTGAGTTGGATTTCAGGGTCAATGGTGTAACCGGCGCGGTCTAATCGCGGCCCGTATTGAGCCTCCAGCCGTCGCCGCTCAATGTCCTTGAGGTCATCCTCCAGCGTCGGCTCGCGCCCCACATTGAGCATGGCGTCCCAAGCTCCAGCAGCGACGTTCTTGATGCCTTGCCACGCTGACTCGACCAATCCCAGATCACCGGCAATCTGCTGGGTGCGTGTCTGCATGGTCTCGGAGTAGGTGTCCATGGCCAGCCGCGCGGCGTCGGCCTCTCGCCCTTGCTCTCGCAGTGACGACACCTGTTCCAGGACGGAAGCCGTCAGAAAGTGATACTTGTCATCCAGCTTGGTGAGTGCATTGACCGGGTCTTTGGCGAGCTCCACATATTCCGCGATGGTCTCCTCAACGGCCTTGCCCATGGCCACCTGCATCTGCACGGCGGTTTGCGCCACTTGCTCCAGGTCTGCACCGGCAATCTTTCCAGTGCTCGCTGCCGCAGCCAGCGCAGCAGCGGCCTGGCGCTGAGTCCCCACAACGCCATCAATACGCTCAGCCATAGCAGACATCTGACCCGCACTGGTGCCAGCAGCGTTGCCCGTGAGAATCAGCGCCTCGCGGTACTGCCGAGCCTCGGCAGCGCCTTGCTCATGGGCAACAACCAGTCCAAAAGCTGCTGCAGCGGCTGCACCAAGGGCGAGGGTCATAGGGTTGATGGCTGAGACTACGGCGCGAGCAGCCGGACCAATGCCGCCGAAGCTGTCCTTGATCTGACCACCTTGCTGGATCGCCACCATCCAGATCGGCATGCCGCTGGCCAAGCTGGTGGTGACGTCAGTGATCTGCATCGGCAGCTGACGCATCGCCTGCTGGTACTGGCGGGTTGTCATCGCGGCCCGACCAGTCATGTCCGAGGCAACAGCAAGGCGGCTGCGATTCTCAGCGAGCTTGGCGTTATAAGCCGTCCAGGTATCAGTGTCGATGCGGCCCGCGCGGTGTGCCTGGGCCAATTGGCGTTCCATGGCGTCGAGCTTGTCCAGCTCGCGCACAACAGGATCGATGCGGCCCAGAAGATCAGTAAGCTCCTGCGCTTGCTGATCGGCTGCGGTGGCGGCGGTGCGCGTCGAGGTGGCGACCTTATCCTGCGAGGACGCTGTCGAGGAGGCTGCGCGCTCTGCCTGATGATAGGCGTTCATCGCAGCCGTTTGAGCAGCAGCCACTTTGTCCGAGGCTGCGCCCGCGCGATCCAGCGCAGACGCCATTTGCACTGCGCCTTGAGCTGCCTGATCGTGGGCACTGGCTTGCGCCAGGCTGGCCTCAACCATCGCTCGAATGCGAGCACGCTGCTGTTCAGAGCTTTCGCCCATACGTGCAAGGTCAGCGCTAGCGGACTCGGCTGCCTCGCCGGTGTTGCTCAGCTCCTGCGAGAACGCCTGCAGCTCAGCCTTGCCCTGGTCAAGGTCGGCTTTGATCCGCAGAGCCAGTTCCAAGTCTTTATTTGCCACCAAACACCTCAGGGAAAACAGCCTTCCAATTGGCCAGCTCATTGGCACTCAGTGGGCTCTTGCCGTTCTTCACCTCCTGTGCGACCCAGGCAGCCTGCGGGCCGAACAACCACCTGAACTTTTCTCTTTCTTCCTCGCTCATCGGCGGAGCGGGCAGAGCAGGCGCTTTACTGGTCAGCGAGGCAACCGGCATCGCAGTCGTCAGCCCGTCCAACGCCGGTGTATTGGTCAACGCGAGGCTGATCAGCTGCACCACTTCCATTGTCACAGGGTCGTACTCGAATACGGGTGAGATATAGCGATACTGCTGGCAGGCAATCAGCTCAAAAGCCTTTTTTGTCCATCGGGCATCCAGCACATACAACCCATCATCGCGCCACTCCAACTCTTTGAACCAACCAGCTGCTGGCGCCGACTGTCCTGGCACCAAGCTTTGGTGCTCATAGTCGATCAGGTAGTCGTCCGCGCGCTGGGAGACTCGTGACGCCAGCGCGCGGCCCTGTTCTGGAGACAGGTTCCAAGAGCGCCCATGCAACCGATTATCGGTCGGCGCAAAACGCCCGGCTGGCAAGATGCGGAATGCCTTGAGCAGCACTATCGGGGCCATGCTCGTTGGTATCGGCTGCACCGTTGCCAGGTCGAGCGGTTGCGCAAAGGTTGCTTTCATCACGGGCTCCTGTGTGCCTGGTTAATGCTGTCCAGCGCTTTGAGAGAGGCTGTGCAGCCTGACCTGCAGGTCATATACCTGTTTCTCAAGGCCCTTGATCTCCTCGAACAGCTGTTCAGCGCAGCGGGTGCGCTCATCAAGCGGCAGGTCATCTTCCTTGCGGAACTGCTCGCCATAACGCGCACTAACCTTGTTAATCAGCTTCTGGATGATCGCCTCGGGGAACAGGAAACAAAGCGCGTCAAAGGTGACATCACCCTGTAACCACTGGCTGTAGTCACTCTCTGATGACCCGTTGATCCCCTCACATGTGAGCTGGTGATCTACGAAGCGCTCACCGCGCACATTGCCGTACAGGGTCTTCTCGTAGGCGTCTGCCAGTCGCATCACCTTTTCTCGGATGAGCTGGCTGTAGTCCGCAAAGCTGATACGGCACGTGGTGAGCTTCTGACGCTGAGCGTGCAGTTCGTTGATGCGCGCCCGGAGCGCCTCGATATCGCCCCGAAGAGACGCCTTCGCCGCCTCCATGGCATTCAGCGCAGATTGGATCAGGTCTTCATTATTGCCTTGCATGTCACTTACTCCTGGATGTTCAGTTCAACGATTTTCTTGATGGCCACCTGCGGCATATCCAGCTCCGCGCTCAACGCACAGAGGCTGGTGTCTGCCGAGGCCGTATGAATGTGGGTAACCAGCTCCTGCCAGCGCTCAGACATGCCATGCGGAACGCAGAACATTTGCCCGCCCCAGGCATCAGCCAGTGCATCAGCAACCTCGGAGCCTGCCGTTTCTGCTTGCTCAGGCTGCAACCCATGGCTTTCAAAGATGAATTGCGCGTGGTCGGCCACGTCGGCCAGCAGCTCGCTACGCTCCACGTCATGCGATTGCCGCTGGCTACGTGCCTTGATGATCTTGTAGATGGAGTTCACGGTCAGATTGTGGCGCTGCGCCAGATCCCCGTGATTGCTGCCGGTGAACTCCGCGTGAATGCGCTCGTCCCGCGCCTGGCGCCGCCAGCGCATGTCTTTCGGGATGACAAACACCTGACCAACCCAGTTGGCGGCCAGCTCGCTCGACATGTTCAATGCGGCCTTAGCTGCTACCCCCGCAGAAAGGCCGTACTTGCTTGAAACCTTCGCTGCCATGGCGGCGATATCGGCCAGCAGTTCGTACCTGGCCATCTGCATTCGCGTTGTTGAACCCATACTTTCTCCGCGTCAAAAGTTACCTACAACGCGGAGTGTGGTAGCCGTCGCCCTGAGAGTAGTTTTGCTGCCGCAAAAAGATGCATAGCCGGGTCGCGCAGAAAACCGCCCCCACAACGCCCCAAACACCCAACACCCCACCAACCACACCCAACCAGCGCAAAAACGCCGTAAAGGGCGTTTATAAACGCGCAGGGCGGCATGCTTGGTTGCC
>CAYYUQ010000055.1:0-23000 GCA_964474945.1 uncultured Halopseudomonas sp. | reverse complement strand
CGTACGTACGGTTCTGTGAGAGGGATGAGGCGGCGACGCCTCACCCTACTCGATTGCATCTGGAAGGGCTGACCCGCCTGCGCTGCGCTTGTGGTCTGTCAGGAGGTACGCTCATCGAGCTGGTGCTCGACGTTCCCGGGGGGGGGGGCTCGGTATCTTGGGAGGGACGAGCACCAGCTCGTCCGGTACTGGCATTGGAGTGGCGGGCTGATCAGCCCATCGAGCTGGTGCTCGACGTTCCCGGGGGGAGGATCGGTATCTTGGGAGGGACGAGCACCAGCTCGTCCGGTACTGGCATTGGAGTGGCGGGCTGATCAGCCCATCGAGCTGGTGCTCGACGTTCCCGGGGGGAGGATCGGTATCTTGGGAGGGACGAGCACCAGCTCGTCCGGTACTGGCATTGGAGTGGCAGGATGGTCAGCCCATCGAGCTGGTGCTCGACGTTCCCGGGGGGGGCTCGGTATTTTTGGGAGGGACGAGCACCAGCTCGTCCGGTACAGGTATTGGAGTGGCGGGCTGGGTCTGCCCATCGAGCTGGAGCTCGACGTTCCCGGAGAGGGCGGCGTTTCCAGCGAGGTTTCCGAGGCTGTGGGGCTCATGAAATGCCTTGTCCGACCGCCTGAATGCTTTTCATGTGCCAGTTGCGCTCGGTTGGGGTAAAATGCCGCCTCTTTTTTATTTATACATTTCTGGCAG
This sequence comes from uncultured Halopseudomonas sp., assembly GCA_964474945.1. GTDB lineage: Bacteria > Pseudomonadota > Gammaproteobacteria > Pseudomonadales > Pseudomonadaceae > Halopseudomonas. Next base: position 22,304 of record CAYYUQ010000055.1, on the reverse strand, counting down.
AGGGCCGTGACATGTTTAGCCGTTCCAACGATATTGCCACTTTCGACGCCGAGCTCTGGTCTGCCATGCAGCAGGAGGCGCAACGTCAGGAAGAGCACATCGAGCTGATTGCATCCGAGAACTACACCAGTCCTGCGGTCATGCAGGCGCAGGGTTCGGTACTCACCAACAAGTACGCTGAAGGGTATCCGGGCAAGCGCTACTACGGTGGTTGTGAATTCGTTGACGTGGCTGAACAACTGGCCATTGACCGTGCCAAGGAACTGTTCGGTGCCGATTATGCCAACGTGCAGCCGCATGCCGGCTCCCAGGCCAACAGTGCTGTATTCCAGGCGCTGGTCAAGCCCGGTGACACGGTACTGGGTATGAGTCTGGCCCACGGTGGTCACTTGACCCACGGTGCTTCGGTCAACTTCTCCGGCAAGATCTACAACGCGGTGCAGTACGGTATCGATACAACTACCGGTCTGATCGACTATGACGAACTCGAGCGTCTGGCAGTTGAGCACAAGCCGAAAATGATCGTTGCCGGTTTCTCTGCCTATTCCCAGGTTCTGGATTTTCCGCGCTTCCGCGAGATCGCTGACAAGGTCGGTGCTTACCTGTTCGTTGACATGGCCCACGTTGCCGGTCTGGTTGCAGCTGGTGTATATCCGAACCCGGTTCCTTATGCTGACGTAGTGACTACCACTACTCACAAGACGCTGCGCGGCCCGCGTGGCGGCCTGATTCTGGCTCGCGCTAACGAAGAGCTGGAGAAGAAACTGAACTCCGCGGTATTCCCCGGTGGTCAGGGTGGCCCGCTGATGCACGTTATCGCGGCCAAGGCGATCTGCTTCAAGGAAGCCATGAGCGATGAGTTCAAGGCCTACCAGCAGCAGGTAGTGAAGAATGCCCAGGCCATGGCTGAGGTGTTCATCGACCGCGGCTTTGATGTGGTGTCCGGCGGTACCAAGAACCACCTGTTCCTGCTGTCCCTGATCAAGCAGGACATCACCGGTAAGGACGCCGACGCTGCTCTGGGTCGCGCCTTTATCACCGTGAACAAGAACGCAGTACCGAACGACCCGCGCTCGCCGTTCGTGACCTCCGGTCTGCGCATCGGTACGCCTGCAGTGACCACCCGTGGATTCCAGGAAGCGGAATGCCGTGAATTGGCTGGCTGGATCTGCGACATCCTGGACAACATGGGCGACGAGTCCGTGATTGACCGCGTTCGTGATCAGGTCAAAGCCATTTGCGCTCGCCTGCCGGTATACGGCGACTGAGTGCAGGGCAGAAGGATCGAACCCCTCATCGATGATTCGGTGAGGGGTTTTTTATTGCAAGGTCTGCCAGGCCGAGGCAGGATGTGAAGGGAAGATGATATCAGAAGCGCAGCGTTCTGCCACCTGCTCGCATCTGGCAGGGTTTGGAGAACGAGACGGTGTATGGCTGACCGGGCATGCTCGATAAGCCCGATCTGGATGCGGCATTTGATCGGCTGATAGCCCGGAGATGAGCGCTATGAAGACAATATTGGTCTGGCTGGCCCTGTTTCTTGTATCTCCCGGCATACTGGCGGACTCGGAGAAACCGGTGGTTAAGGTGGTGTTTCTCAGTTTTGCCGACTATTCGCAGCGCGGTGAGTCTGGCGAGGTAGTGGGAAAAGGAGTGGATATCGTTCGCCAGCTGTTTGCCGAAGCGGGCTATCCCATTGAGGTAAGCATTCTGCCTGCAGCGCGCATCTGGATAGGGCTGGAGAACGGCAGTATTCATGCCTGGCCTGGTATAGCAAACAAGCCAGGACTGGAGCAGCATACCTTGCAAACCGAGCACAACATCGGGCGGGTCGCAATCAACCTCTATTATCTGCCGGGTACTCCACCGCCCCGCTGGCCAGACGATATATACAACAAGAGCATTATCACCATCACCAACTTCACCTATACCAATGAGGTACGCCGTTTACTCAGTGATCCGGCGCGTAATCTGACCATTCATGGAAGTGCTTCGCATGTCGGAGCCGTGCGGATGCTGCTGCGCGGGCGTAGCGACTATCTGCTGGATTACCGCTCGCAGGTTGGTGCAGCACTGGACACCCTGGATATGAGTGGCTTGCCTTCGGTTCCGGTATTGGATCTACCCATGCGTTTCTTGCTGTCCCGTCATTCGGGCTTTGCTGAACAATTGAAGAGGGATCTGGACGCCGCCTATGAGCGGTTGCAGGCGCGGGGTGAGGGTATCAGTCTGCCGCTGCTCTAGGGGAGGTCTGAACGGCAGACGGGATGTCCCATCTGCCGTGCTTGCGCGCTTCCAGGAAGCGGCAGGCTATCAGTTGCGGCGCAGCTTCAGTGTCGTCAGGGTGTGCTCGCGCACTTGCTTGAGCAGTTCAGCGTCGTCGATCAGGGACTGGCCATAGGAGGGCACCAGTTCCTTCAGGCGGCTCTGCCATTGCGGCGAGGCCAGACGATCCTTGAAGCAACGTTCGAGCACGTCGATCATGGCTTGCACCGCAGTGGATGCTCCTGGTGAGGCGCCCAGCAGAGCCGCCAGCGATCCGTCCTGGGCAGCAACTATCTCAGTGCCGAACTCCAGCTTGCCGTGGCCCTGAGCGTCCTTCTTGATGATCTGCACACGCATGCCGGCGTTCTGCAGCGTCCATTCGTCTTCCTGAGCATCCGGGAAGAAGTTGCGCAGAGAGGCGACACGGTTCTTGTGCGATTGCAGGGATTCGCCAATCAGGTAGCGGGTCAGATCCATGTTGTCCCGACCTACCGCCATCATCGGTGCGAGGTTGTTCGGTTTGACCGAGGTGAACAGATCCAGCACCGAGCCCTTTTTCAGGAAGCGGGTGGTGAAGCCGGCAAACGGTCCAAACAGCAAGGCTGGCTGACCGTTGATGATGCGCGTATCCAGGTGCGGAACGGACATCGGCGGCGCGCCGACCGGTGCCTTGCCATACACTTTGGAGTGGTGCTGCTCAACGACCTCCGGCTTCTTGCAGACCAGCCACTGGCCGCTCACCGGGAAGCCACCATAACCCTGGCTTTCATCGATGTTGGACTTCTGCAGCAAGGGCAGAGCGCCACCGCCGGCACCCAGGAACACGAACTTGGCTTTGAACTGCCGGTCTTCGCCGCTTTGCTCATCCTTCGCCGTCACGCGCCAGCGGCCGTCACGGCTTTTGCGCAGGCTCTTGACCGAGTGGCTGAGATGCAGGTCGAAGTTGTCCGTGGTGGTCAGGTGCCTGACCATGTTGCGGGTCAGCGAGCCGAAATCCACGTCCGAGCCGTATTCCACGCGGGTTGCGGCGAAGGGTTGGTCGGCCTTGCGCTCGCGCATGACCAATGGCATCCACTCGTTGAGCTGTTCAGCAGATTCGCTGTACTGCATATCCGCGAAGAGGTGATGGGCACTGAGTAATTCATGACGTTTGCGCAGGAAGGCAACGTCTTTTTCACCCCAGACAAAGCTCTGGTGAGCGGTGGGGTTGATGAATTTATTCGGAGCGGGCAGGATCTGTTGTTCAACCAGATATGACCAGAACTGCAGGGTCACCTCGAAGTTGGCATTGATCGACAGTGCACGATTGATCGTGATGCTGCCATCATCGGATTCGGGAGTGTAGTTCAGCTCACAGTAGCCGGCATGCCCAGTGCCCGCATTGTTCCAGCCGTCCGTGCTCTCGTGAGCAACGTGATCCAGACGTTCGACCAGGGTAATGGTCATATCCGGATCCAGCTGTTTGAGCAACATTCCGAGCGTGGCGCTCATGACGCCACCACCGACAAGCAATACGTCTACTTCTTTTGCTGTCATTAACATGTCGCCTCTTACAAAAAACTGCGCGTATCATACCCGTTTTATCTGACCGCGTGTCATAAGCTTTAGTCGATAAGAACCGCTGTAGATAGGCTTGGGCGGCGGTTATATAAGGATCCGCGATAAGTCCAATGCTGCTTCCAATAAGATGCCTTCAATTGCTCAGATATAAGGGTGTGCCGGCATGGGCGCCGGGTCTGAACCTGACCTGGCGGTCAGTCTTCCAGTCCGAGTTTTTTCAGCCGATAGCGCAGTGAGCGGAAGGTGAGCCCCAGGCGGCGGGCAGCAGCGGTCTTGTTCCAGCGGGTTTCTTCAAGCGCTTGGGTCAGTGCCTTGCGCTCGATGTCATCGAGGAAGTCTTCCAGTGAGTCGATCTGGGTCAGGTCGGTGTCATCGCCGGTGACCGGTGTGGCGGTGAGCTGGATGTCACTGTCGGTGATGACGTTGTTTTCGCAGAGGGTGAAGGCCCGCTCGAGAATGTTTTCCAGTTCACGTACGTTGCCCGGGAAGCGATAGTTGCTCAGCTGTTCCATGCAGCTGGGGTGCACCGCAGGCGCGTCGACTCCGGCGCGTTTGGCCAGTTGCCGCAGCAGGAAGTGCGTCATCATCGGGATGTCTTCACGCCGCTCGCGCAACGGCGGCACGCGCAGTTCGATAACGTTGAGGCGATAGAACAGATCCTGACGGAAGCGGCCTTCGGCAACTTCCAGCGCCAGATCCTTGTGGGTTGCGCAGAGCAGGCGGACGTTGACCGGCTCTTCCTGCTGCGTGCCGACCGGGCGGACAGCCTTTTCCTGAATGGCACGGAGCAATTTGACCTGCATGGCCAAGGGTAGATCGGCCACCTCGTCCAGAAACAGCGTGCCTCCCGCGGCCGCCTGGAACAGGCCGGGCTTGTCAGCGACGGCGCCGGTAAAGCTGCCCTTGCGATGGCCAAAGAACTCGCTTTCCATGAGTTCAGAGGGAATCGCGCCGCAGTTCACCGGTACGAAGGGGTGGCAGGCGCGGGTACCCAATTCATGAATACGCCGGGCGACCAGTTCCTTGCCGCTACCCGATTCGCCACTGATGTACAAAGGGGCTTCACTGCGGGCCAGCTTGGCGATCTGCTTGCGTAACTGCTGAATGGGCGGTGAGATACCGAGGATGGGGTCGTCATCATCCGGTGTGGCAGGCTTTTCCATATCCCGATTCAGACGCAGGGCACTGTTGACCAACTCGCGCAGGCGCTGCAAATCCACGGGCTTGGTCACAAAGTCGAAGGCGCCGGACTTGAGTGCGCTGATCGCTGTCTCCAGACTGCCGTAGGCGGTAATCATGGCGACCGGAGTATTCGGGCAGTGTTGCTGGATATGCCGGACAATGCTCAGGCCTTCGCCGTCGGGCAAGCGCATGTCGGTGAGACACAGATCAAAATGATGTTGATTGAGCAGTTCCAGTGCCTGGGCAACATTGGTCGCACTGCGGGTCTGGATGTTCATCCGGCCCAGCGTCAGGTCCAACAATTCAAGAATGTCGGGTTCGTCGTCAATGATCAATGCCAGCGGTTTGTTCACCGGATGCTCCGTGCAGTCATGCTATTGAAGGCAGATCATACCAGCCGTTTTGGGTGAGCGAAGACGATACGCATGCAACTGCCGTGTGGTTCCAGTCGCTCATACTCCAGTCGGGCCTGGTTGCTTTCGCAGAGTTCGCGGGAAATATACAGGCCCAACCCGGTGCCAGTGGTTTCCGTGGTAAAGAACGGCTCGAAGATCTGCCCGACATGCCGATCGTCAATACCCGGGCCATGGTCGATGATTTCCAGAGTCGGCAGCTCGGTCTCCGGGTGTTCATAGAGTTTCAACCAGATGCCGCGAGGTGTGCCGGGAGGGCCACTGTAGCGAAAGGCGTTCTGACACAGATTGGTCAGCACCTGATTGAGTTGATTGGGATCCATGCGGGTAAAGATGCCTTCCTTTTCGAACTCGCATTCGATGATATCGGTACCGGGGTTGGACAAAGGATAGTCGCGCACAAAATGGGCGAGCCAGAGGGTCAGGTCCACCAGCTGAGGATCGCTCTGACGGCGGCGGGACAGTTCCAGCACGGTTTCAATCACGCGATTCATGCGCTTGGAATGCTGCTGGATGATGTCGGTCAGCCGGCGATCCTGATCCTTGACATGTTCAGCCTCGCCCAGCAGTTGTGCGGCGTGGCTGATAGCGCTGAGCGGATTACGTATTTCGTGGGCAATACTGGCGGTGAGCCGCCCCAATGAGGCCAGCTTGAGTTGCTGCGCTTGCTGCGCGACGACGGTATTGTCATCAAGGAATATCAGCGTGGATTCGCTGGTATCTTCGGGCAGGCGCTTGAAACTGGCCATCAGCTCGGCGCTGCCCGGATGGTTGCGAAAGGGCATGGCGCGGATCGATGGATTGATTTGCCATTGGTAAAAGCGCTGCCCCAGCTCCGGGGCCAGTCGATCCAGACCCATGCCGCGGATCACCGCTTTGCCCAACATCTGCGCAGCCGCTTCGTTGGCCAGCAGCACTTCCGATGCATCGCCCAGCACTATGATGCCGGTACGCATGCGCTGGATGATCAGCTGGTTGAGCTTCTCCATGCTGGCCAGACTGGCAGCGTGTTGCTGAGCCAGGCTTTCCGAATGGCGCAAGCGTTTGCTGAGCCGCTGCACAAACAGCGCTACGGCAAAATAGATACAGCCCAGCACCCCTACCTGCAGATAGCTCTGCGTCAGCGAGGGATCTGACAGGCTGAGAAAGAAGGTCAGGTAGATCAGCGCCATACTGGCCAGGGCGGCGAGCAGCTGTCCGATGCGACCGTGGAGGAGGATGTTGCCCGCTGCGACCGGGATGATCAGCAGGTTACCCAGTCCGCTGGCCGAGCCGCCGGCGGCGTAGAACAGCATGGCGAGCAGGAAGATATCCAGCGCCGCCAATACGAACAGATGCACATCCCGTTTGCCCTGATGTAACAGCAGCGCGATCAACACGTTGACGATCAGGTAGACCCAGCTGACGCTTTCATAAAGATCTGCGTTACGCAGATCAATCAGGCCATCGCGCAGGGCGGAGCTGGTCAGCAGGGTAAGGAAGAAACCGAGTACCACCCGATAGATATTGTAAATGCGCAATATTTTCGGACGTTGGTAGTCAACTGTATCAGAGGTGCTGATCCACATCGCGATGCTCACTGCAGCAGTACCATTTGTCATCCTGGCGTAGCGCCAGGTTCTCCGGCAGGTGCAGCTGGCACTGGGCGCAGCGAACCATCCTTGGCGCTGATGGGGGCGGGGCAGCACGGCGTTTTTCTGCATTGGCCGCCTGAAGTCGACGCCAGAAAACAAAGGCTACGTAAGCCAGCGCCAACAGAATGAATAATTTGATCAAGCCCATGTGCACAATTTGTCCGAGTAAAAGCAGGCCCTAGTGTATCCCACCCGGGCACGGGGCCAAACAAGTCTGTCTTGCTCATTGCGAGGCCCATGACGCTTGATCGACAATAAGCCCATTATCGAGACAGGAGATCGGCGATGACGGCCCGTGTACGACTTGTTTTAGCTCAACTCAACCTGCGGGTTGGGGATATCCATGGCAACCTGCAGCGCCTGGTGGACTCCGCGATCCATGCGCGGGATGCGCTGCAGGCCGATGCGATCCTGTTTCCTGAGCTGGCATTGTGCGGCTACCCACCGGAGGACTTGCTGCTGCGCTCGAGCATGCAACTGCGCATCGAGAAGGCCTTGGCTGAGTTGGCAGCGCGGGTGCCTGATATCCACATATTAGTGGGCTATCCCTGGCAGGAGAATGGGCAATGCTTTAACCGGGCGGCGGTGCTGGCGGGTGGCAGGATCATTGCCACTTACGACAAGCAGACCCTGCCGAACTACAAGGTATTCGATGAGAAGCGCTATTTCGCCGAGGGCCATAGCCCCTGTGTAGTGGACATCGGCGGGCTACCGATGGGGCTGAGTGTATGCGAAGACGTTTGGCATGGTGAGCCGATGCTGCAGGCTCGGGAAGCCGGCGCGCGCATGATGTTGACCATCAATGCCTCTCCGTTCCATATGGGCAAGCAGATAGAGCGTGAGGATATTCTGCGCCAGCGTTGCGCAGTCGGTGTCATGCCGATGCTCTACGTTAACCAGGTCGGCGGGCAGGATGAGCTGGTATTCGATGGCGGCTCCGTGGCCATGGCGGCCAACGGTGAGATTGCCTTGCGTGCCCCGGCGTTTACCGAAGGTCTGTATCCGGTCGATATCGAATTCGATCAGCAGAGCGTGACGCTGCTTCAGGGTGAAGTGGAGCCCCTGCCGGAGATGGAAGCCAGTATCTATCAGGCATTGGTGGTGGGGGTGCGCGATTATATCGAGAAGAACGGCTTCAAGGGTGTGCTGTTGGGGCTATCCGGCGGTATCGATTCGGCGTTGAGCATGGCGGTAGCCGTGGATGCGCTGGGTGCCGAACGGGTTGAGGCGGTGATGATGCCCTACCATTACACGTCGGAAATCAGTATTCATGACGCCGCCGAACAGGCCAACAATCAGGGCGTGACCTACCGGGTATTGCCCATTGCCCCCATGGTGGAAACCTTTCTGGAGACGCTGGCGCCGGTATTTGAAGGCATGGCCAGGGATACCACCGAAGAAAACCTGCAGGCTCGCTGTCGCGCTGTGCTGCTGATGGCGCTGTCCAACAAGAGCGGCGCGCTGGTGCTGACCACCAGTAACAAGAGTGAGTCAGCGGTGGGCTATTCCACATTGTACGGCGATATGGCCGGGGGCTTCTGTGTACTCAAGGATGTGCCCAAGACCATGGTGTACCGCCTGGCCGAATACCGTAATTCCCTGGGGCCGGTCATTCCCCAGCGCGTCATCGACCGGCCGCCGTCTGCCGAACTGGCACCGGGGCAGAAGGATGAGGATTCGCTGCCACCCTATCCGATTCTGGATGAAATACTGCGCTTGTACGTAGAGCATGATCTGTCAGCCGCGGAGATCGCCGCGGCCGGGTTTGAAGAGGCGCTGGTGAACAGGGTGCTGACCATGGTGGATCGCAACGAATACAAGCGGCGTCAGGCACCTATCGGGCCAAGAGTGACCCAGCGCGGCTTTGGGCGCGATCGTCGTCTGCCGATTACGGCAAGCTGGGCAGTTGATGGGTAATCGGGAAGAGGGTTGGAAGGGAGTCCGGAAGGGACGAGCACCAGCTCGTCCAATAACCAAGTGCAATACGCCAGCAGCACCGCTAACCCGGTTGGCGAGCAGGCGCTCGCCAACCGGGGTTCTTCAGTCAAACAATCCGAAGGTCAAACGACTCCAGATTGAACGCTTGGGCTCTTCCCGCTGGGGTGCGCGAATATCACGGGGCAGGGCGCTGAGTGCGTTCTGGTATTGCTGCTCCATTTCCCGTTCCATCTGGGTTTCACGGTTCATGGATGGTGGGGTCAGGACTTTATCCAACAGACCGGTCGTCATGCTTTCTACCCAGCCAGCGTCCCGTTGAGCAGGCTCTACATGGTGACGGAATTCGCCGTCCTTGAGGCTGGGGTGTTCTGGATAGTTGGTTTGCAGGGCCAGCAGCGCATTGTTCGCCAGGTCATCCATGGCCAGACGTTGGTAACCTTCGACCATCAGCGCCAGACCATCACCGACTGACGGTGTCTGTTGGAAGTTCTCGACGATGTAGCGGCCACGGTTGGCAGCAGCTACATAGGCGCCGCGCTTGAGATAATAATGACCGACGTGGGCATCATAAGCGGCCAGCAGGTTGCGCAGGTAGACCATGCGCAGGCGCGCATCAGGTGCGTAGCGGCTGTTCGGATAGCGGCTGACCAATTGCGCAAACTCATTGAACGAGTCGCGGGCAGCGCCCGGGTCGCGGCGGGTCATGTCCAGCGGCAGGAAGCGCTCGAACAGGCCGCGGTCACTGGTGAAGGAGGTCATGCCGCGCATGTAGTAGGCATAATCCACATCCGCATGCTGTGGATGCAGGCGAATAAAACGATCGGCGGAAGATTTGGCGGCTTCCAGGTCCATGTTCTGGTAGTAGGCGTAGATCAGCTCCAGCTGCGCCTGTTCGGCGAAGCGCCCGAACGGATAGCGCGATTCCAGTGCCCGCAGCGAGTCAATTGCCATGCTGTAGCTGTTGGCATCCAGATTTTTCTGGGCCTGTTCATACAACTCGGATTCGCTGAGCGACTCATCCAGTACCGTGGCCTTGTTGGACGAACAGGCTGCCAGCAGTGCTACGAAACCGATCAGCAGGAGATGTTTAATCGACATATATTGACATCCGGAGGGACGACCTCGCGCTGTTGCCCTGACAGCCGTCCTGTTATAGTTGGACCCTGTTGTCAGGCACCTCATGCGCCTGACAAAGAAGCCGTATTTAACCACAGCGTCGAGCCGAAACCAAAAGGGATTGCGTGCCATCTCTGCGCCTCGGCGCAAGCCAGCGAGCCATTGATGTCAGAACGAATCCGCATGTCTGCAAAAGTCACCATGGAATGTAGTGGTCAACGCCTTGACCAGGTGGCGGCCCAATTGTTCCCCGGCCATTCCCGTTCACGGCTGCAGGGCTGGATCAAGGACGGCAGTCTACGGGTGGACGGTAAACAGATCCGTCCCCGGGATATTCTCTACGGCGGGGAGCTGCTGGAGCTGGATGCCGAGCTGGCAGCCCAGGGCGACTGGCAGCCGGAAGATATCAAACTGGATATCGTCTACGAAGACCACGCCCTGCTGGTGATCAACAAGCCGGCCGGTCTGGTGGTGCACCCGGCCGCTGGCCATCATGATGGCACCCTGCTTAACGCACTGCTGCACCATGCTCCTGAGCTGGCCAAGGTGCCCCGCGCCGGTATCGTGCACCGGCTGGACAAGGACACGACCGGTTTGATGGTGGTGGCCAAGACACTGGAGGCGCAGACTGACCTGGTGATCCAGTTACAGAATCGCACCGTCGGACGTGAATATGAATGTGTGGTGGTCGGGGTGATGACCGCCGGTGGCAAGGTGGATGAGCCCATTGCCAGACATGGCCATAACCGCCAGAAAATGGCCGTAGTGGCTGGCGGCAAGCCCGCGGTCAGCCATTACCGGGTGATCAGCCGTTTCCGTGCCCATACCCATGTCAGGGTCAAACTGGAAACCGGGCGTACCCACCAGATCCGTGTGCACATGAGTCATATCAACTTTCCGCTGGTGGGTGATCCCACGTATGGCGGCCGGTTGCGCATTCCACCGGGCGCATCGGCGGAACTGTTGGCCATGCTGCGTGAGTTTCCGCGTCAGGCACTGCATGCACGCCGGCTGGAACTGGAACATCCGGACGACAACCGTCCCATGCGCTGGGAATCACCCCTGCCACAAGATATGGTCGATCTGTTGGCGCTACTACGTGCGGATGGTGAGTTGGAAGAATGAAGGGCTTCTGGTTGAAGGCCGACTGGCCCGCGCCCGAATGGGTCAAGACCTGTGTAACCACCCGCCAGGATGGTTGCAGTCAGGGGCGCTTCAAGGGATTCAATCTGGGCACCCATGTCGGGGACGAACCCAATCATGTCCTGGCCAACCGGGCGGAGTTGGCGCGCAAGCTCGGCTGCCGTCCGGCCTGGCTGGAGCAGACTCACAGCACCGACGTGGTGGAAGCCGCGCCGGGGCTGGTCGAGGAAGCTGACGCCAGCTGGACCGCTGAGCCCGATGTGGCGTGCGCAATCATGACGGCAGACTGTCTGCCGGTACTGTTCTGTGATCGGGCCGGCACCAGGGTGGCAGCGGCGCATGCGGGTTGGCGCGGGCTGGCTGGCGGCATTCTGGAAAACACCGTGACTGCCATGGGCGTGGAGCCGCAGGATCTGCTGGTCTGGCTCGGGCCGGCAATTGGCCCGGATGCGTTTGAGGTCGGGCCGGAGGTGAAGGAGATCTTCGGCAGTACGGCCGCTGCTGAGTGCTTCAAACCTTCCCCCAGACCGGGGCACTACATGGCGGACATCTATCAGTTGGCCCGTTTGCGCCTGCAGGCGGTGGGCGTGGAGGCGATCTACGGCGGTGGTTTCTGTACGGTCAATGACTCGCTGCGGTTCTATTCCTACCGTCGCGATGGGCAGACAGGTCGCTTCGCTTCATTGGTCTGGCTGGATTCAATGACAAAAAATTGACGTTCATCAATATCATCCCCCTTGAAAACATAATAATCATCCTTATCTAGTATTCATCTGAAATGAATTACTTGATAAGGATGGATACTCATGCGTATCGACCGTCTCACAAGCGCTCTGCAAGTGGCCCTGTCCGATGCCCAATCGATGGCTGTGGGCCGGGATCATAATCAGATCGACCCCTTGCACCTGATGCTGGCGCTTATGGAGCAACAACAGGGCTCGGTCAAACCGCTGCTGATGCAGGTAGGGTTTGATATCAATACTCTGCGCCAACAGCTCAGTGGCGCGCTGGATGAACTACCGACCATCAGCAACCCGACCGGGGATATCAACCTGTCTCAGGATCTGGCGCGTCTGCTGAACAAGGCCGATGCGCTGGCGCAGAAGCGCGGTGATCAGTTCATTTCCAGTGAGCTGGTGTTGCTCGCGGCGATGGATAACAGCACCCGACTGGGCAAACTGCTGTTGGCTCAGGGCGTCTCCAGCAAGGCGCTGGAAACCGCTATCGATAATCTGCGTGGAGGCGAAACCGTGAACGACGCCAATGCTGAAGAATCCCGCCAGGCGCTGGACAAGTACACCGTCGACCTGACCAAGAAAGCCGAGGACGGCAAGCTCGACCCGGTTATCGGTCGGGACGATGAAATCCGCCGCACCATTCAGGTACTGCAGCGCCGCACCAAGAACAACCCGGTGTTGATTGGTGAGCCGGGCGTGGGTAAGACCGCCATCGTCGAAGGGCTGGCCCAGCGCATCATCAATGGTGAAGTGCCGGATGGCCTGAAGGGCAAGCGCCTGCTGTCGCTGGATATGGGCTCGCTGATTGCCGGCGCCAAATTCCGTGGTGAGTTTGAGGAACGCCTGAAAGCCGTGCTCAACGAACTCGGCAAGCAGGAAGGTCAGATCATTCTGTTTATCGACGAGCTGCACACCATGGTCGGTGCGGGCAAGGCCGAAGGTTCGATGGACGCCGGCAACATGCTCAAGCCGGCGCTGGCCCGCGGTGAGCTGCACTGCGTGGGCGCCACCACGCTGGACGAGTACCGCCAGTACATCGAGAAGGACGCGGCGCTGGAGCGGCGCTTCCAGAAGGTGCAGGTGGACGAGCCCAGCGAGGAAGACACCATTGCCATCCTGCGCGGCCTGAAGGAGCGCTATGAAGTGCACCACAAGGTCGCCATTACCGATGGCGCCATCATCGCCGCCGCGAAACTGTCGCACCGCTATATCACTGATCGCCAGCTGCCGGACAAGGCCATCGACCTGATCGACGAAGCGGCCAGCCGTATTCGCATGGAGATCGACTCCAAGCCGGAGGAGCTGGATCGTCTGGACCGTCGCCTGATCCAGCTGAAGGTGGAGCGCGAGGCGCTGAAGAAGGAAGATGACGAGGCGGCGCTCAAGCGGCTGGAGAAGCTGAAGGAGGATATCGCCCGGGTCGAGAAGGAATATTCCGATCTGGAGGAAATCTGGAAGGCGGAAAAAGCCGAAGTGCAGGGCACCGGTCAGCTGCAGGAGAAGATCGAGCAGGCCAAGGCCGAGCTGGAAGCGGCGCGGCGTAAGAGCGACCTGGGACGCATGGCCGAATTGCAGTACGGCACCATCCCGGATCTGGAACGCAGCCTGCAGATGGTCGACCAGCACAAGAAGGTCGAGAACCAGCTGCTGCGCACCCGCGTTACCGACGAGGAAATCGCCGAGGTAGTGTCCAAGTGGACCGGTATTCCGGTATCCAAGATGCTCGAAGGCGAGCGCGACAAGCTGCTGCGCATGGAAGATGAACTGCACAAGCGGGTGATCGGCCAGCATGAAGCTGTGGTGGCCGTGTCCAACGCCGTGCGCCGCTCCCGTGCCGGTCTGTCGGATCCGAACCGTCCGAGCGGCTCCTTCATGTTCCTCGGGCCCACCGGGGTGGGCAAGACCGAGCTGTGCAAGGCGCTGGCCGAGTTCCTGTTCGACACCGAAGAGGCCATGGTGCGTATCGATATGTCCGAGTTCATGGAGAAACACTCCGTCGCTCGCCTGATCGGTGCACCTCCGGGCTATGTCGGTTATGAAGAGGGCGGTTACCTGACCGAAGCCGTACGCCGCAAACCCTACTCGGTGATCCTGCTGGACGAAGTCGAGAAGGCGCACCCGGATGTGTTCAACATCCTGCTGCAGGTGCTGGAAGATGGTCGTCTGACGGATAGCCAGGGCCGCACCGTGGACTTCCGCAACACAGTCGTGGTGATGACCTCGAACCTGGGCTCAGCACAGATTCAGGAACTGGTCGGCGACCCGGAAGCGCAGCGCGCTGCGGTGATGGATGCACTGGGCCAGCACTTCCGTCCCGAGTTCATCAACCGGGTGGACGAAGTGGTGGTGTTCGAGCCGCTGGGCAAGGATCAGATTGCCGGCATCGCCGACATTCAGATGCAACGCCTGCGCGAACGTCTGGCCGAGCGCGAGCTGGATCTGCAACTGAGTGACGAGGCACTGGAGAAACTGATCGCCGTCGGCTACGACCCGGTCTACGGCGCCCGCCCACTCAAACGCGCCATCCAGCGCTGGATCGAAAACCCACTGGCCCAGCGTATCCTGGCCGGCGACTTCGAACCGGGCGCGGTTATTCAGGCCAGTGTCGACGGCGAGGAGTTTGCCTTCACCAGCTGATGGTTCCGAGGCTTGGGTTGGACGAGCACCAGCTCATCCAACCCAAAAATACCGAGCCACTGGAAACGTCGCCCCCTTCCGGGAACGTCGCTTCCTTGGGAACGTCGCCCACCCCCCTGGGAACGTCGAGCCCCCCGGGAACGTCGAGCACCAGCTCGATGAGCAGACCAGCCCGCTACTCCAATGCCAATACCGGACGAGCCAGTGCTCGTCCCTCCCAGAAGCACCGAGTCCGCCGAACCCTCGATCCCCCGGAAACGTCCCTCCCTTGGAAGCGTCGCCCCCCTGGGAACGTCGAGCCCCCCCGGGTGCTCGACGTTCTGGGGGTTCGACGTTTCTGGGGGGAGTTCGGTGTTGTAAAGAGAAGGCCGGCGAATGCCGGCCTTCTGTGGTTTACTGCGCTATCACAGTCCTGTTACAGCAGCATCGACCGTATATCGCCCAGCAATTCGCCTAGTCGCTTGGTGAATTGCGCGGCGGCTGCGCCGTTGATGGCGCGGTGGTCGTAGGACAGGGACAGGGGCAGCATCAGGCGTGGCTGGAATGTGTTGCCGTCCCACACCGGTTGCGTGGTTGCCCGGCTGACGCCGAGGATGGCCACTTCCGGCGCGTTGACGATCGGCGTGAAGTAGGTGCCGCCGATGTGTCCCAGGCTGGAGATGGTGAAGCAGGCGCCTTGCATGTCGTTGGCGCTGAGCTTCTTGTTGCGTGCCTTGTCGGCCAGTTCGGCGGCTTCGGCTGCCAGTTCCAGCAGGCTTTTCTTGTCCACATCACGGATGACCGCAACCAGCAGACCGTCCGGGGTATCTACGGCAAAACCGATGTGCACGTAGTTCTTCTGGATCAGTTGCTTGCCATTGCTGGCCAGCGAGACGTTGAAGTTCGGCTGTTCACGCAGCAGGTGAGCACAGGCCTTGAGCAGGAAGGGCAGCACGGTCAGTTTGACGCCTGCCTTCTCCGCGACGGTTTTCTGCGCCTTGCGGAAGTCTTCCAGTTCGCTGATGTCGGCCAGGTCGAACTGGGTGACATGCGGGACGTTCAGCCAACTGCGGTGCAGGTTGCTGGCACCGATCTGTTGCAGACGTGTCATGTCCTTCAGTTCCACTTCACCGAAGCGGCTGAAGTCGACTTCCGGCACCTGTGGAATGCCCGCGCCGCCGGTAGCGGCAGCTGCGCCACCTTCCTTGCGCTGGCGCATGACGCTCTGCACATGGGCTTGCACGTCTTCCTTGAGGATACGGTTGCGTGGGCCGCTGCCGGTGATCTCGGCCAGTTCTACACCGAACTCGCGGGCCAGTTTGCGTACCGCCGGGCCAGCGTGCACTTTCTTGCCGTCACGGCTGGGTGCGCCAACCGGGGCGGGTACTTTCTGCGCGCTGCCTGCGCCAGATGCTGGGGCCTTCTGTTCGCTGGCAGCAGCCGGACGGTCTTCCTTGGCCGGGGCCGTGGCGACGTCATCTTTGGCTTCTTCGACGATGGCGGCCGGGGCTGATTCGTCTTCCCCTGCCTCGCCTTCCACGCGCATGCGCAGCATCAGGTCGCCGGTCTGAACTTCCTGCTCCAGCTGCACTTCGATGGATTCGATCACGCCCGCAGCCGGGGAGGGGATTTCCATGCTGGCCTTGTCGGACTCCAGGGTCAGCAGGCTCTGTTCAGCCTCAACGCGGTCACCGACCTGCACCAGCAGTTCGATAACGCGCGCGCTGCCGCCGATATCCGGGATGTTGAAGGATTGCACGCTGCTCTCTGCTGCTTTGGGTGCGGGCTTGTCTGCCGGAGCAGGAGCGGCTTGCTGCTTGGGCTCCTCAGCCTTTTCCGGCTCGGCGGGAGCGTCGCTGGCAGGCTGTTCGCCGCCTTGGATTTCCAGCTCGATCAGGTCATCGCCTTCAGACAGGGTGTCGCCCAGCTTGACCTTGATGGCTGTGATCACCCCGGCCTTGGGGCTGGGCAGCTCCATGCTGGCCTTGGCCGATTCCAGCGTCACCAGGCCCTGTTCTACTTCGACGTGATCGCCTACCTGAACCAGAATTTCAATGACTTCGCCTTCACCGCCGATGTCAGGTACCTTGATCAATTCACTCATGGTATCTCTCCTCAGCAGTCCAGCGGGTTGGTTTTGTTCGGGTTCAGGCCGAAGGTGGCCTGGGCTTCTACCAGGATTTCAGGCTCCAGTTCACCGTTCTCGACCAGCGCACACAGGGCGGTATAGGCAACCCAGCGGCGGTCGACTTCGAAGAAGTCACGCAGCTTGCGGCGGCTGTCGCTGCGGCCGAAGCCGTCGGTACCCAGCGCCTTGAAGTTGCCCGGCACCCACTGGCGAATCTGTTCAGCAAACAGCTTCATGTAGTCGGTAGAGGCAATCACCGGTCCGCTGCGTTCAGCCATGTTCTGCTCAACAAAGCTCAGACGTGGCGTTTCGGTCGGATGCAGACGGTTCCAGCGCTCCACGGCCAGGCCGTCGCGGCGCAGTTCGTTGAAGCTGGTTACGCTCCAGATGTCCGAGCTGATGCCGTAGTTGTTCTGCAGCAGAATGGCTGCTTCACGCACTTCGCGCAGGATGGTGCCACTGCCCATCAGTTGAACGTGGTGTTTGCCTTTTTCCTTGGCCTCATCCAGCAGATACATGCCGCGGATGATGCCTTCTTCGACGCCTTCGGGCATGGCCGGCTGGGCGTAGGCTTCGTTCATCACGGTGATGTAGTAGTAGATGTTTTCCTGCTCTTCCATCATCCGGCGGGTACCTTCACGGATGATCACCGCCAGCTCGTAGCCGTAGGTGGGGTCATAGGTGCGGCAGTTGGGGATGGTCGAGGCCAGGATGTGGCTGTGGCCATCTTCGTGCTGCAGACCTTCACCGTTGAGCGTGGTGCGACCGGCGGTGCCGCCAATCAGGAAGCCCTTGGCGCGGCTGTCGCCGGCGGCCCAGGCCAGGTCACCGATACGCTGGAAGCCGAACATCGAGTAGAACACATAGAACGGCAGCATTGGCTGGTTGTAGGTGCTGTAGGCGGTAGCACCGGCGATCCAGCTGGACATGGCGCCGGCTTCGGTGATGCCTTCGTTGAGGATCTGACCTTTCTTGTCCTCGCGGTAGAACATGACCTGATCTTTATCGACCGGCTCGTACAGCTGACCGACCGAGGAGTAGATACCCAGCTGACGGAACATGCCTTCCATACCGAAGGTACGGGCTTCGTCCGGCACGATGGGCACGATGCGCTGACCCAGCTCCTTGTCCTTGAGCAACTGCGACAGAATGCGCACGAAGGCCATGGTGGTGGAGATTTCACGCTCGCCGGTGCCGTCAAGAATGGCTTTGAGTGTGCTCAGCGGGGGTGTCGGGATCGACTTGCTGGACGTGCGGCGCTGGGGCATGTAACCACCCAGTGCGGCGCGGCGCGAGTGCAGGTATTTGTGCTCCGGACTGCCTTCTTCGGGACGATAGAAGGGCAGGTGCTCCAGCTGGTCGTCGCTGATCGGGATGCCGAAGCTGTCGCGGAATTTGCGCAGGCTCTCGGTATCGACTTTCTTGGTGTTGTGGGCGATGTTCTGGCCCTGGCTGGCGCCGGTGCCGTAGCCCTTGATGGTCTTGGCCAGAATGACGCTGGGCTGGCCTTTATGGGTGGACGCCGCCTCATAGGCTGCATACACCTTGTACGGGTCGTGGCCGCCACGGTTGAGCTTCCAGATCTCGGCATCGGTCATGTTCTCGACCATCTTCTTCAGTTCCGGACGGGCGCCGAAGAAGTGTTCGCGTACATAGCCGCCGTCGTTGGCCTTGTAGTTCTGGTAGTCGCCGTCGACGGCTTCTTCCATACGCTGTTGCAGCAGACCGTCGTGGTCGCGTGCCAGCAGCGGATCCCACAGGCGGCCCCAGATGACCTTGATCACGTTCCAGTCAGCACCACGGAAGTTGCCTTCCAGTTCCTGGATGATCTTGCCGTTACCGCGTACCGGGCCGTCGAGGCGCTGCAGGTTGCAGTTGACCACGAAGATCAGGTTGTCGAGTTTTTCGCGGCCGGCCAGCGAGATGGCGCCCAGCGATTCCGGCTCGTCACACTCACCGTCACCCAGGAAGCACCAGACCTTCTGTTTGCCCGGCTCGATAAAGCCACGGCTTTCCAGGTACTTCATGAAACGTGCCTGGTAAATGGCCTGGATAGGGCCCAGACCCATGGACACGGTGGGGAATTGCCAGAACTCGGGCATCAGCCAAGGGTGCGGGTAGGAGGACAGGCCGTCGCCGTCGACTTCCTGGCGGTAGTTGGTCATCTGCTCTTCGGTGATGCGACCTTCAAGGAAGGCACGGGCATAGATGCCGGGCGCAGCGTGACCCTGGAAGTACACCAGGTCGCCACCGTGTTCTTCGGTGGGCGCCTTGAAGAAGTAGTTGAAGCCGATATCGTACAGTGTGGCACTGGAGGCGAAGGTGGAAATATGGCCACCCAGATCCGGATCCTGCTGGTTGGCACGCATCACCATCGCCAGGGCGTTCCAGCGTACCATCGAGCGAATGCGACGCTCCATGAACAGGTCGCCGGGCATGGCCGCTTCGTGGGTTACCGGAATGGTGTTGCGGTAGGGCGTGGTGATCGCGTAGGGCAACTGGGTGCCGCTGCGGCTGGCCAGCTCGCCCATGCGTTTGATCAGGTATTCAGCCCGTGTCTCGCCTTCATTTTCGAGAACGGATTCCAGGGCATCGAGCCATTCCTGGGTTTCGAGTGGATCGATATCGTCATGCTTCATATTTTTCTCCAGACCTTGTGAGTCCCAGGTAAAGAAACGATCGCACTGCCAGAGCGTGGAGTATTGACCCTGTGATGCGACAGTCATGGGTGTGTGTAGTTTTACTACATTCCGATAAAAAAGACTATCCGGTTACGGCTGTTTTTGTAGTTAAACTACATTATCCCGAGCGGAATTTTTCATCACGGCCTTTCCCGTCTGGGCTGTGCATGGCAATCTGAGTCTTTGATTCTTCATTCAGGATAGACCATGCCATTTTCCTTGCCTCTCCAGTTGCCTGACGCACTGTGCGTTCTGGTGGATCACCATCTGGCACAGTGGTTGGAGGCAGTACGGCACGCAGAACCGGATCACGATCTGGCGCAGCTGGATGAGACTTTCATGACCGAGTTGCAGCGGGTTCTGGCGGGTAGTGACTTTGTTGCTGAGCAGTTGCGCCGTGACCCGGCGATGGCGTGGCGCCTGATGCAGGATGGCTGTTTATGGCGCTCGTTGAATAATGGTGAAATGGCCAGTCTGCTGGCCGAGGCGGTTGCTGAGGGTTTATCCCACGGCGATACGGAAGAGAATCTGGCGCAGACCCTGCGGCGTTTTCGTCAACAACAGCAGGTGCGCATCATCTGGCGCGATATCAACCGGCAGGCGCCCACCATGGAGACCACTCGGGATCTGTCGGATATGGCTGATGCCTGTCTGGAGGAGACCTATCAGTGGGTCTACGGGCAGCTGATCAGCGGCTTTGGTACGCCCTTCGATGAGGAAGATACCCAGCAGCACCTGGTGGTGCTCGGGATGGGCAAGCTGGGGGCGCAGGAGCTGAATCTATCCTCGGATATCGACCTGATCTTCGCGTTCCCGTCCCAGGGTGAAACCCGCGGTGGGCGTCGCAGCCTGTCCAATCAGGAGTTCTTTACCCGGGTCGGCCAGCGCCTGATCAAGCTGCTGGATGACGTCACCGTGGATGGCTTCGTGTTCCGCGTGGATATGCGGCTGCGCCCCTACGGCGACAGTGGCGCGCTGGTATTCAGCTTCAATGCGCTGGAGCAGTACTACCAGAGTCAGGGGCGGGATTGGGAACGCTACGCCATGATCAAGGCGCGTGTGGTAGCGGGTGATCAGGCGGCGGGTACCGAGTTGCTGACGCTGCTCAAACCCTTCGTTTACCGCCGTTATATCGATTTTGCTGCCATTGAGGCGCTACGTAATCTCAAGCAATTGATCCAGCAGGAAGTGCAGCGCAAGGGATTGCAGGACAACGTCAAGCTCGGCTCGGGCGGCATTCGCGAGGTGGAGTTCATCGGTCAGGCATTCCAGCTTATTCATGGAGGGCGCGATCGTAGCCTGCAACAGCGGCCGATCCTTGCGGTGCTGGATATGTTGGCCGCCAATGCCTATCTGCCGGATGAGGCGGTGGATGAGCTGAAGGGCGCTTACCTGTTTCTGCGCGATACCGAACATGCCCTGCAGGCGATTGATGATCGTCAGACCCAGATGTTGCCTACCGACACTCTGGGGCAGGCACGCATAGCCATGATCATGGGCTTTGATGACTGGGAAGCGTTTCGCCGCCAGTTGGCGCTGCAGCGTAGCCGGGTGGCCCGTCATTTTGCCGGGGTGATTGCCGATCCGGACGAGGATGAGCGGCAGGAGCAAGCGCCCTACACAGAATGGATGACCCTGCTGACCGGGTTCCCGGAACCGGAGCAGGCTCAGGAACAATTGTCCGAAGGCGGCTTCAAGGATGCCGAGCGGGCCTGGGCACTACTGCAGAATCTGATGCGCTCGGCGCGTGTGCGAGCCATGCAGCGCATGGGCCGTGAGCGCTTGGATGTGTTCATGCCACGGTTGCTGGCAATGGCCTGTGAACAGGACGATCCGGATCTGGCGCTGGAGCGGGTAATGCCGCTGGTAGAGGCAGTGGCCAGGCGTTCCGCTTACCTGGTACTGCTCACCGAGAACCCCGGCGCACTGCGTGAGCTGCTGGTGTTGTGCTCCGCCAGTCCCTTGATCGCCGAACAGATAGCCCGTTACCCGGTGATTCTGGATGAACTGCTGAACTCGGGACGGCTGTATCGGCCGCCGGAGATTGGCGAGTTGGCAGATGAATTGCGCCAACAACTGCTGCGGATTTCCGAAGATGATCTGGAGCAGCAGATGGAGGCGCTGCGCTATTTCAAGCGTGCCCATACCCTGCGTGTGGCGGCGTCCGAGATTGCGGGCAGTCTGCCGCTGATGAAAGTCAGTGATTATCTGACCTGGATTGCCGAGGCCATTCTGCAACAGGTTCTGCAACTGGCCTGGCGCGATATGGTGCGTCGGCATGGCGTGCCCCGTCGGCATGATGGCAGTCCCTGTGAGCTGGACTTCACCATTGTCGGTTATGGCAAGGTCGGCGGCATCGAGCTGGGTCATGGTTCGGATCTGGATCTGGTGTTTATCCACGACGGTGATACCGAAGCGGAGACCGACGGAGCACGGCCGCTGGATGGCGGGCGGTTCTATACCCGTCTGGGACAGCGCATCATCCATATCCTCAATACCCAGACCACCTCGGGTGTGCTGTACGATGTGGACATGCGTTTGCGGCCATCAGGCGATTCCGGTCTGCTGGTTACTTCGCTGGATGCCTTTGCCCGCTATCAGCGGGAAACCGCCTGGACATGGGAGCATCAGGCGCTGGTGCGCGCCCGCCCATTGGCAGGTTGTACCGCGCTGGGTGAGAAATTCAATGCCCTGCGTGCCGAGGTATTAAGTCGTGCCAGGGATGAACAGCTGCTGCGTAAGGAGGTGAATGAAATGCGCCGGAAAATGCGCGATAACCTTGCTACCCAGGCTACCCGGTGCGGTTTTGACCCCTCTGCCTTTACCCATGAGGCTGCGTTTGATCTGAAGCAGGACGCGGGAGGTATCGTCGATATCGAATTTATGGTGCA
>CAYYUQ010000054.1:0-23790 GCA_964474945.1 uncultured Halopseudomonas sp. | reverse complement strand
CCACCTTCTTTCAGGTGGACGGGTTTGCCGGCTTCGCCGGGCAAACAAAAAAGGGGCATCCGAAGACGCCCCTTAAACCCAAACGTAACGCACTTACTCCAATCAGCGCACCCCTGCAGCCCTCAGAGCAGCTGGAGTGAACTGGTTGTAGGTCGGCGGTGCGCCACCGTACTGCGGAGCAGAAGCTTCTTCAGAATACATGCCCAGAGCAATGTAACGCCCTGCCAGCAGGTCATACAGGGTCTCCAGCGTGTAGCCCGGAATCTTCTGCTTGTAGTTGAAGGCCAGGTGACCTTCACCTACGCGCCACAGCGTGCCGCGACCGTCATAGTGGTCAGCCAGGGAGATCATCCAGGAGTCCTCATCCACGAAGAAGTTACGCTGGGCGTAAATGTGGCGCTGACCCTGTTTGACGTCACCCTGTACTTCCCATACACGGTGCAGCTCGAAACGGGTGTGTTCCGGATTGACGTGACCGGCTTTCAGCACGTCGGCATACTTCAGACCCTGTTCTGACAGCTTGCCTGAGTTGTACGGCAGGAATACTTCCTTCTTGCCAACCAGTTTCCAGTCATAACGGTCAGGTGCACCGTTGTACATGGAGAAGTTGTCAGAAGTACGCATGCCGTCAGAAGCGGTACCTGGGCCGTCATAAGCAACCTGCGGGGCGCGACGCACACGACGCTGACCCGCGTTGTATACCCATGCCATACGCGGCTCTTTCAGTTGATCCAGAGAATCGTGTACCAGCAGCACGTTACCGGCCAGACGGGCTGGCGCATTCACACGCTGTTTGAAGAACAGCAGCGTGTTAGGCATGCTGGACGGATCCACGTCGGGCATCAGGTTCGGATAACCGACTTCCTCTTCCAACTTGATCAACGTGTACGAGCCGTTGGTCTGCGGCATGGCCTGCATGTACCAGCGGTGTACGTTCAAGCGATAGCGGGTCATGTGGTTCCAGATGACTTCGCCACCGCTTTTCGGGATCGGGAAGACGAAGGAAGAACCCGGCTCCACATTCTCAACACCGTCACCAGCATTAACCAGCCTGGCCTGACCAGCAGTACGCT
Source organism: uncultured Halopseudomonas sp. (assembly GCA_964474945.1). Classification (GTDB taxonomy): domain Bacteria; phylum Pseudomonadota; class Gammaproteobacteria; order Pseudomonadales; family Pseudomonadaceae; genus Halopseudomonas. Next base: position 22,717 of record CAYYUQ010000054.1, on the reverse strand, counting down.
TGACCTGGTCATATACGCTCTGCGGGAAGGCAACGGTACGCTTGCTCTGATACACAGGCATACGGAAGGTTTCAGGATAACGCTCGAACAGCGCGATCTGGCCCGGTGTCAGGTTGTCCCGGTATTGCTGGTAGTTCTGTGCGGTAATCACGAACTCCGGCTGCTCATCCTTGAACGGGTTTTCCAGGAAGTTGTTGGCCAGGCTCTGGCCTGCATCCGCAGCCAGGCCACCCGTCCACTCAGGAATGGTACCCGCTGCGTTACCGGCCTTCTCAGCGCCGACTGGCGTCAGGTTGGCACCCAGTTGATCAATTTCCGACTGGGACAGGCTCTGTGCTGCTACAGCGCTGGCAACCAGACTCAATGCCAGACCGCAGGCGCCTATAATTATTTTCTGCATATGCATGTTTTTCTCCATAGCCCGAATTAGAAACTTACGCCAAAGCTGACAGCGGCGAAGTCGCGATCAACCAGAGTGTTGTACTTGCCATCAAAAAAGTTGGTGTAGCTGATGCTGGCGTTGTACTTGTTGGCGTAATCGGCGTTCAGACCGACGCTGATCGACTTGGCATTTTCGTTGAAGTTGGGGCTGTAACCCTCAACGTCATGCGAGAAAGCCATATTCGGGCTCAGGTTGATACCGGCAAATACGTTGCTGTAGTCCAGGGACGCACGCATGCGGTAACCCCAGGAGAAGTCGGTGAAGTAACCATCGTTCTCACACCAGCTACCTGCGTGTGGAGAGGTATCTGCTGCGGGTACAGCTGGATTGGATGAGCATGAGCCATCTGCAAACGGACTTTGACCAAACAGCGAGTCGCGACCGAACTTGGTAGTACCATCGCCCGTCCCCAATCCGCTGATATAGTTCGCACCAACCTCACCAATCAGAGCCAGACGACTCGCACCCAGGATCCGGTCGATAAAGTGAACGGCACTCATGGACGCCTGCCAGAACTCCTTGCGCTCATAACCCGGGATGTAGTCCCCTGGAGCCCAAGGGTTACCCCGGTGAGTGTTATCTCCCGGTGCGACCAGTTCAGCCAAAGCTGCACGACTCATATCACCACCGTTGATCGCGAGCGGCATATTGGGCCGGTAACTCAGTTCGCCCGCCACTGAAGTGCCGCCTATATCAGTACCAAAACTGATACCGTAAAGACGAATATCTTCAGGATGCTCGAAGAAATAACCAGCAGAGCCAACTGAACCATCAATACCGGGAACGGTTGCTTGCCCTGCTGCAGCCAGGCCACCCTTGATGTTGGAATATATTGGCGCCCGGCTGTGATAGTTCATTGCATAGAAGCCGAGTTCGGTATTATTCAATGCGGGAACAAACCAGCGGAAGGCCACACCGAACTGCCCGCTGTCGCTGGCATCCTTATCTTTGCTGGAACGCACAATATAGGCTGCCTGACCCGCCGGACCGGCTTGCAGAGCCGGATCACCTTGCGGGAGATCCATCCCCGCGAACACCAGACGATCCACACACCCACGACCCACCACATCGGCTCCGGCGAAGAACGTACCGCAGTTATCTGCAATGGTGCCGCGCCACTTGAGCTGATAGAAAGCCTCCATGGTCAGGTTTTCAGACAGGCCTTGGGAAAGATACAGCATTTCCACCGGCATCAGACCTTCCTTCAATTCCGCACCGGGACGGCGGAATGCAGAAGCATCGATAGGGTTGATGCTGTTGATGCCGTTCTGGATGAAGACACCTTCACCCCAGCTGACTACCTGACGGCCCAGTCGAACGTTACCGGGGTTATTCCCGATTGCGTAGTTGTGATAAACGAACGCATCAAGAAGCTGAATCCCTGCACCTTTCTGCAACGGGTGACGGCCGGAGTCGTCGATATCATAGAAGCGCTGGCCGCCATCCTTGGTCTCAAAGTCGTACCAGTAGTTAGCCCGGATAAAGGCCCCGGAGCTACCGTAACGCAGCTCAAGGTCATGGGATCCTTTGAATATCTTGGAGAAAAAGTCCCCCTTCTCATAGTTGAGGCGACCGTCATCCGACGTCCGAGCTGTAGCTTCACCGCCCTGATTCCTGCCATCAATCTCTGTCAGGGTGTGTATAAAGCGCTTGTCCGGATCGGTCATGGACATGCTCGCACCGATAGACATCTGCGAGTCAAATTGCCCTTCTATCCCGCCAATATTAAAAGTCGCTGCGTTTGCCGAGCCAGTGAAGCTAGCAATCCCGATTGCCAGAGGCAACGCTGCTAGCGCCCAAGCATGCTTTGTTTTTGTCATTGTGCTGCTCCATTAGGTTGGATCCATACCTCCGGCTTTCTAGGGAGCCAGACGGTCGGCTTTTAGTCTGTCATGGAGCACTTGAAAGATTTGTCCTGGTCGGACTAATCACTTGGCTGGGCAGGACATTCAGTGGATGAATGAGATGAATTTATCCTCGCAATAGTCTGTTGTATATTTTTGCATATTTGTCTCGTGTCCTCTATTGTGGACGCAGCGATAAATATCGTTACAAATAAAAATTATAAGCAATGGAATCGCTCTCATGCCCTCAACGCACCCCCCGCTTCCCTGTCATCGCGTGAAGGAAAGGGCCCTATGGGCCAAGGGAATCATCCAGGCACTGGAACCCTACGGCAAGTCGCTGCGAGATCTCCCGGAGGATCTGGCTTGTTATGGCAGTTCAGACGACCTCAGCTTACACCAGGTCAGCCAGACTGATATGAATCGCCTCTGGTATGCAGCGGCCACACTCAGCGGTGATGAATGTTTTGCGCTACGCATGGGGCGGTCATTTGTCAGCCCGATCATGCAATTGCTTTCACTGGCGGCCCATTCCAGCGAAACGGCCGGCGCGGCCATCCATCGCACCATGCGTTTCATTCAGGTATTCAGCACCCAGGTTCAGCTTTATTCCGTCGAGGATGAGCATTATCTGACCGCCTACTTCGAGCCCAAGGGCGCTGCCCATCCGTTCCATATTGAAGCTTTGCTCTCCCGTTGTGTTCGTTCCTGGGAAAGTCTGGACACGGGGACGTTACCGCTTATTACGGAAGTTCGTTTAAGCGGAGAAAGTGACCGGCGACTGGAATGTGAGCGCATCCTGGGCCGCGGCGTACGCCTCGGAAGTAAACGTATTTCGGTTCGCCTCAGCCGTCTCGCTTTATCATCCAGGCTATCCACCAGTGATGCCTTCCTACTCAAGCGCCTGGATGCATCACTTGAAGATATGCTGGAAGACCTGCCCAACGTCGACTTTGCCGAACAAGTGAAGCAACGGATTCGCATATTGCTCTCCGAGAAGGAGATTTCCGAAGAACTGGTGGCGCAGCCATTTAATGTCAGCCCGCGCCATTTGCGACGCAAGCTGAGTGAAACCTGCACAACCTACGAAAAGCTGCTGGATGAAGTTCGCATGGAATTGGCCATCAAACTGATTCAGGAGAACCGCTTGAATCTGGGACGCATCGCTTTTGAGCTGGGCTTCCTTGACCCAAGCAGCTTTACCCGGGCTTTCCGCCGCTGGACAAATATGAGTCCAACGGCCTTTCGGGAGCAGACCTGCGGCAAACAGGATTCAGCATTGCCCTAGGGGGGCAGATCATGATTTGGCGAGAAATCGATCCAGTCCGAAGGGACTCATATCGATCGCTGGCGTTTCCCCATCCATCATCTGAGCCAATAATTCGCCGGTCGCCGGGCCAAGGGTAAACCCCTGATGGGCGTGCCCGAAAGCCAGCCATAATCCCGCCTTGTCTCGCACCGGCCCAATTACGGGTTTCATATCGGGCATACACGGCCGAGCGCCCTTCCACGGAGCCGCATCGAGCCGGTTGCCAAGCGAGGGGAATAATGATCGCACGGCATCCTCTGCTGCGGCCAGCTGCTCGTATCGGGGCGGCGCATTCAGGTCTGCCAACTCCGCTCCGGTGGTCAGCCGGATCCCTGCCCGCATTGGCGCCACCAGAAAGCCCTTCTCGGCATCCATTACCCAATGCTTCAGCTCAGCTCCCTGGGCGGTCGAATAATGCATGTGATAGCCACGTTTGAAGAACAGTGGCACCTTGATGCCCAGCCGTGACAGGAATTCCCTTGACCAGGGTCCCATGGCGATGACCAATTGCTCTGCCTCGAACGCACCCGCATCAGTGAGCACCTGCCAGCCATCGCTCTGTTGAGCAACAGTGTCAACGTTGCCTTGCAGTAGCTGCCCACCCTGATCGACAAAACTTCGTGCGTAGGCCTGCACCAGCGCACCCGGATCAGACACCATCCACGGCTGCGTCCAATGAATCGCACCAATCAAATCCTTGGCCAGACAGGGCTCCTTTTCCCTGAGCGCTGCGGCATCAAGTTCCACATATTCCACACCGAAACGGTCGCTGTCTTCCTGCGCCTCAGCCAGGCGTTCGTCCATATCCTTACGGTTTCGGTACAACTCAAGCCAGCCCCCCTTACGGATCAACTCCTCGGCTCCCGCCGCCTGGATCATGGGGCCGTGAGCATCCTGACAGCGCATGATCAAGGAAGCCCATTCACGGGTAATACGCTGATAGCGCTCCCCGCCGGAATTCAACCAGTACTGCAACAGCGGGCCCGCGGCGCTCAACATACCAGTGGGTCGATAGCGAATATCCACCTGCCGGTTGGGCAACACCCGTAGCAAGGTGCCGACGTCACGGGGGAATGGATGCGGGCGCACAGCTTCGCGCTGGATAATACCCGCATTACCAAAGGAGGTCTCTCGCCCCGGTTCCTTACGATCGATCAAGGTAACAGCGTGCCCCCTGCGCACCAGATGCCAGGCAACGGATACACCGACCATACCTGCGCCGAGGACAATGATTCTACGCGACATTAATATCTCCCCTGGATTCATTAAGCACCACCCCCCCAGAGGCAGCCATCGCAAGAGTTTAGCAGGATGCATGTCCACAGAAGCACCTCTGTATGGCATCTCACCATCCTCTGCCAGGCCAGCTCTGAAAAATGCATCTCGCGTGTAAAACCAGCCCATTTCCGGTAGCATGGCGCGCATTATCCCAGCCTGGAAACTCTCTCCATGACCGACCGCATTACTCTGATCCGGCCCGATGACTGGCATATCCATTTGCGCGACGGTGCGGCGTTGCAGCACACAGTAGCGGATGCGGCTCGCTTCTTTGCCCGCGCCATTGTCATGCCCAACCTGGTACCGCCGGTGCGCAATGGTCAGCAGGCAGACGAGTATAAATCGCGCATTCTCGCTGCAAGACCACAGCCAAGCGGCTTTGAACCGCTGATGGTGCTGTATTTGACCGATCAGACCTCACCCGCGGTCATTCACGAAGCTTACACTTCAGGTCAGGCCATTGCAGCCAAGCTGTATCCGGCGGGTGCCACGACCAACTCGGACTCCGGTGTAACGGCACTGGAAAAGATCTACCCGGTACTGGAAGCCATGGCCGAGATAGGTATGCCGCTGCTGGTGCATGGTGAGGTAACGCACGCCGAGGTGGATATTTTCGATCGGGAGAAAGCGTTTATTGATCAACAGCTGGTCGCGCTGGCCGAGCGCTTCACAACGCTGAAGATAGTATTCGAGCACATTACCACAGCAGATGCGGTGGAATTTGTACGCAGCGCATCGGATCGTATTGGCGCGACTATTACTGCTCATCACCTGCTTTATAACCGCAACCATATGCTGGTCGGTGGTGTCCGTCCGCATTTTTATTGTCTGCCTATTCTCAAGCGTCAACGCCATCAGCAGGCGCTGGGCGATGCGGTACTCTCCGGTTCGAACAAATTTTTCCTCGGCACTGATTCTGCTCCCCATGCACAACATGCCAAGGAAGCAGCGTGCGGCTGTGCTGGTTGCTATAGTGCCCATGCGGCCATTGAACTGTATGCCGAGGCTTTCGAAGAGCTGGGCGCATTGGACAAGCTGGAAGGTTTTGCCAGCCTGCATGGGCCAAACTTTTATGGTTTACCGCAGAACACCGATACCATCACTCTGGTACGTGACCCATGGACAGTGCCGAATACATTACAGCTTGGTGAGCAGCAGTTAGTCCCCCTGCGTGCAGGTGAAACCATCCAATGGCGGGTTCTGTAACCCCTATCGAATAAGGAAGTGGTGTGAGCGAGTTTGATTACGATAACGAGGAACTGGATGGAGCCCCCTCAATCGGTGGATATAAAGCGCCGATGGCCTACCGTTTCCGCGGCTTTCTGCCGGTAGTGGTAGACGTGGAAACCGGTGGATTCAACTCCGCCACCGACGCCCTGCTGGAGATTGCCGCTACCCCTGTCCTGATGGATAATGATGGGCAGGTGTATCCGGATCAGACGCATTTCTTCCGTGTCGAGCCCTTCGAGGGGGCGAACATTGAGCAGGCCGCGCTGGAATTCACCGGTATCAAGCTGGATCACCCCCTGCGTATGGCGGTCAGCGAAAACCATGCGCTGACGGAAATCTTCAAGCACGTCCGTAAAGCGGTAAAGTCCGCCGGTTGCAAACGCGCGGTGCTGGTCGGGCACAACGCCTTCTTTGATCTCGGCTTCCTGAATGCGGCGGTCGAGCGTACGCAAATCAAGCGCAACCCCTTTCATCCCTTCTCCTGCTTTGATACCGCGACGCTGGGCGGACTGGCCTATGGTCAGACGGTTCTGGCCAAGGCTTGTGCGGCAGCCGATATCGACTTCGATGGTCGCGAAGCCCACTCAGCACGGTACGACACGGAGAAGACGGCTGAGTTGTTTTGTACCATCGTCAATCGCTGGCGCGACATGGGCGGCTGGCCTCCGGTCTGATCCGGACGCCGATACGTCATCCCGATCGTCAGGCTCAGCGGAGCCATCCGCTGGGCGTATTCGGCTACGCTGGGCTACACTTGTTCCGACCAACGCGCGGCGCAGGTGTCGCTGCCATGACAAGAACAAGGAAAAACGCATGCGCTCGAAAGCACTCTCTTACCTGTTTTCTGCGGCCATCGGTTACGCAGCACTCTCGGCATCCCCTGCCGTGGCACAGCAGAATTTCATCACCATAGGTACCGGCGGCCAGACCGGGGTGTATTACGTGGTGGGGCAATCCCTCTGCCGCCTGGTCAACCGTAATACCAACACCCATGGCATTCGCTGCAACGCACCATCGAGTGGCGGCTCGGTCGCCAACGTTAACGCGATTCGCGGCGGTGAAATGGATATGGGTGTCGTGCAGTCGGATATCCAGCACAAGGCCTATGAAGGCGTTGAGAACTTTGCCGATACCGGCGGCTTTGCGGATATGCGGGCCATGTTCGCGCTGCACGGCGAGCCACTGACGATTGTTGCCCGCCGCGATGCAGATATCACCCACGTCAAGGATCTCAAGGGCAAGCGCTTCAATATTGGCAACCCCGGTTCAGGTCAGCGCGACACCATGGACGTAGTCATGAACGCTCTGGGTTGGACAATCAAGGATTTTGCGCTGGCTTCCCAGCTGTCTGCCGCGGAACAGGCTGCCGCGCTGGGCGATAACAATATCGACGCCATGGTGTACGTTGCCGGCCATCCTAACGGCTCGATCCAGGAAGCCACTACCACTGTCGACTCGGTTATTGTCGCTGTCGATGGCGAGGAAATTGACGGCATCATTGCCGAACATCCCTACTACGCGAAAGCCACCATCCCCGGCGGCATGTACCGTGGTAACGATCAGCCAGTAGATACCTTCGGCGTACGCGCTACCATGGTGACTTCCGCCAAGGTACCCGAGGAAACCGTCTACCAGACGGTCAAAGCGGTGTTCGACAATTTTGATCGCTTCAAACGCTTGCACCCGGCATTTTCCGAGCTGAATGAGCAGGAAATGATCAAGGAAAGCCTGTCCATTCCGTTGCACGACGGCGCCGTACGCTATTACAAGGAACGCGGCTGGATGTAACCCTGCTCCACCCCACCGGGCTGGCATTACCGCCGGCCCGGTGCGCCTTCTGCATTCAGGGACTCGTTTGATGAGCCAACCCAGCAAGCATAACGACCTAGCCACCGAATTGACCGATCTGGTAGCCAGCAGCGACATCGGTGGTCGCAAGCCCCACGGATTCGCCGGAAAATTACTACTCAGCATAGCGGCATGCTGGTCATTGTTTCAGTTATGGATCGCCTCACCATTGCCCTATATGGCCGGCTTCGGCGTCTTCAACAGCACCGAAGCCCGCTCCATACATCTGGCCTTGGCGGTATTTCTCGGCTTCACGGCTTTCCCGGCATTTCGCCGCTCGCCGCAGAATCGCATTCCCTTACAGGATTGGATCATGGCGATGGTCGGCGCCTTTTGCGCTGCCTATATCTATCTGTTCTATAACGAACTGGCCAGTCGCCCCGGCAGCCCGACCACTCTGGACGTCATCGTAGCGCTGACCGGGCTGACGCTGCTGCTGGAAGCTACCCGTCGCGCACTCGGCCCGCCATTGATGATAGTGGCGCTGGTGTTCATACTGTATTCATTGGCCGGCCCATACATGCCCGGCATGTTGTCACACCGCGGTGTCAGCTGGTTATCACTTGCCAACCACCAGTGGCTCAGCACTCAGGGCGTGTTCGGCATCGCACTGGGCGTATCTACCAGTTTCGTATTCCTGTTCGTGCTGTTCGGCGCGCTGCTGGATAAGGCCGGGGCAGGTAACTACTTTATCAAGCTGGCGTTCTCGCTACTCGGACACTACCGAGGCGGCCCAGCCAAAGCGTCCGTGGTTGCCTCCGGCATGACAGGGCTTATTTCCGGCTCGTCCATTGCCAATACAGTGACTACCGGTACGTTCACCATTCCGATGATGAAACGTGTTGGCTTCACCCCTGATCAAGCGGGCGCGATAGAAGTGTCTGCCTCAGTAGATGGGCAGTTGATGCCGCCGGTGATGGGCGCAGCAGCGTTTCTGATGGTCGAGTATGTCGGCATTCCCTACACCGACATCATCAAGCATGCCTTCCTGCCGGCGATGATCTCCTATATATCGCTCATCTATATTGTTCATCTGACGGCAGTCAAGGCCGGCATGCAGGGCTTGCAAAGCAGCAACCCGCAGCGGCCGATCCTGCGCAAACTGCTCGGTTTCCTCAGTGGTCTGCTGTTTATCATGGGCCTTTCTGCTGCGGTATATTACGGTCTTGGGTGGCTCAAGCCACTGCTGGGCAGCTACGCCTCCTGGGTTATCGCCGCCGGGCTCGCAGCAACCTACGTTGGGCTATTGCGGGTCGGCTCTCGGTATCCGGATCTTGAACTGGACGACCCAGCATCGCCGGTGGTGGTCATGCCACAGACCCGACCCACCTTGATGACCGGCCTGCATTACATCCTGCCCGTGGTGGTGCTGGTCTGGTGTCTGATGGTCGAACGACTGTCGCCTGGCCTTTCGGCCTTCTGGGCCACCGTATTCATGATGGCGATTATCGTCACCCAGCACCCTTTGCGCTCGTTATTCCGCAAACAGCCCGATATCACGGGCGCGCTGAAGCGCGGCTTCTCGGATTTACGAGATGGTCTGGTATCCGGGGCTCGCAATATGATCGGCATCGGGATAGCCACTGCCACCGCCGGTATTATTGTTGGTGCGGTATCTCAAACCGGGGTTGGGTTGGTCTTTGCTGATCTGGTAGAACTGCTCTCCATGGGCAATCTGCTGCTCATGTTGATACTCACCGCCCTGCTTTGTGTATTGCTGGGCATGGGGCTACCCACCACGGCCAACTATATCGTCGTCTCTACGCTGCTGGCTCCGGTGGTCGTATCGCTCGGTCAGCAGACCGGTCTATTGGTGCCGCTGATAGCCGTACACATGTTCGTCTTCTACTTCGGATTGATGGCCGATGCCACACCCCCGGTGGGATTGTCGGCGTTTGCTGCCGCAGCCATTTCCGGTGGCGATCCGATCCGCACCGGGCTGCAATCCTTCTATTTCTGTATGCGCACGGCGATCCTGCCATTCCTGTTCATATTCAACACGGATCTGCTGCTGATTGATGTCAGTTTCTGGCATGGCGTGATCATATTTCTGGTAGCCACGACAGCCATGTTGATCTTCGCAGCCGCCACTCAGAACTGGTTCATCGTGCGCAGCCGCTGGTACGAAAGTCTCATCCTGCTACTGGTCGCCTTTACCTTGTTCCGCCCCGGCTTCTGGATGGATCTGCTCTTCGATCCATACCGCAGTGTCCCACCGGCAGAAATCGCTCAGGCGCTGGATCGCGTCGCGGAAAGCGACAACCCTTTACGGGTAAAAATTGCCGGCGAGGATGGTATCGGCAACCCACGAACCTTTTATGTGCTGGTTCCCATACCGGAAGGCAACAATGGCGAGGAGCGACTGGAGAACCTGGGCCTGACCCTGACGCAGAGCGGCGACCGCACCCTGGTGGATATGGTGTCCTACGGCAGTCTGGCGTCCGAACTCGGTCTGGATTTTGATCAGGAAATTCTGGAGGTCATGGCACCGGTAGAGCGCCGACGCAAGGAATGGATGTGGCTACCCGGGCTGCTGCTATTCACGCTGGTGGTGGCCTTACAGTGGCGGCGCTACAAGGCGCTCCCGCCACTATCACCAGACCAAACCAGCACCAGGAAGCCGGCCTCCCGGTAAATGCTTGGGTAGCCGGCGGAGGATGGCGTCAGCTGCGCCGTTTTGGTGGCGCCAATCCATCGCCACCGTCCAGCACGACCTGGCCCTTGGTCACGACTGGCTTGCGCCTGGCCGCAGGCTTGGCCGTCTTGGGTCTCTTGATTTTCTTCTTGTCGGCCTTTTTCTTCTTCGCACCGACCGGCTTACCCGACGCCTTGACCTTCTTTGGCCCCTTGAAACTGCCTGCCAGTTCCTTGATCTCTCGACGCTCGAACTGCCGGCGCAGATAGCGCTCGATGCTCGACATCAGGTTCCATTCGTGCGGAGCCACCAGCGAAATGGCTACCCCTTCAGCGCCGGCCCTACCGGTACGGCCCACACGATGGAGATAATCATCGCCACTGCGCGGCATATCGAAGTTGATCACCAGATCCAGTTCGCTGATATCCAGTCCACGAGCGGCTACATCCGTTGCGACCAGCACACCGTTGCCGCCCTGCTTGAAACGCTCCATGGCAAGTTTGCGTTCTTTCTGATCCTTCTCGCCGTGCAGTACGTATACGCGGAGACCTTCCACCGCACGCAGCACGCCGTTGAGCCGATCCGCCATGACACGGGTATTGGTAAAGACGATGGCCTTGCCCTGGCACTCATTCAGCAGCAGCCATTTGGTCAGCTTTTCACGGTGATTATTATCATCCACCGGAATGACCTGTTGGCGGATGGCTGGCGTATCATCGCGCACACTATCCAACTCCAACCACCGCGGCTCGCGCAGCACCTGTTCAACGATGCGCTTGATGCCCGCATTACCCGTGGTAGCGGAGAACAACATGGTCTGGCGCTCGATCGGACAAGCCTGGGCGATGGTCAACACATCCTCACTGAAGCCCATATCCAGCATCCGATCGGCTTCATCAATAATCAGCGTCCGGATCTGGCTCAGATCCAGACTGCATGCCGACAGCTGCTCCAGAGCGCGTCCCGGCGTTGCGATCACGATATCCGGATTCTTGCGCAACTTGGCAGCCTGCACTTTGAAATCCTCCCCCCCTATCACCAGCTCGGCCTTGAGAAAGGTAAAGCGAGCCAGCGCCTGGATATCCTTGTGGATCTGGTGCGCCAACTCCCGTGTTGGCGACAGGATCAATGCCCGGGGCGCTAACGGCTTGCTCTCGTCTTCCAGCAGCTGTTGCAGGATCGGCAGCACATAGGCGGCAGTCTTACCGCTACCGGTCTGGGCGATGATGTACAAATCCTCGCCGGCAATCGCATGGGGAATCGCTGCGGCCTGAACCGGCGTGGGCTTTTCAAATGACAGTTCAGACAGCGCCTTGAGCAGGCGCTCATGCAGGGATAGTTCTGTGAACACAGGTTTTACCTTCTGGAAACGGGAAATACAGACTCTTCAGATTGTTGTTAGTGTATCACTGCTTGGGGTAAAACCTGACGCGGAGTTATGCGGCAAGCCTCCCATGATAATCGATGCAAACTTTTCCAAATGTAACGCTGTCCAAAATCACAGCGGCGGAATTCAAGTATCAAAAGCCCCGCAAAACCGGACTGCGCAACGCTGCGGTTCAGCTTATTGGATCAATAAGAGGTAACCTCATGAATAATATCGTGTACATCGTAGGCGCTGTGGTCATCATCCTGGCTATCCTGTCGTTCCTCGGATTTCGTTGATCCGCAAAAATAGCCTGCGCTCGACGCGTACTGCATAGCGGTCGCGTCGTGCATGCGCAGCACTCAGGCGCTTCAGACGTGAGGGCTGAGCGGAGCCATTCGTTCCTGCATGACTTTCTGATAAGATTGCGCCCCCGCTCCTGATCAGCGCCCTGGCGCGCAGCTTGCCATCCATGTCTGAACAGCACACCTCACCCGCACTCTCCCGCCCAGGCCCGAATCGGCGTTTCTCCGTTGCGCCCATGATGGATTGGACCGATCGCCACTACCGCTATTTTGCCAGGCTGATTTCCCGCCATGCCTTGCTGTACACCGAGATGGTCACGACCGGTGCGGTGCTGCATGGCGATGGCGAACGCTTCTTGGCATATAGCCCCGAGGAACAGCCGCTGGCGTTGCAGTTGGGTGGGAGTAACGCTCAGGAGCTGGCGCAGTGTGCGCGACTGGCCGAACAAGCAGGTTACGCTGAAGTCAACCTGAACGTGGGCTGCCCCAGTGATCGAGTGCAGAACAACCTGATCGGTGCCTGTTTGATGGGCCATCCCGAATTGGTGGTCGATAGTGTCAGGGCGATGCTGGATTCATGCAGTATCCCGGTGACGGTCAAGCATCGTATTGGTATCAATGGCCGGGATAGTTATGACCAACTGACCGATTTTGTGGGTCAGGTGCATGAGGCTGGTTGCGATACCTTTATCGTGCACGCGCGGATTGCCATTCTGGAAGGGCTGTCACCCAAGGAAAACCGCGAGATTCCGCCATTGCGGTATGAGGTAGTACAGCAACTGAAGCGGGACTTCCCGCAGCTGGAGATTATTCTTAATGGCGGGCTGTCTGGGCTGAGCCTGATGCAACAGCAGCTCGAGACGCTGGATGGAGTGATGGTAGGCCGGGAGGCTTATCACAATCCCTATCTGCTATCGGAGGTGGATCGCTGCTTCTACGGCGACGAGACACCGGTGCGCAACCGCATTGAGGTGCTGGCAGCCTTGCGCCCTTATATTGCAACACATCTTGAGCAAGGCGGTGCCATGCATCATGTCACTCGGCATATTCTGGGATTATTCCAGGGTTTGCCGGGAGCTCGGCATTTCCGCCGCCAGTTGAGTACAGAAATTCATCGAACCAGCCAACCCCTGGCACTCTACGATCAGTTGAGTGATGAGATGGCAAACCGCACCCGGACTCAGGATTGCTCGGTGTAACAGGCTTGAGGTAAGGTCGAAGGCTCCATACCTCAACCGCTTCGGGTTTTCATGACTAGCAAACTGGATAGCCTTCGCCAACATACCCTGATTGTCGCTGACACAGGCGACATCGATGCCATTCGCACTCTGCAACCGATGGATGCCACCACCAATCCTTCATTACTACTCAAGGCCGCTCAGCAGGTCGAGTATGGGCATCTGGTGGATCAGGCACTGCAACAGGCCGCCGGCAGTTACCAGTTGATCAGCGATGCCTGTGACCACTTTGCGGTAGCGGTGGGCAATGAAATTCTCAAACTGATACCTGGACGGGTCTCAACCGAAGTCGATGCACGGCTGTCCTTCGATCGACAGGCAACGCTGGATAAAGCGCGTAAGCTGATCGAGCTTTATGAGCAAGCCGGTGTTACCCGTGATCGGGTATTGATCAAGATTGCGGCGACCTGGGAGGGCATTCAGGCAGCGGCTGAGCTGGAGCGGGAAGGCATTCAATGTAACCTGACGCTGCTCTTCTCCTTTGCCCAGGCACAGGCCTGCGCCGATGCGGGGGTCTTTCTGATCTCGCCCTTTGTTGGGCGCATCCATGATTGGTACAAACAACATGAGAAGCGCGACTTCCTCGGTGTTGATGATCCCGGCGTACAATCGGTGTCGCGTATTTTCCGCTATTACAAACAGCACATGTACACAACAGTTGTAATGGGTGCCAGCTTCCGCAATATGGGCCAGATTGAAGCACTGTGCGGGTGCGATCGTCTGACCATCAGCCCGGCGTTGCTACAGCAACTGGCCTGCGAATCCGGCACGATACCCGCAGCACCTCAACTCGCACTGGTGAGCGAAGACCCTAGGGTAGTGCTGAATGAGGTCAACTTCCGCTGGGAGCACAATGAGGACGCCATGGCGACCGAGAAGCTCGCCGAAGGAATCCGCGCGTTCGCTGCGGATCAGCGCAAGCTGGAACAATTGATGAGTGAGCGCGCTTAGCGCTCCTCATCCGTCTCCGCGTCGGACTGCAGACTGCTGACCAGATCAACAAAGGCATTGCGATTATGATCGTTAAGATCCATCAGCAGCCGATGAGCCTCCAGAACTTGCGACCTCACCTGCTCTTCCGAGAGCATCTGTGCAGGTAGTTCCTGCAATTCGGCATCGGTGGGAGTGGTCTCAGCGACGATATTGAATATCTGTTCAAAACCCATACTCTGCAACAGGCGGAGCATATCCTCCTGCGTGGACACCAGGGTCGGCAGCAGGCCTGCCCGCTCGCGGGACAGGATCGACAGCTTGGCCAACAGCCCCAATGAGGTGCTGTCTATATTCTCGGTTTCAGTCAAATCAATGACGATCGATTTGAAATCCATTGCGCTGAAGATCTTTTCAATATACGCATCCAGCGCCGCGCACAAGGTCAAGCGCACGTCACCGAGAAACTTCAGAACAAAGGTACCATCGGATTCAGCAAACTGAATCCTGCCTGTAGTCATCATTCCGGCTTCCTGCTCAACAACAATACTGAGATATCGTCCGGCATAACCTTTTTCCCCTCCAGCCCGAGCAAACGCATGAAGCAGTGTAGATCGCCGTTGGCCTGCTCAACCAGCCGCGGCAAGCGATCTTCCTTCTCCTTCAGGGTAGATTCTTCAATACAATCAAGCACGCCGTCAGAGCACAGCGTCAATGAAAAGCTCTGCGGCAACGGAATTTCCTGATTGCCATATTCGGCACCCTCGAACAGCCCCACCGGGCGGCCCTTGCCTTGTAGATAGTTTGCCTTGCCATCGGCGAGCAGGATCGGCAGGGGCAAGTGTCCGCCGATACTGTAAGTCAATGTCTGCAGCTGCTCATCAATCACGCCACCCAGCATGGTGACGTGCTTGCCAAGGTTGAAACTGATCAGATTGCGATTGATATGCTCCAGTACATCGGAAGGCTGAAAGGCGATGCGCCCTTGATCCTTCAGCTTGCGCTGTTCATACAACAACCGAGTGGTCATGAACTTCAGCAGCACAGTGACAAAGGCCGATGAAGCACCATGCCCTGATACATCGGCCAGATAGAATCCAAGCTGCGTATCGGAAATGCGGAAATAGTCGACAAAGTCGCCGGAGAGGTAAAGCGAAGGGATAATGCGATGCTCAAACACATATTCGCCACTGATCAACGGCGATGGTGGAAGCATATTGAGCTGCACCTGACGCCCCGCCGCCTGATCATCACGCAGCTCACGCAGATGGTTTTCCAGCTCAAGATTGGCTTGCTCGAGGCGTTCGCGGATACGCTGATTTTCATTACGCAGACGTGCGCGATCCAATGAACGGCGCACGGCATGTTCCAATACTTCCAGATCATCCTGCGGGCGAATCAGGTAGTTACTGGCGCCTTGGCGCAGCGCTTCGACCACGTCACTCATCACACCATCAGCGGAAATGACAATCACCGGTGTGTCTGGCCCGAGCATGCGGATCTGCGTGAGCAGATCAATACCGCTCATGCTGGCATCTTCGATCTGCAGGTCACACAACACCAGCTCCGGACGTCGGCCTACCAATGCCAGGCCTTCTCGGGCGGTACTCGCCTGCAGTACTTCAAAGCCACACTGTTCAAGATGAATCGCAATGCTGTGACGAACCTTATCGTCATCATCAATAACCAGCAAAGTGCTGCCAGGACGCTGCATATATTCCCTACGTCTTTACCGAAAGCCAGGCTGAGCTTGTCGGCCACAGGGTGTATTAAGAAGTCAGAACTGAGCCTGACGCTACAAGGGGCAGACATTACTCCCATCCGCCCCTGCAGGCAACCTGCCTAGAACTCGTCTTCTACCAGACCATCCTTGACCTTGAATTCGCGGTTCTGCAGCCAGGCGTTGCGAATGAAGCGGTACTTGTCGCCACGGATGAGTCGTTCCTGCGACAGCAGGCCCGCGCGGGTATCCACCAGATCAACCGCCGCAGCGGTATTGCGGCTGGGTACGTGATCCATCTGCGCGCCGTAGTTATATCCACCCAGTCCTTCCACGGCAAAAGCACTGCCGTCACGCAAGGTGCTTGGGCCAAACAGCGGCAACATCACATATGGGCCGCTCTCTAATCCCCACGCGCCCAGTGTCTGACCAAAATCCTCATCGTTACGCTGCAATCCCATCCGGGTGGCCACATCGAATATGCCAACCACGCCGATGGTGGTGTTCATCAGGAAACGGGCGAGATCGACCCCCGCATCGTCAATCTTGCCCTGGAGCACATTATTCAGCAGATTCTTTGGCTCGCCCAGATTATTGAAAACGTTGCTGATACCGTCATTCAGAAACTCCGGCATCATGCGGTCATACCCCTTGGCAACGGGTCTGAGGGCATAGGTATCCAGCGTGTCATTGAAGCGAAATACCACACGGTTCACAGGCTCCCAGGGATCCGGATTCACCTGTTGATAATCTTCGTCATCAAAGGCAGCCACAGGGGTGATCACCATCAACGCGAGCATCCCTGCCAACCAGCTGCTGGTAATGCCAAGTGGTAGTTTCATTATTCAATACTCTCTCGGTTCGAAGACAGGGCAGACGCCGCAAGCTGCGCAGTATAAAACAAAACATCCCGCTGCCCGATACCGTGATTGTCGAAGATGTCTGCCGTACAAACAAGCTCTCTGCAGCGCACAGAAGGCAGCATTAACAGTCTATAGTGTAGTCATCATGCAATACCAAAGGAGCAGTTCATGCCGGAACAACAATTACGGGCTCAACTCGAAGCATTGCAACAGACACTGGATGATCCGGATATTCAGCTATCCACTACAGAGCGCCACTCCCTGGAAGAACTGGCCAATAACTTGGAAGCCAGATTGCTGGTCAGAGAAGCCAATGAGGAAAGCCTTGCCGATCCAAACCTGGTGGACGGCGTCAATCTGATGGTAGAGGAGTTCTCCGAGCGCTATCCGACGCTGGCCGCGACGCTACGTAACGTTGGCCAGGTATTATCGAACATGGGAATCTGAACCATACCTACTGCGCCAGGGCTGGTCGCCCCGGGATACCGGGGCCTCCTCTTTTACTGTCTTGCCAACCGGAGGTTGTCAGGCATACCTGACTGAGTAGAGCGCCAGGGATTGATATCCAAGCCTCCGCGACGCAAATAGCGTGCGTAGACGCTCAACTCACAGCCCTGCCCCAACAGCCGATGCAGATCGATAAAAATCCGCTCCACGCATTGCTCATGAAAATCTGCATGCTGACGGAAGGACACCAGATAGCGCAGCAGGCTGGCGCGATCAATCGCCGGCCCGGCATAGCTGATCATCACGCTGGCCCAATCCGGCTGGCCGGTCACCGGACAATTGGATTTCAGCAGGTGACTATTCAGGGTTTCCCGTACCTCTCCACCCCCCCTGGTCAATTTCAACAACTCAGGACTGTAATCATAGGTATCTATTTGCACATCCAGACTGTCCAGGCACTCGCCCGGCAGCCGGGCAATCCCTAACTGCTGCAGACGCTGCAGATCCAGCACACGCACCATGACCGGGGCTTGTGCGGTGACGCTCAGGTCGGACTCCAGGGTTCGCAGCACTTCAGAGCGATCACTGAAGACGGTCTGATTCAGGGAGTTCAGATACAGCTTGAACGACTTGGATTCGACGATGCGCGCTGTCGCCGTCAATGGAAAGATAAACTCCACTGCGGCTACTTCAGGCTTACCGGAAGGCGTCAGCCAGGATACTTCATAACTATTCCATACATCCGCGCCATTGAACGGCAGGCGCTCGGGATCGAGCCCGAGGCCTTCCCATATGGGTTGGCGCTGGATTGGATAAAGCAGTGATGGGGTATAAATCCCGTTGTATTCGCTGGATTTCCCCAGGGGCGATTGGTCTGCCGGATGCATCCGCGAGTCTCCTTCCTGTCAGGTGCGCAAGCATACCCTCTGATCAGCGCCAGGCCAACAAAGCTGCACGAGCCGAGGCTGTGAGAGTGCAGCCCGGCTCAGGATCTCTACCTATTGGCGTAGCCCGGTACCGCGCACCAGCAGGCGGTAGCTGAACAGGTAAAGACCAGCGACAAATACCGTCATCAATAGCAGCGCGACGCCGATCTTGATGTCCGACACGCCGAGGATGCCATAGCGAAAGGCATTAACCATATGCAGGATCGGATTGATCAAGGAGACACTTTGCCAGAACTCGGGCAACAGATTGATTGAATAGAAGACGCCACCCAGATAGGTCAGCGGAGTCAGGACGAAGGTCGGGACAATGGAGATATCGTCGAAGTTGCGCGCATAGACCGCGTTGATGAACCCTCCCAGCGAGAATACCAGCGAGGTCAGGAAGACAACGCCGATAGTCAGGCCAATATGCTGCACATGCAGGCGCGTGAAGAACAGCGACATGATGGTCACTATCAGCCCCACCGCCAGTCCACGTGCGACACCGCCCAGGGTGTAACCCAGCAGAATCACATGGGGCGATACCGGAGCCACCATCAATTCTTCAATCGAGCGCTGAAATTTGGTGCTGAAGAAACTCGACACCACGTTGGAATAGCTGTTGGTGATAACCGACATCATGATCAACCCGGGCACGATATAGTCGATATAGGCGAAGCCACCCATGTCACCGATGCGGTTACCGATGAGATTGCCGAAGATGACAAAATACAGTGCCATGGTAATCCCTGGTGGCAGCAGGGTTTGCGGCCAGATACGACTGAAGCGCCGAATCTCCTTGGTCAATATGGTGCTGAACGCTACCCAGCCGTCGCGCCAATAATTCATGCCGATACCGCCCCTTTGTCCGCATTATTCTCCACCAGGCGCAGGAACAATTCCTCCAACCGGTTACTCTTGTTGCGCAGGCTGAGCACTTCAATCCCCTGCGTCGCCAGCTCGGCAAACAAGCGGGTCATGCCCTGCTCCCGATCGACCTGCACTTGCAACGTATGCTCATCGACCAACTCGCATGGATAATCTGCCAGCTGCGGCGCCACTGCCAACACGTCCCGGCAGTCGAGCAGGAAGGTTTCCACCTGCAGCATTTTCAGCAATGCGCGCATGCTGGTGTCATGAATGATCTGCCCGCCGTCGATGATCGCAATGTTACGGCACAGCTGCTCAGCTTCTTCCAGGTAATGCGTGGTAAGAATGATAGTGACCCCTTGCGCGTTGATCTCCTCCAGAAATTGCCACATGGAACGGCGAATCTCGATATCCACCCCCGCCGTTGGCTCATCCAGAATCAACAATTTCGGCTCATGAATCAGCGCCCGGGCAATCATCAATCGGCGTTTCATACCACCCGATAGCATGCGGGTGGCGACATCACGCTTGTCCCACAAGCTCAATCGCTTCAAGAAATGCTCAGCGCGCTGTCGCGCTTCAGCAGCGGGAATACCGTAATAGCCGGCCTGGTTGACCAGAATATCCTGACACTTCTCAAACTGACTGAAATTGAACTCCTGGGGCACGACACCAATGCAGCGTTTCGCTGCCATCAGCTCGGTATCCAGGTCATGGCCAAAGATGCTGACTTTGCCGGCACTCTTGGTGACCAGCGAGGAGAGGATACCGATGGTGGTGGATTTTCCTGCCCCGTTCGGGCCAAGCAGAGCAAAGAAATCACCCTGAGCCACATCCAGATCCACGCCTTTCAGTGCCCGCATACCATTGGGATAGGTCTTCTCAAGCCCGCGAATTGTAATTGCTGCAGTCATACCGCGCCTATAATCCAGGAATCAACCAGTTGATATGGGGCCGGAAACGGTAGTTTCAAGCCATGCAGGAATTACAAAACTGCTACAAATGTGACTCACCAGTCGATTGTGGTCGCAGGAAGCCAGTCGTATGCTTCACGAGACAAAAATAACCACATACTACGGAGACTCTACATGCCGCAACTGCCAGATTCATCGGCATCTGCCAGGGACGACCTTGCCAGTCGCATTACACCACGTTATCGGCGCTGGGCACTTCTCTTATTGGTACTGGCGTACACGTCCAGCCATGTGGATCGCAACATCGTCGGTATCCTGATCGAACCCCTCAAGGCAGATCTATTACTGTCCGACACCCAGCTTGGTTTTCTATCGGGTATTGCCTTCGCCCTGTTCTACGCCACACTCGGCATTCCAATCGCCGTCTGGGCTGACCGCTCCAACCGTCGCAACATCATCGCGTGGGCTATCGCCATCTGGAGCTTGATGACCGCGCTGTGTGGTCTTGCGCAGAACTTCTGGCAATTGGCTGCCGCGCGAATCGGGGTGGGCATAGGTGAAGCAGGTTCCAGCCCGCCTTCCCATTCGATGATTTCGGATCTATACCCAAAAGAACAACGATCCAGCGCCATGGCCTTGTACTCACTGGGTGTGTATTTCGGCATCATGATTGGCTTCCTGATCGGTGGCTTTGTTGCCGATGCCTGGGGCTGGCGAGCAGCGTTCTTCATCGTCGGTATGCCTGGCGTACTGATCGCCTTGCTGGTGCGCTTCACCTTGATCGAGCCACCCCGCGGCTTTGCCGATGGCGTCGCTCCACCACCGCGCGGCAAGGTCAATATCCGGGCCGGCATGGCCGTATTGTGGCGCGTGCGCACCACACGTCACGTTGTGCTCGGGGTCACCCTGACGTCGCTGGTCGGTTACGGCACCATCGTCTGGAACCCGGCCTTCCTGATGCGCAGCCATGGTCTCAGCGCTTCACAGGTTGGCATGCTGCTCGGCCCGCTGATGGGTATCGTTGGCGGCCTGGGCGTCTGGATCGGCGGCCTACTCGCAGACAAGCTGACAGCCATCAATCAAAGCTGGAATGCCTGGATTGTTGGCCTGGCCAAATTACTTGCGATTCCCTTCATCATCGCCTTTTACACCATCGACAACACCTTCTGGGCGCTGGCAGCGTACATCCCCGCGGTGTTTCTGGGTGCCTTCTACCTCGGGCCCAGCTTCGCCATGATCCAGAGCCTGACACCGCTGCGTAGCCGCGCACTGGCCTCTGCTGTGATGCTGTTGATCCTGAACCTGTTCGGTCTGGGCTTCGGTCCACAACTGATCGGTCTGGCCAGCGACCTGATGGGTGGCACCTTCGGTATGGACAGTCTGCGCTACGCACTGATGGCGGCTGCGTTTGTGAATATCTGGGCCTGCCTGCACTACTATCTGGCCGGTCGTACCATCAAGTACGACACTGCTCACATAGGCTCCTGATGCAGAATAGCGGGACAGCCAGCCTGTCCCGCCCCTCGCCCCACTATCCCAACGCCGTATCCAGAAACATCATTGCCGCAAACCCGATCATCAGCCCTATTGTTGCCGGCGTCTGGTGACCATTGCGATGGGTTTCCGGGATCACCTCGTGTGACACCACAAAAATCATCGCACCCGCCGCCAATCCCATGCTTACTGGATAGGCCACAGCGAAGGCGCTGGACATGGTTATTCCGAGCAATGCCCCCAGCGGCTCCATCAATCCCGATGCGGCGGCAACCAATACTGCCTTGCCCATGGACAACCCTGTCGTACGCAGCGCCAGCGCAACCGCCAACCCCTCGGGGATGTCCTGAATGGCAATGGCGGTGGCCAATGGCAGGCCTACGCTCATATCTCCAGCAGCGAAGCCAACCCCAATAGCCATACCTTCGGGGAGATTGTGCAGAGTAATCGCCAACACGAACAACCAGACTCGGCTGATACGCTCGAACTTCGGGCCATGGGCTCCACTGACCTCATGTTCGTGAGGAGTGAAGTGATCCAGCCCGAGCATCAATAACACACCCAGGCCAAGCCCCAGAACAACAGTGGCTGCTGCAGCCATGCTGTTACCGAAAAGCTCCCGCCCCGCTTCCACGCCCGGCAGAATCAGCGAGAAGGCACTGGCCGCCAGCATCATCCCCGCAGCAAAGCCGAGCATGCTGTCCTGGCGTCGCGCAGAGATATCCGACATCACCAATGCGAGGCAGGCTCCCATTACCGTCGCGACAAAGCCGGCAGTGCCCCCCATCAATGCAAGGGTCACCTTAACCGTGTTATCACCGCTGACCGCGCTGACGGCAATCGCCAGCAGCATGAGCAATAGCGCACCGACCAAGCCGGCAAAGATCAGCGGACTACGTTGCGCCTGTTTCAACCAGGAGCTTCGCAGCTCAGCAGCAAGAGAAGAGTGTGTAGACATGTCCAGCCCCCTGAGAATGACTGATGAAAGTCTAACAGCTGGACGCATCGAGTAGGGTGAGGCGTCGCCGCCTCATCCCTCTCACAGAACCGTACGTACG
>CAYYUQ010000053.1:19826-24124 GCA_964474945.1 uncultured Halopseudomonas sp. | reverse complement strand
TGTGCCCGGTGTCAGCGTCGAGCTGCAGGGTGCCGGCCCGGATGGTGTGTACAACAAGGAAGAGATCGGCCCGGGCGGTACCGTTCCCGCGCAAGTGACCTTGGACGACAAGGTCGAAATCGGCGATATCCTCAAGGTGACCGACAATGACGGCAATGTACTGCTCGAACGGCCAGTCACCCAGGAGGATCTGGATAATGGCGTTATTGTCCAGGTGCCGGTGGCTCCGGGCGATACCGAGGTCCCGGTCACTGCCATGGTCACTGACCCGGCGGGCAACTCCAGCAGCGACAGCGACAACAAGCCGGTGGACAATACCGCGCCCACGGTGACTGTCGAGCTGCAGGGTGCCGGCCCGGATGGTGTCTACAACAAAGCTGAGATCGGCCCGGACGGTACGGTGCCGGCCCTGGTCACCCCGGGTCCGACCGTGGAAGTCGGCGATACGCTGGTGGTCACCGACAAGGACGGCAATATCCTGCTGGAGCGCCCGGTGACCCAGGATGACCTGGACAATGGCGTGATCGTCCAAGTGCCGGTATCCCCCGGCGACACCGAAGTGCCGGTCACCACCACCATTACTGACCCGGCGGGCAACAGCGGCACCGATACCGACAGCAAGCCGGTGGACAACCTGCCCCCGGTCGCTACGCTCATCCTCGACCAGAACGACATGGATGCGGACCAGATCAGTCTGGATATCAGCACCTATTTCAATGATGCAATCAGTGGCAAGAGTCTGACCTACAGCGCTGCTGGCCTGCCCACAGGCTTGAACATCGACCCGGTAACCGGTGTTATCAGCGGCACCATCGACCATTCCGCCAGCCAGCAAGACAGCGACGGCGATGGCCAGGCCGATGGCCTATACGGCGTCACCATCACCGTGACCGATGAGGCTGGCAACAGTACTGATGCGACCTTCATCTGGACCGTCGGCAATCCGCCACCGGTGGCTGAGAACGACAACAACACCACACTGGAAGACACCCCGTTGCACATCGCTGCCGCCAATGGCGTGCTGGCCAACGACAGCGACCCGGATGGCGATGAGCAATTGACCGTCATCGAGTTCACCGTGGATGGGCAGGCCTACAATGCCGGTGACACTGCCAGCATCCCCGGCGTGGGTGAGCTGACGCTCAACGAGAACGGCAGCTACAGCTTCGTGCCTGAACCGAACTGGAATGGCAACGTTCCTACCGTGACCTACACCGTCAGTGATGGAGAGGGTGGTACGGATACGGCTGAGCTGGACATTACCGTGACGCCAGTACTCGACATCACCTTGACCGCCTCGCCGCAGGTGACCGAAGGCGACAAGATCACCGTTACAGCCAGCGTGGAAACCCCGGTGGCCGGCGAGCCGCTGCATATCATCCTGAACAACGGCCAGACGATCACCATCCCGGTTGGTGCCACCAGTGCCAGCATCGAAGTGGACAGCCGCCCGGATGATGCCTATGAGCAGGGCACTACCACAGAGACATTCGAGGTAGTGAATGCCGTCGGTGGAAATGAACACATCAATGACTCCAGCCTGGGCAGCAGCGCCACTACGGAGATCATCGACGATTCCGACGTCACTACCGTCAGCGTCACCACCACGGACGTCACCGAAGACGATGCTGAAGTCACCTTTGTCTTCCAGCTCAGCAATCCGCCCCAGACCGGTGAAACAGTAACCTTGACCGTCGAGGTGGCGGGAACGGATCACACCGTCACTATCGATGGCACCGGGCGTGGCGAGCTGAGCGTGTCGGCCCGGAGCTCGGACGTTTACGTTGATCCCGATACGCTGACCGCTACCGTTACCGATATCAGTGGCGGCAACTTCGAAGCGACCGACCTGACCGGTGCCAGTGCCACGGCACAGATTACCGACACCATCGACACCGTCACCGCCTACCTGAGCGTGGATCGCACCAGCACCGAGGAAGGCACTGGCAATCTGGTCTACACAGTGGAATTGCGTGATGCCAATGGCGATCCGGTCACTGCCCAGAACGACGTGACTGTCAGCACCACGCTGGGTGCTGTCATCATTGCAGCCGGTGACAGCAGCGGCACCCTGAACGTGCCGGTGCAGAACGACGATATCTACCGGGACGGTGAAACCGTCAACAACGTCATTACCGATATCAGCGAAGCCAATGCCGGTGATCCGGGCAGCTTCGAGCAACTGGGTTATGACAATACGCCGGTCAGCACCACGGTCGACGACACCATTGATACCGTCACTGTGGTTCTGACTGTGGATCGCGATACGACGACAGAAGGTACCGGTGACCTGATCTATACCGTCGAGCTGCATGATGCCGATGGCAACCCGGTGACGGCCAACAACGACATTCTGGTGGTGACCGCGCAGGGCAACATCACCATCCCGGCCAACAGCAGCAGCGCCACCCTGAACGTACCGGTACAGGGAGATGATGTTTATCTGGATGGTGAAACCGTCAGCAATGCCATCACCAACGTGGTGGAAAGCAATGGCGGCGCGGCTGGCAGCCTGGAAGCCCTGACCTTCGATGGCACCTCGGTATCCACCGTCATCAATGACACCCCTGACACAGTCACCGCCTATTTGAGCGTGGATCGCACCAGCACTGAGGAAGGCACCGGCGATCTGGTCTATACTGTCGAGTTGCGTGATGCCAATGGCGATCCGGTCACTGCCCAGAATGACGTGACGGTCAGCACCACGCTGGGTACTGTCACCATCGCAGCCAATGACAGCAGCGGCATCCTGAGCGTGCCGGTGCAGGGTGATGATGTCTATCTTGATGGTGAAACCGTCGATAACGTCATTACCGGCATCAGCGAAGTCAACGCCGGCCAGCCGGGCAGCTTTGAGCAACTGGGTTATGACAATACGCCGGTCAGCACCACGGTCGACGACACCATCGACACTGTGACCGCGTACCTGAGCATGGATCGCCCCAGCACTGAGGAAGGCACCGGCGATCTGGTCTACACAGTGGAATTGCGTGATGCCAATGGCGATCCGGTCACTGCCCAGAACGATGTGACGGTCAGCACCACGCTGGGTCCTGTCACCATCGCAGCCAATGACAGCAGCGGCATCCTGAGCGTGCCGGTGCAGGGTGATGATGTCTATCTTGATGGTGAAACCGTCGATAACGTCATTACCGACATCAGCGAGGCCAATGCCGGTGACCCGGGCAGCTTTGAGGATCTGGACTACGACGACACCGTGGTAACTACCGTTGTCAGCGACACTATCGACACCACCAGCATCAGCCTGACCGCGGGTCCAGATCTGACCGAGGCTGGTGGCACCCTGACCTACACCGTGACGCTGGGTGCGGATGTCCGCCCCGACGACGATCCTGTCGAAGTGACCTTCACCGACCTCAATGGTGACGAACAGACCATCACCATCAATTCGGGCAGCACGGGCACTGTGGATGTCATCATTCCCGATAGCCTGTTCGAGGACCCTTACCTTGAAGCACCGGAGGATCTGCTGGTGGCCACGGATGTGGTGGTCAGCGGCGGCGCGGACTTCGAGCAACTGGGCACCCCGAGCGTGGGCACCATCGAGCTGACCGACAGCATCGACACCACCACCCTGACGCTGAACGACGTTACGGTAGAAGAAGGTAGTGGCATGGCCAGCATCACGGCCAGCCTGGATCATGCACCGCAGAGCACCCTGGTGGTGACGCTGAACAATGGTGCGGTTCTGATCTTCGAGCCGACCTATGTGCCCGGCGACCTGGTGACCTCGACGCCATTCCCGATCAACAACGGTGAGGACGTCTATAACGACGAGAGCCAGTTCGACCTGTCGGTTGCCAACACCTCGGGTGGTAACTTCGAGTATCTGGATACCAGCGATACCGCGACCGTCACGGTCACGGACACCATCGACATCACCAGTATCAGCCTGACCGCGGGTCCAGATCTGACCGAGGCGGGTGGCGACCTGACCTATACCGTTACCCTGGGCTCGCCCGTGCGAGCGGGGGATGCGCCTGTCACTGTGGAGTTTGTTGACCTCAACGGTGATACCCAGACCATCACCATCAACAGTGGTGCGACAGGCAGCGTCACGGTCAGTATCCCGTCGTCCCTGTATGAAGATGTGTATGTTGAAGATCCGGTGAACTTGCCGGTAGCAACCGATGTAGTGGTCAGTGGTGGCGACAGCTTTGAAGGATTAGGCGTTCCGTCAGTAGGCACGGTACAACTGGTGGATACCATCGACACCACCAGTATCAGCCTGACCGCGGGTCCGGATCTGACCGAGGCCGGTGGCACCCTGACCTACA
>CAYYUQ010000053.1:0-19726 GCA_964474945.1 uncultured Halopseudomonas sp. | reverse complement strand
GCGATATCGTTGGGCAGGAAGGTGAACTCCATACCATCACCGCCACGGTCGATCACCCGGTGACCGGGACGGACCTGGTCATCACCCTGAGCAATGGTGAAACCATCACCATCGAAGTGGGCCAGACCGTCGGCACCTCTGATCCGTTCGAGATCCAGAGTGACGATGTGTATGTGGATGGCGAAAACTATGAGGTCAGCATCACCAACACGGATGGCGGCAACTTTGAAGCGTTGGTGACGACGGCCACATCCAGTGTGACGGTCACCGACACCATCGATACCACCAGCATCAGCCTGACCGCGGGTCCGGATCTGACCGAGGCCGGTGGCACCCTGACCTACACCGTGACACTGGGTGCGGATGTCCGCCCCGGCGACGATCCGGTATCGGTGACCTTCACCGATCTCAACGGTGACGAACAGACCATCACCATCAGTTCGGGCAGCACGGGCACTGTGGATGTCACCATTCCCGATACCCTGTTCGAGGACCCCTACCTAGAAGCGCCGGAGGATCTGCTGGTGGCCACGGATGTGGTGGTCAGCGGCGGTGCGGACTTCGAGCAACTGGGCACCCCGAGCGTGGGCACCATCGAGCTGACCGACAGCATCGATGATACCACCGCGACCCTGAAGGTCAGCCGCTCGGGCGATGAGGACAACGGCTCGATCACCTACACGGTGACCCTGGACAATGAACCGCAGGCGGCGCAGGACTTCAGCGTTACCCTGAGCAATGGCCAGACGGTGATCATCACTGTCGCGGCAGGCGCCTCGACCGGCAGCATCACCTTCGGCTGGGGTACCGGCGCGGTGGCGGGTACTCAGCCGCTGACTGGCTACCCGGATGGGGATGTCTACATCGAGCCGGACTTCGAGCTGGAAGTGACCGACTTCGTCGCTGTTGGCAATGGCGGCAACTTCGAGAACCTGGTCACGGAAAACGAAACCACGGCCATCACCATCAGTGACACCCCGACGCCGGTCACCGTGACCCTGAGCGATATCGTTGGGCAGGAAGGTGAACTCCATACCATCACCGCCACGGTCGATCAGCCGGTGACCAAAACGGATCTGGTCATCGCCCTGAGCAATGGTGAAACCATCACCATTGCAGTGGGCCAGACCACAGGCACCTCCGATTCGTTCGAGATCCAGTGTGACGACGTGTATGTGGACGGCGAAAGCTATGACGTCAGCATTACTGGTACCAATGGCGGCAACTTCGAAGAGCTGGTGACCACGGACACATCCAGTGTGACTGTGACCGATACCAATGACCCTGTTTACGCAAGAATCACTGTCGATCACGAAGCTGTCCTGGAAGACGGAGAGCTGACTTACACCGTCAGCCTGGTTGATGGCAGTGGTAACCCGGTAACTGTGGAGGCGAATGCGAGCGTTACTGTCCAGCTGGTTTGGAGTGGCGCAGCGGCTACGGCGGCTGATCTGGCCGACTTTGCCGGCTTGCCCAGCAGCGTCACCATCGGCGTCGGTCATAGTGAATCGACCTTCACTGTGACCACCCTGATGGACGCGATTAATGAATACAGCGAGCCCCTGAACGTCACCATTACTGGTGTAGATGATACTGCCGGAGCCACCAAGCTCTTCGAGGAGCTCCGAGTAAGCACCAGTGAGGGGAGCGTTTCCTCGGATATTCTTGACGCTCCGACCATCGGCGGTTCAGTAACCGTTTATGAGAAAGGCTTGAACGACGCCAGCGATGATTCTGAAAGTGCCGAAGGAGTGATACGCATCACTGCGCCATCCGGGTTGGATAGTATTGTTGTTGTCGGTCAGTCGATTTCGTTGGCCGATCTTCAGGCTCTGGGTGCCAGCCCTAGGATCATCACCATTGCCGGGCATGGCACACTGACCCTGACCGGTTTCGCGCCCACAGAGACAGTCAATGGTAAGGACGCTGCCTGGGAGATCAGCTATACCTACACGCTGACCGCCGAGCAGACGCATACCGAGCAAGGTATTGACGATCTCTTGCGTGCTTTCGACCTTGAGGTGGTTGCTGGTAACCCGCTTGGTGGTACGACATCGGTAGATGGCATGCTGGGTGTAACGGTGATTGACGATGTACCCACCGTGACACTGACTGGCTACAGCCCTGACGTCCTCCAGGTAGAGGAGTCCAGTCTTGTCACGGGCACGCCCTCGGCGACAGTCAACTTCTCGGGTGCCTTCGCAACCGACTACGGTGCTGATGGAGCGGCGACAATCGATGCACTGGTTTACAGCTTCACGGTTAACACTGCAGTTTCGACTGGTCTGTTGGATACTGGGACAGGTGATCCCATCAGCCTGCATGTTAACGATAGCGGGGATGTGGAAGGACGTGTTGGTAACAGCGAGGAAGTCGCTTTTGTCATCACCGTCGATGATAGCGGTAACGTCACCTTGACCCAGAGTCGTCCGCTATCACATCCGGTCGATACGAATCCCAACGACATTCTGACCCTGGCCAACGGTGCCTTGAGTCTGCAAGCCGAGGCCACTGATGGTGATGGCGACAAGACCAGTGCCTCCATCAATATTGGTGACCGTTTCAGCTTCAAGGATGACGGCCCATCGCTAACCGGAACGACGCTTACGGTTGAACTCGATGAAGCGCATCTGGCGACAGGCAGTGACCCGGACGCCAGCAAGACGACCAGCAATGTGATTCTGCTGAATATCGTTTCTTTCGGTGGTGACGGCGCTGGAAATGTGCAGTTCACTGACGCGACCAAAGCTGGTTTGGAGGCTATGGGGCTCACAGCCCGTGGTGATGACCTGGTTTATACGATCAGTTCTGATGGCCATACCTTGATTGCGTATCGTGATAGTGAGGGGACGGGTAATGAGGTCTTCACAGTTGTTATTGACGACCCGACCGGTACCCCCGGCTATCAGTTCACCTTGAATGGCGCATTCGATCATATCAATGAGTTCGACGATATGGTTAGCGCTCTCCGTCTGCCGTTCAACGGTGTTCGAGTGACCGATGCCGACGGTGACAGTGTAACGACCGAGTTCTCGGTTATCGTCAAGGATGATGCGCCAGATGAGGAAGAACTCAAGCTTGTTACGGTGGAAGAGGATTCGACTGATGACGCAGTGACATATCCGGACAACACCTTCAACACCAACGCTGATGCGCTTGGAGGAATCGATGGCAACACTACTATCGGGAATGGTAGTGGCGATACCGTTGCTCCAAAATATGGCACTGCTACAGTCAACGACGACGGCACCATCACCTATGTGCCGGACGCAAACTACAGCGGTAAGGATACCTTCACCTACACCACGGTGACCGATAACGAAACCAAGACCTTTACCGTTGAAGTGACTGTTACGCCTGCAGCAGATGCACCGAATCTGCCGCATGAAGACAGTACTGATCCGAATGTGTCAGCCATCAAGATAGTGCCGCCGGAAGATACGGCTGTAGCGCTGGGCCTGAAGACACCGGTGATCACCGACGCTGTGGACGAGAACAGTGCCGTCACCGCAGGCGATCACCCTGAGCGCTTGGGCGCAATCAACCTAACTGTGAACCCGTCAGGTACACCGGAGGCTACCCCCGAACTGGCCTATATATCTGGTGGAGCTGGTCCGGAACAAACGCTGACGCCCAATAGCTCCGGCGGCTATACCATCATTATCGTTAACGGCGGCGACATTAATACCAGTCTGCACCATGGTGACTTGAAAACTGGCGAGACGAACGTCAACTACCTGACCCGCGCCGAATACGAAAGCATCCAGGCGGTACCGGCAGAAGATCGCCACGAAAACTTCGAGGTGGTCGTTCGTGTCAGCAGTTACGAGGTGGATGACAGTGGCGTCCCGCTGCCTGACAGCGCAGTGGTTGGCAGCAATGGTGTCGAGAGTACTCAGACCATTACGGTCGACGTGCTGGCAGTGACCGATGAGGTTGTTCTGAAAGTTCACGACAAACCAGAGCAGTCTGACGTTGTTTTCGAAGTGTCGGATGATAACAAAACAGTCGATATCACCTTGAATGAGGACACCAGCTTCAACCTGACCGCAATCCTGAACCCCGACGCGTTCAAGGACACCGACGGCAGTGAGACGCGCTACCTCGGTTTTGATGGGTTGCCTGATGGCACCATCGTGACCGTGGGTAGTACCGCCTATACCATCGGCAGTTCTGGTATCCCGACACAGGTGGTGGATGGGCGCTCTGTGCCAGTCATTGAAATGCCCGGCACTCAGACAGCCCTCCCAGTGGTGAGCATCCAGCCACCCAAAGATTTCAGTGGTGACCTGACTGGCATCAAGGTCATTCTGGCAGCGCGTGACAGTGACAGTGACAACCCCACGCATTCGCCGGATGTGGAGTGGGATGAAATCACCCTCAATCTATATGTCAACCCGGTGGCGGGGGATGTTAATGCAAGCAGCAGCCACATCATCGAGGAAGACACCCCGGTGGCCTTCCTGTCCGGCATCCGCGTGACCGATGACAGCCATGACGACACCGGTGGTGAGGTGATCACCCGGGTCGAGTTTACCCTGCCGACCGGTGGGTGGACGCTGACCAGTCAGCCAGCCAGTACAGGTGCCTGGAGCATTTCAGGATCGGGTAGTGAGCCTTACATCATTACCTTCAATGATGATCCGGCGGATGGAGACGTCCTGACTCAGGAGCAGCGCGAGGAGGTGCTTGACCAGTTCAAAGTCACGCCGCCTGCCCACAGCAGCCTTGATGCGGCTGGCTGGGAGATCAAGGTCACCACGGTCGACAGTCAGACGGTTGACGGGGCGCCCGTACCTAGTGATCCGGTAGAGACACCGCACACGGTCACCATCACCGTCACTCCAGTAGGTGAACGAACCGATAGCGATACCGATGGGGCGAACGGCGAGGACGTCACTATCAATCCCGACCACGTGTACAGCACCACCGGCATGGAAGATCAGCCATTCAGCCTGGGTACAGACACCGGCTTCCTGCTCAGCGCGGGTTGGTCCAACGAAGATGGCACCTGGGTAAGCGATGGAGTGGGCAACTGGACGCAAGACACCAGTGCTGCCCGCAACGAAGATACCTTTGCTCTGCTGACGCCCTATGAAACAGGTAACGATGCACAGTCTGGAGCTGTTGTCGGTGACGCATTGGTCGGCAGCACCTTCAGCTACTCTGATGGCACGACCACGCATACTCTGACGTTTACCGGCGAACCGGTGGCGATTCCCATGCAGTATCTGGATTCCGTGGTTTTCCAGGGGCCGACGGACTGGTTCGGCGTGGTCAAGATCGAAGTCAATGCGCGCACGGTTGACCGTGATGAGGATGACGATGGCACAACCGACATCCAGGACTCTGGTCAGGCCTGGTTGACCAATCTGATCATTCACCCGAGCGCGGACCGGGTGACGCTGAAGGTGGATGCCAACCCCAGCACCACTGAAGACACCGATGTAACACTGAATCTGCGGCCGTCCACCAGCTCCAATCGTACGGATGTGGATACCAGCTTCGATGTGGCCATTGCCGGTATTCCCGAGGGTGCACGGATTACCTATGGCGGCGTGACCTATACAACGGACTCGTCACTGCCTGTTCATGACCCTGCTGATCACAGTCGGCCGACCGGTATATACCAGGCGGATGGCAGCTATGTGCTGGTCATCAGGGACTTTGATGAGGATAAGCAGCCAGTACTGACGCCGCCGACGAGCAGTAACGAGACTATCCAGTTGAGCGTTACTGCCGATGCGGTGGATACCTTGACCTATACCGATGCCAGTGGCAATGAGCAGACGCTGGTCAGCCGGGGCTCGGAGGCGATGCCGCCGCTGACTCACACCCTGCCGATCGAGGTGGAGGTGCTGGGTGTGCCGAATACGCCGGAAATGACCGTTGTTGCAAAGGAATACATCGAGGATGGCGGCGACCAGAGTGGCGGCCAGCTTGAGGTTAATCTGAAGAACCTGATAACACATCTGGATTCGGGGGAACCTGGTGTCAACGCTGCCGGGCCGGATGGCTCGGAAACCATCACTTTGCGCATCAGCAATCTGGCGGAAGGTTTCGAGTTGATCGGCGCCGGTGCGGTGATCAGCGGTGAGGGCGATACCCGCGTTTGGGTCGTAACCAAGGCTGACCTGGATAGCGGCAACATCAAGATCCTGGTGCCCCAGCACTGGAGTGGCACACTGAAGTTCACCGCCCAGCCGGTGGTCACCGAAAATGACAACAAGGCTGAAAAATTCTTTAACGAGCGTAATGTCGAGTTCACCGTCAAGCCGGTAGTGGAAGCGACCCTGAGCATCAGCTCCAGCCTCATGGAAGACACCGTCGGCGAGCTGGAACTGGCACCCGTGGGCGCGGACGCTGATGAATACATCAGCACGGTGCGTATTGCCGAGGGCGATCTATCCTCCGCGGGCGTTACCCTGTATGCCGATGCTGCAGGTACTGTCCCGCTGGTGGTAAGTGATGGTTATTACACCATCAGCAATGCGCAGACCAGCGGCGCGCCCAGCGTCTATGTTAAAGGGCCGGCCAACTTCAGTGGCAGCATCACGTTGGATATCCAGTATCAGGTAACTGATCCGTCTACCGACGGAAGTTTGCTTGCGGATACGAGTGCTGGTTGGCAGAGCGTGGCGCACACCCTGAACTTTGTGCCCTATACCGATCAGATCGGCATGAAGCTGATGGGGGCGGCAGGCGAAGATGTTGTTACCGGCACTGACGGCGTCATCACCAAAACCGGTGCCGGTTCGGTTGATATCACGCTGGATATCAGTCAATTGGCAGACAGTAAGGCCGGCAATGCAGCGGATGCCGATGGCAGTGAGCGGTTGACCCATATCTTGATTTCCGGGATGCCGGGCGGTGTCAGCGTGCAGGGCGCAACTCAGGTCGGTGGCGGCTGGCTGTTGCCGACAGGGGATAACTGGGATGGCAGTGCGAACCTGGAGCAAACTCTGACTCTGCTGATCGGGCCGTATGCCACTGATTTTGAGTCCGAGATTACCATCACCGCTTACAGCCGGGATCAGGGTGCTGTCGGCCAGACACCCGCTAACAATCAGGAGCTGGCTGAAATCACCTGGACACTGCGCTATGAGGATGGTGAGGGTGATGCTATTGATCTGCCAGAGGTCAGTCTGACGCCAACCGAGATTGAGCAGACCGAAGATCAATCCTTCGCATTGAGCGCAGTGGTGGAGGGAGGTGTCACAGGTGGCCAGAATACCGGGGCTCCCTATGAGCTGGCCGTCACCGTCCGCACCAGCCCGGGTGATGGTGTTGAGGTCGCTGGTCTGACACCGACGCTGGTAATTGAGAACGGTGAGGAGGTGCTGCTGTGGACGAAAACCACCACGGTGGGCACCGGTATTGATCCAGCTGACGCGCTAAAGGATCTGCTGGACAGCATGACCGTCAATGCGCCGGACGATGCCAACCGCAACAATCTGGACGGGCCGCTGGTGCTGGATATCACCGCTTCGGTTCAGACCCAGGGTATCAGCCGCGAAGAACGGGCAGACATCGAAGTCGATATTGCCCCGGTGACCGATGCATTGAGCATTGGCGTCAGCACCGGCGGTGTGGGTGAGGGCGAGGATATTCCGCTGGTCATCACCTTGCCGGGCAACACCGTTGATGGTGATCTGGATGGCAGCGGCGCTGCTAAGTGGGTAATCGACAATAATCTGGTCTATATCCACATTGCAGAGGGTGATCTGGCAGGGCAGTTGACGGATGCGGAAGGCACGCCATTGTTGGAATTTGACGATACTGCTCCGGCTGGCACGCCAGCGGGTGGCAAACTCTATGCCGTATCGGCTGAGGAACTGGCGGGCCTGAAGTTTGTCCCGGATGCCGGCCTGCCACACCAGACAGGCAGTCTGGCTGTGACGGTGGTGGTTGAACATACGGAAAATGCTGGCAGCAGCAGGGTGTCCATGGGTACCGGGGCGCTGACCATACATCAGAGTAATAGTGGTTATGAGGCGGATATCACCGCCAGCGGTACTGAGCACAGCGCAAGTGCAGATCCGAGCAAGGCGATCGCATTGCAGTTCACCGGTGCGAGTCTGCGGGATACCGCTGAAACCATCGACTCTGCTTTCATCAGCGGCCTGCCGGATGGCTTCACGGTGTATTACCAGAATGGCAGCGGCGATAGTGTACTGGCCAATAACGCCGGTGACGG
Source organism: uncultured Halopseudomonas sp. (assembly GCA_964474945.1). Lineage (GTDB taxonomy): Bacteria > Pseudomonadota > Gammaproteobacteria > Pseudomonadales > Pseudomonadaceae > Halopseudomonas. Next base: position 11,529 of record CAYYUQ010000053.1, on the reverse strand, counting down.
CACCTGGGTGCTGCCGGTCAGTGGCGGCGCCTTGCCTGCTGGCATTGCGATCCTGCCGCCGAAGCACTGGAGCGGAACGCTGGAGGATATCAAGCTGACCGTGCGCAGCGGTCATGCAGGCCTGGCGCCCAGCCCGAGCGAGATCCTGTTTGACCTGCAGGTAGCGCCGCAGGCGGATGGCCTTACGCTGAATCCGACGTTGAGCTTTGGCGTGGCAGGAGACAGGATTGCCCTGAACCTCAACGTCCACATGAAGGATCCGCGGCCAGCTGCTGGTGCAGGCGATGATGCACACACCGAACGTACTACGCTGGAGCTGAGAGACTTCCCTGATGCGCAGAAGGTACTGTTCTATACCGGCGCGGCTGATCTGATTGCGGACGGGCGTGCGACTTATGAGAGCGGCAAATGGACCATCACCGGGCTGACACAGGAGGAGCTGGATAATCTCCAGTTCATGCATGGCAGCACCACGGGCAGCCCCGAGATCATCATCAATGCCTGGACCTATGAGGTGGATGCTGATGGCAATCAGGTTGGTGATCTGTCTGCTCCGGCAACCGGGGCAATGGAGATCAACGTCGACGCCACACTGCCAACAGCCGGAGCCGACCTCTTCCTGTGGGAAGGCAGCCCGATCGATGGCCTGGGTGGTTCGGATACCGTGCAGCTGCGCTTTGGCGACAACCTGGGCAGCGGTGCTTTCAGTCAGCTGAGCAACATTGAAGTCATTGACATGAGCGGTGTGGCGTCAGGGGTGAATACGATCGCCGCTCTGAGTGTGGAGGATGTATTCAACATGACCGATGACAATAACTTGCTGAAACTCCTTGGTGATGCAGAGGATTCGGTAACGCTCGGAGCAGGTTGGGGAACAGGAGAGGTTAATGGTGATCTCACCATCTATACCGCTACGCACGGTGGCACTGAGGTGAAGGTGGAGGTGCAGACTACCCTGATCGAATAAGCAAATCCTTCCCGCGCCTGGCGTGGGGAACACCACTTAAACCCCATTGGCGGCCACTCCCGTCAATGGGGTTTTTTATATGCGCCGTTCCCGTCTGGGAGTGCAGCGCCCTGCGCCACGCCTACAGCCCCCGGGCTGCGGAGGGCTTGTCGGCGAGCGGCGCTCGCCGACCCCAACGGCTCAACCAGCAGGCTGTCCTGTCCACAGACTGGTCAATGTACCCAGCAGCGGCTGGCCCACGCCCTGGTTGCCAATGAACTGCAGCAGCACCGGGGCGAATTGGCTGACCATGCCGCTGTCCATGCCCAGGTTGGAGAATTGCGCGGCAACGTCGGTCATGCTCTGGATACCGGCGGCCTGCGCGGGTTGTTTGGCCAGCGGGTTGGATTTGCCCAGCAGACCACCGATGGCTCCGGCGGTGCTATCCGAGCCGTTGCCGCTCAAATTTGCCAGTGCCGGTACGCTGCTCAGCAACTGGCTGTAATCCGTGCTGGGCAGCTGGTTCTTGGCCAGATTCAGCAATGCGCTGGTGCCGCCTACGGCCTGTTCAGAGCTGACGTTGAGATCCGTCAAACGGTTCATCAGCTCGGCGGTCTGGCCTGCGGCGGAGTCGGGGGCAACAACGGCTGAGGTCAGCTTGGCGGCGTCGCCGAGGCTGAAGGCATGGGCGCTGCCGGTAACGGCGCTCAGGCCGAGGGCAAGGGCCAGAGTAATACTGAGGTTCGTCTTGATCATGTTCATATTCTCGTTGCGGGTCGGCACAGGCCGGGGCAGGATGTTGCTCCGTGGTCGGGACGAGTGTAACCGATCTGTATTGATGCGGGATTTCGTTACAGGGGTTCTGAGAGTCGGGTTCAGATAGGGAGAGCAATGTCATGTCACACACTCATGGGCCACAGAGTCGTTTCTACCACTCCCGCGGCCTGCGTCTGCACTACCTGGACTGGGGCAACCCTGATGCGCCGGTACTGATACTGATCCATGGCGGGCTGGAACATGCCCGGGTGTGGGATCAGCTGGCGCGTCAGTTGGCGGCGGACTGGCATGTGGTGGTACCGGATTTGCGTGGCCATGGTGATAGTGACTGGAGCACAGGTGGCGCTTATGCCATCCCGGACTTCGTGCCGGATATCGCGGCACTGGTAGCGGAGCTGGATAACCGGCCGGTGACGCTGGTCGCGCATTCGCTGGGTGGCAACATCGCCATTCATTACGCTGCGCTGTTTCCGGAGAGGGTCAGCCGGCTGTGTGTTATCGAGGGGCTGGGCTTTTCGCCTGAGGCACGGGCCAGGCGTGATGAGACGTCGCGCCGCGAGCAACTGCGCGAGTGGGTCGAGCGGGTGCGTAAACTGGATCGGCTGGGGGCCAGCCAGTACCCGGATGCGGCGGCGGCAGTGCAGCGGTTGATGGAGCATGATCCGCTGCTGAGCCGGGAGCTGGCCGAGTATGTTTGCCAGCACGGGCTCAAACCGGGTGAGGAGGGTCAGCTGCGCTGGAAATACGACCATCAGGTGCGCGGATTTGGTGCGGCCGAGATAGCCTCGGTTGAGCCCCGTGACCTGTGGCAGGCTATCGCCTGTCCGGTGCTGCTGATGTATGGCGCCGAAAGCTGGGCTTCCAATCCTGAACAGGATGGCCGTGCGCAATACTTTGCCCAGGCTCAGGTGGTGACCATAGAAAAGGCCGGGCACAACCTGCATCACCACCAGCCTGAGGTATTCATGGGTCATCTTCGAGCTTTTCTGGCGTGAATCTGTCCAGCCGCGTCGCTCAGGCCGCAGGCAGGCGCACCTCGGCCAGCAGCCCGCCGTCAGGGTGGTTGCTGATGGTCAGCTGGCCACGGTATTTCTCCACGATCTGCCTGACGATGGCCAGCCCCAGACCGCTGCCACTTTGATCCTGCCGGGCACGCCAGAAACGCGCCTCCATTCTGCTGAGCTGTTCGTCGGACAGGCACGGGCCGAGATTTCTGATCGCGATTCTGACCTCCCGGTCGGCCTCGTCAGTGAGTGACAGGCTGACGGGCTGGTCAGCCGGGGAGTGGCGCAGGGCGTTATCCAGCAGGTTGCCGAGTATGCTGACCAGCAGCGAACGCGGGATAGCAGTGAGGATGGGCTGGTGGCTGGGCGGCGTGATCAACTGCACCCGCGCTTCGGCGTTCAGGTCCTGGGCGGCGAGTTCGGTCAGTGCCTGGCTGGTTGCTTCGAATACATCGCTGGACTGGGCTTCGGCGGGGGTTTGCCCGCTGTCCAGCCGGGCCAGCGTCAGCAGCTGAGCGAGCGTTTCCTCCAGGCGGATGGCGCCCTGCTCGGCGGAGGCCAGCGCCTCGGGCAACAACTGTTCTGCCTTGTTTTGCCTGAGCGCCATTTGCGCTACCTGCAGGTGGGTGCGCACCGCGGTCAGCGGGGTGCGCAGTTCGTGCGCGGCATCATCGGTGAACTGGCGTTCATGGCGGATGGCCTTGGCGGTCCGTTGCAGCAGGTCATGTATGGTTTTCACCAGCGGCTGCAGTTCGGTGGGTGCGTTGACCGGCGGAAGCGGGGTAAGGTCTGCCGGATCGCGGCGGGCCAGCAGGCTGCGCACCCGGTCCAGTGGTTGCAGGCCCCGGCCGATAGCCCACCAGACCAGCATCAGCCCGCCCAGCAGAGCGAAAGCGAAGGGCAATCCCACCGACAGTGCCATGCCCGCCAGCAGCGACTTGCGTACCTCCATGCGGTCGGCGATGGCGATGCGCAGGTCACCCTGCATCAGGACATAGACGCGCCAGATGTTGCCGTTGCGTTCATAGGTGCTGAAGCCGGGTCCGGCTTCGCTGATGACCGGGCCACCCTGGGTCCGCACCAGGGTGCGGTGGGCAATTTCGCCGCGCATGATGCTGACTTCACAGGTCAGGCCGTCGAGCGTGCTGATATCGACGCGCGGCTGATCGGTGTTCATGGTCAGCAGTTCGGCCGGCATCTGCTCGATCATCCCGGCGACCATCTGCGCCGAGGCCTGCAGGCGGTTGTCCAGTAACGACTCCAGCTCGCGGCGCATGTCGGTGAACAACCAGCCGGCCATGATGCTCCACAGCACGCTGAGAGAAATACCGATGACCAGCAACAGGCGTAGCCGCAGACTCATGGGGAGATCTTCTCGTCGCCGAGCCGGTAACCCTGGCCGCGTATGGTCTGGATGATGTCCGGGGCGAGCTTGCGGCGCAGGTGGTGGATGTGCACGTTCAGGGCATTGCTCTCCACGTTCTGTTCCAGCCCGTAGAGGCTGTCCTCCAGCTGGGCATGACTGAGGATCTGCTGTGGATACTGGAAGAATACCTGCAGCAACGCCAGCTCACGGCGACTGAGATCGACGGGCTGATCGGCCCGCCACACCCGTCCCTGTTCCGGCACCAGGCGGATGTCACGCCAGCGCAACTCCTGCAGCGTGCGCCCCGCGGAGCGACGCAGCAGAGCCTGCAGACGCGCACACAACTCCTCCAGATCGAAGGGTTTGACCAGATAATCATCGGCGCCGTCCTGCAGCCCCTTGACCCGGTGTGCTACGGCATCCCGGGCGGTCAGGATCAGGATCGGCAGGTCATGCCCGGCGGCTCGCCAGCGGCGCAGCAGGGACATGCCGTCCTCATCCGGCAGACCAAGGTCCAGCACCACCAGGTCCACGTGGGTGGACTTAAGGACGTTGTTTGCGGACTGGGCGCTGTGCACCATGGTGACCGAAAAGCCCTGCAGCTGAAGGCCGGTACTGATGCCGCGTGCCACCAGCTCATTGTCTTCGACCAGAAGTACATGCATGCCGATTACCTCGATATTCAACCTGACGAGCCTGTCGGGTAAAGATGAAGGGAGGATTAACGATCTGCCGCAGGGATATTTTGCCCTTAATCAGTGGCTAATCCCCTGCTTCCAGGCTGGTGCCCAGTGTAAAGCATGGGAGGGGTGTCATGGGGTTTGCCGGGTTGATACGCAGGTTGGCGGCTGGAAGCAGGTGGCTGGTACCGGTGTTGCTGGTACTGTTGGCCGCACCGCTGCAGGCGAGCGACTTTCTGCAGCCGGAGCAGGCTTTCCGTCTGCAGATACTGCAGCGGGATGCGGCAGCTGGCGAACTGCAGCTGCGCTTTGATATTGCCGAAGGCTACTACCTGTACCGTGACCAGTTTGCTGCGCGCCCGGTGGACGGCGGCCAGGCCTCGATCAGCGGGCTGCCTGAGGGCGAGATGCTTGAGGACCTGACCTTCGGCCTGACCGAAATACTGCGTGGCAGCGTGCAGTTTGCCGTGCACAGTCAGGACGCTACGCTGATCGAGCTGGGCTGGCAGGGCTGTGCCGAAGGTGGCCTGTGCTACCAGCCGCAACAGCAGCGCATAGACCTGACCGGCAATGAGGCGGGCGCTGCCGATGCGCTGTCTGCGCTGTGGACACCCTCAACCGGCCTGTCGCTGGCCTCGCCCGTGGCACCGGCTGTTGCCGATGCCCCCGCTGCGCCGGCGATGCCGGCGGCCGCGCCCTCGCTGAGCAGCATCAGTCAGGCCAATGACAGCCAGATAGTCAGCTGGTTGCACAGCAGCTCGCTGTGGCTGACCCTGCCGGCGTTCTTTGTGCTGGGGCTGGCGCTGACCTTTACGCCCTGCGTGCTGCCGATGGTTCCGATACTGTCGAGCATGGTGCTGGGGCGGGGCGCCTCGACCCGGCAGGCGCTGATCCTCAGCACCGCCTTTGTCCTGCCCATGGCGCTGACCTATGCCGCTCTCGGGGCACTGGCAGCCTTGCTCGGGGCGCAGCTGCAGGCGGCCTTGCAGAACATCTGGGTAATTGGTGCCTTCGGTATGGTCTTCCTGCTGCTGGCACTGGCCATGTTCGGTATCTATACGCTGCAGTTGCCGGCACTCCTGCGCAGCCGGCTGGATGCGCTGGGCCGCGACACCCGGGGTGGCACGCTGGTCGGTGCGGCGGCCATGGGTACGCTCTCGGCGCTGTTGGTCGGCCCTTGCATGACGGCGCCGCTGGCTGGTGTGCTGCTGTATGTGGCGCAGACCGGCAACGTGTCTATCGGTACCGGGCTGCTGTTCAGCATGGGCCTGGGTATGGGTGTGCCACTGCTGATCATCGGCACGCTGGGCGCACGCTGGCTGCCGCGTCCGGGGGCCTGGATGGATATCGTCCGCGGTGGTTTCGGTTTTGCCCTGCTGGCCACCGGCATCTGGATGCTCGCGCGGGTGCTGCCCGAGCCGGTGATTCTGGCTCTGTGGGGCGTGTTGCTGGTGGCACTGGGGCTGTCTCTGGTGCATCTGGCGATGCAGCGCCAGCCGGCGTCCATGCTGCTGTTGCGTACCCTGGGCGTGGTGCTGGGTGTCTGGGGCGCAGCGCAGCTGCTCGGTGCTGCGGCAGGCTCCGGCGATCCGCTGCGTCCGCTGGCCGGGGTGGGCAAGCTGAGCCCCGCCGCCCCCGCGCCGGTCAGCGCACTGGCATTCGAGCAGATCAGCGATCTGGACCAGTTACACCGGCACCTGCACCAGGCCCGGCAGCAGGGGCAGGCGGTCATGGTCGACTTCACCGCCGACTGGTGTGTCTACTGCAAGGTGATCGAAAAGCAGGTGTATACCGCGCCGGAGGTGCTGGACGGCACCATGGATGCGGTTCTGCTGCAGGTTGACGTGACCCGCGCCAGTGCCGCGCAGCGTGCGTTATTGCGCCAGTTCGAGGTGATTGGCCCGCCCACGGTGATGCTGTTCGACCCCCGGGGCGAGGAGCAACGGCAGGCCCGCCTGGTCGGCGCGTTCGGTGAGCAGCAACTGCTCGACAGTCTGGCCCGGGTTACTTACACAAACGGTGGTTTTTGATGAATGTATTTGTTCCTCTGGGTCCGGTTTCCATGCCGCTGAACGTGCTGCTGCTGATGCTGGCGTTTGCGCTGGCACTGCTGCTGAGCTGGTGGCATGCCCGCCAGACCGGCGTTAATGCGGAAAAGGCCATCTGGCTGGTCATGCTGGCTGGCCTGCTCGGTGCCCGGGTCGGCTTTGTGCTGGGTTCGCTTGAGGCCTATCTGAGCGCGCCGCTGAGCCTGCTGGACTTTCGTGATGGCGGATTCAGCGCCGGTTGGGGGCTGGCGGGTATCTGGCTGGCAACCCTGTTGATTGTCCATCGTCAGGTGGCCCTGCGTACGCCGCTGCTGCGGGGGGTGATGGTGGTCAGCAGTGTGTTGCTGGTGATGCTTGCCCTGGCGGCGCTGCCCACCAGCAGCAACCGGCCGATTCCGGCCATTGCGGTGCAGTCACTGGACGGCAGCCCGGCGCATCTGCCCGGCTTTTCCGGCAAGCCGACGGTGATCAATCTGTGGGCCAGCTGGTGTGGCCCCTGCCGCCGCGAGATGCCGGTACTGGAGCAGGCACAGCAGGACAATCCCGATTTCAACGTGGTGTTTCTCAATCAGGGTGAAGGCAGGGTAACGGTAGAAGAGTTTCTGCGCAGCACCGGCTTGCAGTTGGACAACGTGCTGCTCGACTGGACGACGGAAATGGGTCACGTGCTTGGGCAGCGCGGTCTGCCGGTGACGCTGTTCTACGACGCCGGTGGCACGCTTAACGATATACGTCTGGGCGAACTGTCCCGCGGCAGTCTGGCCCAGCGCATGGATGCCCTGCGCATGAATCAATCAGAGGAGAACTAGGCAATGGCAGGAATGGGTAAGGCACTGAAACGGGCGCCGCTGGTGGGCCTGTTGCTGGCGATGCCGGCGGTTGCGGCGACGGAGCAGGAGCCTGCGGCCCTGCAACAGCTGCGGCAGATGGGCGTGCAGTTTGCCGGCACCTTCGAGGCCAAGGGCGGGCTGACCGCCTGGGCCGGTTACCACGGTGACCAGCCGCTGGCGGTATATGAAGCCCCGGACGGCGAACATATCATCCTTGGCCGCATACTGGATGCCAGTGGTGAGAACGTGAATCAGGCAGCGCTGGAGCAACGGGTCAACAGCGAGATGGCGGCAGATGTCATGCAGCGGCTGGAGCGCAGCACCTGGATTGCAGACGGTGCCGATGACGCCGATACGGTGGCCTACGTGTTTACCGACCTGAACTGCCCCTACTGCAACAAGCTCTGGGTGGATGCCCGGCCCTGGGTGGAAAGTGGCCGCCTGCAGTTGCGGTATGTGCTGGTGGGGATTTTGCGCGACAACAGCGCGGCCAAGGCCGCGACGCTGCTGACCAGTGATAACCCCCATCAGCAACTGGCCGAGCATGCCCGGCTGCATATGCAGCGCCTGGGCAATGGCCCGATGCGTCCGGTGGGTGATGGCGGGGTGGCAGCGCTACGGCGGATTCCACCGGCTATCCAGGCACAGCTGGACGGCAATCACGCTCTGATGGGTGAGCTGGGTCTGCGGGCGACGCCGGCATTGGTATGGCTGGATGCGGATGGCAGGCTGCACAAGCAGACCGGCGCACCGGAAGCCCTGTTGACACGGATAGGCGGGCCGCTGAAGTAGCGGTCATGCACTGCTGACAGACGGGGAGGTGGCTGCACTGGCCGGGGGGTGACCCCGGCCAGCATCAGGTCAGTTGAAGGTGCGCGAGCGCAGCGCTTCGGGTTTGAGGAAGTCCTTGTTGGCGCCAACGTTGTCATGGTCACCCAGCAGGCGGCCTTCCACTTCCAGCCCGTACAGGGTGTGCTTGTGGAAGCTTTCGCCGTACAGCTCGCGGGTTTCCCTGACGTCACCGGTGTAACGTGGATCCTGCGGACGTTCCTGGGCATCGATGTACTGGGCCAGATCCCAGGCTTCCTGATCGGTCAGAGTGTTCGGCTGGCCGATCGGCATGTTGTGCTTGACGAAGCCGGCCAGGGTGAACAGCCGGGTAATGCCCGCGCCCCAGTTGTAGGAATAGTCGCCCCACAGCGGCGGGAACACCACCTCGCCCCGTGCTTTCAGACCACTGCCGTCTTCGCCGTGGCAGATCGAACACTTGGCTTCGTAGGTGGCCTTGCCGCGATGGTAGTCCGGTTTTTCCGCCGAATCGGCGAGCTTGCCGAAGCCGCGACCGTACATGCTGCCGCCCGGCTGATACACGGGCACGCCCTTGGCCAGCCACTGGTGGTAGGCGCTCAGTGCGAGCATGTCGTCGCTGCCATAGGCGGGCGGCTCGCCGTTCATCGAGAAGGAGAAGCAGCCGGCAATGCGCTCTTCAATGTTGTTCACCTGGTCATTCTTGGGCCGGTAGTTGGGCAGGATCACTGCCGCCGGCCAGACTGGCGAGGAGAAGGGCAGGCGGCCGGCGCCCATGTGGCAGCTGTCGCAGTTCATGTCGTTGAGGCTGTAACGCTCGCGGACCTGCTGGGTATTGGTGAACAGGTCGTAGCCGCGCAGAATGACCTTCTTCAGCTCGGGGTTCAGGTTGGAGGCTTCCAGGTCTTCCAGTGTCGGCGGAATATGCACGAACTGGTTGTCGGCCGGCGCTGCCGCACCGGGGGCCATGCCGGCCAGCACGGCCAGGCTCTCTTCGGACAGCTGTGCCTGGGCCAGCGACATAGGGCCAGCCAGCAACAGACCGGCGGCGAGCATCAGGCCGGCGCGCAAACGCAGAGCGGGGGACAGGTTCTTCATGATGGGCTCCTCAAGGTGTCTGCTGCGGGGCAACGGCACCCGGCTGGGTCGACAGCCAGGCGGCGACCGCCTGGATATCGTCACTGGTCATGCGTTTGGCAATGGCCGCCATCAACTGTTGGGGGTCGTTGTCGCGCTTGTCCTGCTGCCAATTCTGCAGCTGGTCGCGGATATAGCCGAAATGCTGCCCGGCAATCGCCGGAAACACGCTGCCGGCACCCAGGTTGTCCGGGCCGTGGCAGGTGGAGCAGGGCACAATGTAATTGTTCCAGTCACCGGTGGACGCCAGTTGCTTGCCCCGGGCCAGTTGCTCGGCGGTGAAACTGTCGGTGTTCGCTGTCAGCACGGGGGCCGGCAGGCTGGCAAACCAGGCGGAGACGTTGATGATCTGCTGCTCATTGAGCATCTGCGCGAACGGCTGCATGCTGACGTTCTGGCGCTTGCCGGACTTGAAATCCAGCAACTGCTGGACCATGTAGTCGGCATTCATCCCGGCCAGGCGCGGCCATGAATCGGCGTTGGGAATATTCATGCCGCTACCGTCGGCCTGGTGGCAGGCGCCACAGAGCGCGGCATCGGCCTGCCCCTTGAGCAGATCGGGCTCGGTCTGTGCCGTCGCGTTGAGCGTTACGGCGCTGGCTAACAGGCAGAGGCTGAGTGCGGCCTGCCGGATTGAGGGATAAGTCATTATTGTAAGCTCCTGTACTGCCGACAAAAGGATGAAGTGCGGCTTGGAGCAGTGCGTACCCAGCCAGAAACTGATCCAGCCAGCTTCGGACTGCTCATGTCGAAACAATAGCAGTTTAAACCCACTCAAATTAAGCGGACATTAATGTAGGGTTAATATTCAGCCGCTCGCCTGTCGTCACGGGCCATGCAAAGTCGCATTAACAGGGGCTATCAGGCATGCTTGATGGGCCTCAGACATTACCGGAGCGAATTTTGTTCAGCGATTTATCGAGTGACGATCAGTTTGATGAGCTGGGTATGCATCTGGACGTACCCTATGTTCCTACCCATGAAAGCGTGGTCAAGGCCATGCTTGAGCTGGCTGCTGTGGATGCCGATGACGTGCTCTACGACCTTGGTTCGGGGGACGGGCGCATCCCGGTGGCGGCGGCGGTGGAGTATGGTGCCAGCGCCATTGGTGTGGAAATCGACTCCAGCCGCGTGGCGCTGGCCCAGGCCTATGCCGAGCAGATGGGGGTCGAGCATAAGGTCGCCTTCATTCAGCATGACCTGTTCGATGTGGATTTCAGCCCGGCCAGCGTGGTCACCATGTACCTGCTGCACACCGTCAACCTGGAGCTGCGTCCCCGGCTGCTCGCTGAACTGCGCCCCGGCACCCGTATCGTCTCCCATGCCTTCGATATGGGCGACTGGCGTGCCGATCGCAAGATTGCCTTCAAGAGTGATGCCCTGTATCTGTGGATAGTACCGGCGCGAGTCCATGGCAGCTGGCGTTGGCAAACCGCCGATGGCACGAGCTATCGCATGGAACTGCAACAGCGCTATCAGAAACTGATCGGTGAGCTGTGGATCAATGACCAGCCTGCCGAACTGGAAGCTGCACTGCTCTGGGGCGACCTGCTGGAGCTGGTGATTCATCAGGAACAGGACTACGAACCCGAGTCGATCGTCATGCACTGTCAGGATGATCAGCTGGTGGTGGTCAGTGAGAACCAGAAGGGTGCGGTGGCGCGCAGAGTCGCTGGCTGAGCGCCACGCTATCGTTCTTTCCGCGTCATTGCGAGCCCGCAGGGCGCGGCAACCCATTGTCACCGTGTTGCGCATGTGTCGAAAAAACGCGAAAAATCGACACGTTTATCGGTCATGTCGATACTGCCGGCCTATACGGTAGTGAGCTGTGACCTGAGTCGCATTTAAAATAACGGAAGCCACTATTATACTTTTACCCTTAAGGAATCACTGATCAATTCATCTTTGTGCGGTCAACGCGTTCAGAAACGTGC
>CAYYUQ010000052.1:0-24388 GCA_964474945.1 uncultured Halopseudomonas sp. | reverse complement strand
TTCTACAGGGTTAAAACACCTTGTCAACGCCTTCCTTCAAACCTTTTTCACTGCCAAGAAGCGATGCTACTGGCCTCTTCAGTGAGCGGCGCATTCTACGCCGCTGCCCTTGTCTGTCAACCATCAATCTATTGCTAATCTGTTGATTGAATGGCGCTTTTTTAAAAAGCACCGCGACTTGCGAGGGCGCATTATAAAGAGATCAGCGCGAGCGTCAAGCCCTTTTTTCCCTTTACCAGCGAAGCCCGGCCTGGGCTTCGCTGGAGACACATCAGAAGCAGTCATCAACCGACTTGAGCGGGTAATGCGCAGGATATGGCAGCTGAGCAACACCGCTATCGATAGCTGCCTGGGCAACTGCTGCCGGCACCTTCTCGATCAGACGCACATCCATCGGCTTGGGAATGATGTACTCACGACCAAACTCCAGGTTCTGACCACCGTACGCCTGCATGACGTAATCCGGCACAGACTCCTTGGCCAGCTCACGGATGGCATGTACAGCGGCGATTTTCATTTCTTCGTTGATACGGGTAGCGCGAACATCGAGTGCGCCACGGAAGATGAAGGGGAAGCCCAGTACGTTGTTCACCTGGTTCGGGTAGTCGGAACGACCTGTTGCCATGATCACATCAGGACGTGAAGCGTGCGCCAGCTCAGGACTGATTTCCGGATCCGGGTTGGAACAGGCGAATACAATCGGATTTTCTGCCATCAGCTTCAGCTCAGCCGGCTGCAGCAGGTTCGGGCCGGACAGACCAACAAAGACGTCAGCGCCTTTCATCGCATCAGCCAGAGTGCGCTTGTCGGTTTCCGTAGCGAAAATCGCCTTGTATTCATTCAGGTCATCCCGCCCGGAGTGAATCACGCCCTTGCGGTCGACCATGGAGATATTTTCGACCGCGGCGCCGAGGCTGACCAGTAGCTTCATGCAGGCAACCGCTGCCGCACCAGCACCCAGACAGACGATCTTCGCGTCTTCGATTTTCTTCTCTACCAGCTCCAGCGCATTGATCATGGCTGCAGCAGTAACAATAGCGGTACCGTGCTGGTCATCGTGGAACACGGGAATGTCGCACTGCTCGATCAGTGCGCGCTCAATCTCAAAGCACTCCGGCGCCTTGATGTCTTCCAGGTTGATACCACCGAAGGTGCAGGAGATGCGCTTGACGGTATCGATAAAGGCTTGCGGGCTTTCCGCTTCAACCTCGATATCGAATACATCAACGCCAGCAAAGCGCTTGAACAATACGCCCTTGCCTTCCATTACCGGCTTGGAAGCCAGCGGGCCGAGATTACCCAGACCGAGGATTGCTGTGCCGTCGGAGATCACTGCAACCAGATTACCCTTGCCGGTGTATTTGTATGCAGTGTCTGGATCCTTGGCGATTTCGCGCACCGGCTCAGCAACACCCGGACTGTAAGCCAGCGCCAGATCGCGCGCGGTGGCAGTAGGCTTGGTCAGCTCGACGCTCAATTTACCCGGACGCGGGTGAGCATGGTATTCGAGTGCATCAGTTCTCAGATCAGACATGGTTACAGTTCCGGTCAAGTTTCTTATGATGTTACAAACCCCTGAGAATACAGAAAAGCCCTACCCCTCACAAGCTGATGCGCTTCGCTTGACGACGAACGAGGCCTCCATCAGCTGTTATCGACGCTATTCCAGTATCTGCAGCAGTCGCCGCTCCAGTAATGGCAACATACTAACGTTTCTGCCCTCGGCGAACCCGGCCTCGATCAACAACCCAGCCACGCGCTTCGATTTTCCGGCCTTTCCAGGCCGACAACTCATCTGCAGCAATCAGTCCACGAGGCAAGCGCAAGGCGACTGACCCATCCAGATCGATCCATATATGCCTTCCGGTGCGACTTATCGTCTCGATACGTCCGCGCAGCAGATGAAAGCCACCCGAATCGACTTGCGACGCCCTGCGCGCCGGATTCGCTTTCCACACGCCAAGGCGCTGCTGACGCGCTTGCTGCTCCTGCTGCAAATGGCAATCCAGCAGCCTCAGATTGGGTGGAAGTGCGACGGCAAACCCCAGCCCCTCACGCAGCAAATTGGCCTCGAGATTGGCACCACTGCCATCGAACAGATGCCCGAGGGTGCGCCCATACCTGTCGCGCGGCTCCTCTCCGACCAGCAGGCGCAGCTCACCGCCCTTGACCAGGCTTGCCAGCGCCTTTCGTGCGGCCTGCGCATAAGGCTCTGATGGGCGACCGTTTCGACCGATCTCCGGCGCGTTGATGCCGACCAGACGCACCCGACGACCATCGACCAGATCCAATGTATCGCCGTCAATGACCTGCTTACTGACCACGAGCTTACCGACACCCGGCATGCTGCAGGAGGCCGAGAAGACCGGCCGCGCCACCAGCCAGACAATAAAAAAGGCGCCCCAGAGGAGCGCCTTTCTTGAACCGGACAAAGCCATCGAAGGCCGCCTGATTCTTACTTCTTGGTGCTGACGGCACCGAAACGCTGATTGAAGCGCTCGATACGTCCACCTGTGTCCAGAACCTTCTGCTTGCCGGTATAGAAAGGATGGCAGGCGGAGCAGACGTCCAGATAGATGCTTTTGCCCAGAGTGGAGCGGGTCTTGATTACGTTGCCGCAACCACAGGTGGCTTCGATCTCTTCGTATGCAGGATGCAAATCAGCTTTCATGGTGATTCCTCGGTTTTGTGTGCCGCCACCGGACCAACCTGATCAGGCACCGCACTGTGTAGTTCTACCCGGCACCAACACATGAGCGAATGGACCGGAAAATAGGCCGGCGATAATAACAGAATTCCGCTGTCACGCAAGCATTGCGAGCCTGCGCAGCGGAACTGCATATACACACCGGCCAATGCTACCATCAGCAACCTGACAGAGAAGGACGTCCGCCCCGTGCCAGCACCGATTATCCAGGTTGCCCTACCCTCGCCCCTGCGTCGGCTATTCGATTACCGCGCACCGGCGGGCAAGCGCGCGGAAGATATTCAGATCGGCCTGCGGGTCAGGGTGCCTTTTGGTAAGCGGCAATTGGTTGGCCTCATCGCGGGCATCACAGATCAATCCAGCGTACCCGCGAATAAACTCAAGAGCGTTGCGGAGCTATTGGATAGCTCCCCGTTACTGCCCGATAGCTTGTGGCAACTGTGCTGCTGGACGTCCAGCTACTATCAACACGGGCTTGGTGACACCCTGAGCAGCGCTCTGCCGGTTCTTCTACGTCAGGGAGAGATGGCAATCGCGCGTCAGGAGATGCTCTGGCAACTGCTGCCCGGCGCCTACCCCGAGCATCCGGCGATCAGCCGGGCGCCGAAACAGAAGCAGGCGGTGCAAACTCTGGCGCTGCACCCACATGGATTATCCCACGCGCTTATCAGTCAATGGGGCCTGGCCAGGGATGCCCTGGAAGGTCTGGAGCGCAAGGGGTTGGTGCAACGCATCAGTCAATCACCCCACCATATCAATGAGCCGCAACCCTTGTTAAGGGAGCCTCGCCTGCAGCCCAACGCCGAACAGCGAGCGGCGCTGGACAGCATCCTGGCTGCCGACGGGTTTAATAGTTGGCTGCTGGAGGGCGTGACAGGAAGTGGCAAGACCGAAATCTACCTGCAGGCGATCGAGCATTGCTTGCAGCACCAGCGCCAGGCACTGGTCTTGATTCCAGAAATCGGCCTGACGCCCCAAACGATGGAACGCTTCCGACGGCGCTTCAATGTGCCGGTGGTGATATTGCACTCCGGGCTGAATGACCGCGAACGGCTGGATGCCTGGATTGCCGCGCGGGACGGGGAAGCCAGTATTGTTATCGGCACCCGATCGGCAATATTCACGCCTCTGGCGCGCCCCGGATTGATCATTGTCGATGAAGAGCATGACCTATCCTATAAACAGCAGGACGGCCTGCGTTATAACGCCCGGGATCTGGCGGTGTATCGGGCCCGTCTGGAACAGGTCAGCATCATCCTCGGCTCCGCCACGCCATCCTTTGAGAGCCTATACAATGTGCAGTGGGGACGTTATCGGCATCTTCGTTTAACGCAACGGGCGGGCAATGCCCAGCCGCCGACGTTTCAGTGCCTGGATATCCGCAGCCGCCCGCTGGAGGGCGGCATGTCGCGCCCACTCATAAAGTTGATCGGCGAACATCTGCAGCGCGGCAATCAGGTACTGGTCTTCATCAACCGCCGCGGCTTCGCGCCCACATTGATGTGCCACGACTGTGGCTGGATGGCGGAGTGTTCGCGCTGCGATGCACGGATGACCCTGCATCAATCGCCGCCACAATTGAACTGTCACCACTGTGGCAGCCAGCGACCGGTAGAGCGCTGCTGTCCGAAATGCCAGGGCGAGCAATTACGGCCTGTTGGTGCTGGCACCGAACGTACCGAAGAACACCTGACCGCCTGCTTTCCGGACTTCCCGGTGCTGCGCATAGACCGCGACACCATGAGCCGCAAGCGGGCCATGCAGGAGATGCTGACCCGAATTAACAGCGGCGCGCCGGCTCTGTTGGTTGGCACGCAGATGCTCGCCAAGGGACACCACTTTCCAGACGTTACTCTGGTCGCCATCCTGGATGCCGACGGTGGATTATTTTCCGCTGATTTTCGCGGGCCGGAACGAATGGCCCAGCAGGTTATTCAGGTGGCCGGGCGAGCAGGACGAGCAGATAAACCGGGGCAGGTGATCATCCAGACCCATATGGCCGAGCATCCGCTACTGCAGGATCTGGTCGATCAGGACTACAACCGCTTTGCCGCACGCGAACTGGCCGCGCGCGAGGCTGCACGACTTCCGCCATTCAGTTTTACCGCACTGCTGCGCGCCGAAGCCAACGCCGTAGCGCAAACCCATCTGTTTCTGGATACCGCTGTGGAACTCGCCGAGCAACTACTCGCGCAACACCCGATCAAGGGCGTGGAGTTACTTGGCCCGGTTCCCTCGGCCATGGAACGGCGCGCCGGGCGCTTTCGCGCGCAATTGCTGATATTGGCGGAGCAGCGATCAGCGCTGCACCAATTGCTTCATATGCTCCTTATAGCGCTTGAACAACACCCGATGGCGCGCCAGGTACGCTGGTCAATTGATGTCGATCCCATGGATATGTTCTGACCGGCAGGCAGAGGGATTTGGCAAGCAGCCGGTTAAGTCGGATAATGTCTGGTTTTCCACAGGCCGTTGCCGGAACCTACCGCATTCATGAAAAACCTCATTAGCCAGTTGCTCGCAAGCGCCATCCATACCCTGCAATCCGAGGGCGTGCTGCCCAGCGATATCAGCCCCAACATTCAGGTGGAGACCGCCCGCGACAAGAGCCATGGCGACTTTGCCAGCAACCTGGCGATGACGCTGGCCAAGCCTGCTGCCATGAAACCCCGCGATCTTGCGGAGAAGATCATTGCTGCGTTGCCGCCCAGTGAAGCGGTGGCTCAGGTGAGCATTGCCGGCCCCGGGTTTATCAACTTCTTTCAGGATCGCATCTGGCTGGCGGGGCAACTGCAATGCGCGCTGGATGACAGCAAGCTCAATGTAGCTCAGGCCGCTCCGGCCCAACGCGTTGTTGTCGATTACTCGTCGCCCAACCTGGCCAAGGAAATGCACGTCGGCCACCTGCGCTCCACTATCATCGGCGATGCCATGGCCCGGGTGCTGGAGTTTCTTGGTAATGCTGTCATTCGCCAGAACCACGTAGGCGACTGGGGCACCCAGTTCGGCATGCTGCTGGCCTATCTGGAGGAGAACACAGTCAACGCCGAAGCAGAACTCGGCGACCTGGAGAACTTCTATCGCCAGGCGAAGAAGCGCTTCGATGAAAGTCCGGAGTTTGCCGACCGCGCACGCGAACGCGTTGTACAGTTGCAGGCGGGTGATCCTGAGTGCCTGGCGCTGTGGAACCGCTTCAACAGTATTTCGCTGGGTCACTGCCAGGCCGTTTATGACCGCCTTGGCGTCAGCCTCACCCCCGAGCACGTGCGCGGCGAGAGCGCCTACAACGACCAGTTGGCCGATATTGTCGATAGTCTGCAGCAAACGGGCCTGCTCACCGAAAGTGAAGGAGCACGCTGCGTATTCCTCGATGAGTTCAAAAACAGCGAGGACAAACCGCTCCCGGTTATCGTGCAGAAGGCAGGTGGCGGTTATCTTTACGCTACTACCGACCTGGCCGCGATGCGTTACCGCCATCAGGTACTGAAAGCTGATCGGGCATTGTATTTCGTCGATCAGCGTCAGGCACTGCATTTCCAGCAGGTATTCGCCGTTGCCCGCAAGGCCGGCTTTGTCTCTGCGGACATGCAACTTGAGCATATGGGCTTTGGCACCATGAACGGTGCCGACGGCAAACCCTTCAAGACCCGCGATGGCGGCACGGTAAAACTCATCGACCTGCTGAACGAGGCCGAACAACGCGCCCTGCGCCTGGTACAGCAGAAGAACCCGGAACTGGGCGAGGACGAGCTGCAACAGATTGCCCGGGCGGTGGGTATTGGCGCGGTCAAATATGCCGACCTGTCCAAACACCGCAGCAGCGATTACAACTTCAACTTCGAGCAGATGCTGAGCTTCGAGGGCAACACCGCGCCCTATCTGATGTATGCCTACACTCGGGTTGCCAGCGTCTTTCGCAAGATCGACCGGGACATGCAGCAGCTGGACGATCTGGCACCGATGGTACTGGAGCAGGAGGCCGAGATCGATCTGGCCGCGCACCTCGCCCAGTTCGGCAACCTACTGCACTATGTAGCCCGGGAAGGCACTCCACACACACTGTGTCACTATCTGTATGAACTGGCCGGACGCTTTTCCAGTTTCTATGAAAACTGCCCAATCCTTGCTGCAGAACAGCCTGAGCAGCGCGACAGCCGTCTGCGTCTGGCAGCGTTGACTGGACGTACCCTGCGTCAGGGTCTTAATCTGCTGGGCATTACTACTCTGGAGCGCATGTAAACCGCATGGCCAAAGCACGTAAAGCCCCTCGCCGCGGCGCCAGCCGGGCCAAACCGACATCCGGCCCCCGGGTACCCGCCTGGCTGATCGCCGTCTGCGGGGTGGTGGTTGGGCTGTTCATTGCGTTTCTGTTCACCCTCGAACCCGGGCGTGAAACGGTCAAGCGCGATAGCGTCGCTCCTCAACCGGTCACCCGTGCAGCGGAACCACCCAAGCGGCAAAGCACCAGCTATGACTTCTACACGCTGTTGCCGGAGTCAGAAGTTGTGGTGCCGACGCCTCGTCCGGCTCCGCCACCGCCACCAGCCGCGCCAGCCAAAGCACCAGAGCCAGCTGCAGCGGCTACCCAGTACTATCTGCAGGCGGGCTCATTCCGTCAGCGCAGCGAGGCCGATCGGGTTCGCGCGCAGATCATTCTGATGGGACTGGAAGCGCGATTGGAGAATGCCAAGCTGGCCAATGGCGAGGTCTGGCACCGGGTTCAGGTTGGCCCCTTCGCCGATCAGACTCGATTGACCCAGGCCGAACAGACATTGTCCGGCAACGGCTTCAGCAATCTGCTGCGTCAGCAACGCAATACCCGCTGACACCCCTCCCATTCAGTCGGCGCCACATCCGTCGGCGGATCTGTACCGCTAAACTTGAATTCCCACTGGCCTGCCCCCAGATAAGCTCCCATGACAGCATGCCTGACGTGCTGTCCTCTTATCTGAACAGCCAACAGGAGCTCCGCGTGACTACAATTGTTTCAGTACGCCGCCACGGCAAGGTGGTTATCGGCGGGGATGGCCAGGTCTCACTGGGCAATACCGTCATGAAAGGCAATGCCCGCAAGGTGCGCCGCCTGTATCACGACCAGGTCATCGCCGGCTTCGCTGGCGGCACCGCCGACGCCTTTACCCTGTTTGAACATTTCGAGGCCCAACTGGAAAAGCACCAGGGGCACCTGGTCCGTGCCGCAGTGGAAATGGCCAAGGAGTGGCGTACTGACCGTACCCTGCGCCGCCTCGAAGCGCTGCTGGCGGTAGCCAATAAGGAGGCGTCGCTGATCATTACCGGCAACGGTGATGTGCTGGAACCGGAAGAAGGCATCATTGCCATTGGCTCCGGCGGGCCCTACGCCCAGTCCGCTGCCCGCGCCCTGCTGCGCCATACCGACCTGTCCGCCCGGGAAATTGTTGAGTCCAGCCTCGGTATCGCCGGCGAAATCTGCATCTACACCAACCAGAATCACACCATCGAGGAGCTGGACGCCAATACCTGAGGCGGCCAGGATCAAGTACATGTCCATGACACCCCGTGAAATCGTCCACGAACTGGATCGCCACATTATCGGCCAGCAGGACGCCAAACGTGCCGTAGCTATCGCCCTGCGTAACCGCTGGCGGCGCATGCAATTGCCGGAGCAATTGCGCCAGGAAGTGACACCGAAAAACATTCTGATGATTGGGCCGACCGGTGTCGGCAAGACCGAGATCGCACGCCGATTGGCGCGTCTGGCCCAGGCTCCGTTCATCAAGGTTGAAGCAACCAAGTTCACCGAGGTCGGCTATGTCGGCCGCGACGTCGAATCCATCATCCGCGACCTGGTCGACGCCTCACTGAAAATGCTGCGCCAGCAGGAAATAGCCAAGGTCGGGCACCGTGCCGACGATGCCGCCGAAGAACGCATTCTCGACGCGCTGCTGCCACCACCGCGCCAGGGCGTCAGCGATGAGCCGGCACGGGAAGATTCCAGCACCCGCCAGCTGTTCCGCAAGCGTCTGCGTGAAGGCCAGCTGGACGACAAGGAAATCGACATAGAAGTAGCCGACGCGCCGATGGGCGTGGAAATCATGACACCTCCCGGCATGGAAGAGATGACCAGCCAGCTGCAGAACATGTTCTCCGGGCTCGGCAAGGGCAAACGCAAGACCCGCACGCTCAAGGTCAAGGACGCGCTCAAGCTGATCCGTGACGAGGAAGCGGCACGACTGGTCAACGAAGAGGAACTGAAAGCCCGCGCCATCGAGGTGGCCGAGCAGAACGGGATCGTCTTTATCGACGAGATCGACAAGGTCAGCAAGCGTGCCAACAGCGGCAGCGGCGCCGATGTATCCCGGGAGGGCGTACAACGCGACCTGTTGCCGCTGATCGAAGGCTGCACGGTCAATACCAAGTTCGGCATGGTAAAAACCGACCACATCCTGTTCATTGCTTCGGGCGCCTTCCATCTGACCAAGCCGTCGGATCTGATTCCCGAGCTGCAGGGTCGTCTGCCGATCCGCGTCGAGCTGCAGTCACTGTCACCGGATGACTTCAAGCGCATTCTGACCGAGCCGGACGCATCCCTGACCGAGCAGTACCGCGCCCTGCTGAAAACCGAAGGGCTCAACATCGAGTTTGCTGACGAGGCTATTGCTCGCCTGGCGGAGATTGCCTGGCAGGTCAACGAGAAGACCGAAAACATCGGTGCCCGCCGGCTGCATACGGTATTGGAACGTCTATTGGAGGAAGTGTCCTTCAGCGCAGGCGATCTGGCATCCAAGCAAAATGGCGAAACGCTGATGATTGATGCGGCCTATGTGAATGAGTATCTGGGCGAGTTGGCGGTCAACGAAGACCTCTCGCGCTATATTCTTTAATCACACCACCAGACCTGGATCTGCCATGACCAGCCAGATACCCGCCAGCATCAAGCTGCACAAGGCGTCACGCACCCTCGCGCTGCACTACGCCGACGGCCAGATCGTCACCCTGCCCGCAGAGTTTCTGCGGGTACACTCGCCCTCGGCAGAGGTGCAGGGGCATGGGAAGCCGGTGCTGCAAACGGGCAAGCAGAATGTAGCCCTGATAGGCGTAGAGCCGGCAGGTAACTATGCGCTCAAGCTGATCTTTGATGACGGGCATGACAGCGGTCTCTACAGCTGGGACTATCTGTACCAGCTGGGCCAGCATAAGGAGTCGCTGTGGCAGGACTATCTGGATCAACTGCGTGCCGCCGGCGCCAGCCGGGATCCGGATGTATCGGTAGTACGGGTGATGTTATAGGTGTTCAGCAGCTGGCATCCTCCGCTCACCCCGAGGATGTCGGAACATGCCCACCTCGGCATGGCGCGACGAGGTGGGTCACCTACCTATAGCTCCGGCGGTATACCGGGCGCTGCATCAGTGGCTGGAGCGGGGCCGGTCTTGCCGCGGGTAGCTGCTTTTGGCGTAGTGCTGCGGCGCCGCGGTGTTGTTTTTACTGCCGCAACGGCGGGCCTGGTCGCTGACTTGGCGGCAGGCTTGCTTTTGGCAGGTTCAGCAGCGGCGGCCGGCGTCGCGCTCTTCGGTTTTGCTGCGTTCGATTTTGCTTTGGCGGGCGCGGTGCCTGCGGCAGCCCTGGCAACTGCCGGCTTGCTTGCGGGAGCCTTCCTGACCGGCTTCGGCGTCGCCGTCGGTTCAGCACGCAGCTCGGCCAGCGCCCTCGTCAGCTGATCGACCCGCTCGGTCAGTGCCTGCACCTCAGCCTGACTGGCAAGCCCCATGCGCTCCGCTGCACCGTGCAAGCGCTTGTCGAGCAGCTCTTCCCAACCCTTGAGTTTATTGGTGAGCTTCTTGCGGGCTTTTTCTACCTTATTTCGGGAACCGTCCAGCGAACCCTTGGTAGCGGCTTTCTCGGTCTCTTCACCGTCACGGATCAGCGCATCGAAAAGCTTGCTGCCTTCCTTGCCCAGGCGCGCATAGGCACCCAACCCGGCCAACCAGATCTGACGAGCGTAGTCATCCAGGTCATCCAGTCCGCTATCTTTCACTTTCTGCTTTTTCTTGTCCGACATGCGCAACTCCAATGACAGGTTTAGACGCTTCAGATTAGCAGAGCCGGCCCGCTCTGCCTTGCTGCATGTCAAACCAGATAGCGATCCAGCGCCTTCTCGATTTCACCCTTGACCATGCCGGCCATGGGGGTCAGCATCATACCCAGCTTGACCGCGACGCGGACGTCGTTTTCGCCGATCAGTATGCTGCCATCTACCCCACTGCGTTGGAACGTCAGCGCGTCATCCTGCCAGTTGCATTCCGCACCGAGCTTGGAGGCCAGCTTGTCTGCCATCTTTTGTGCACGCTCTTTTGCCTGCTCCTTGCCCAGAGAATGTTCCCGGGTAATTTCTACTGTTGCCATGTTATTCCTTCAAGTCGGGGTGAAAAAGCGCATAGCATGCCGGATACTGCGCCGACATGCGACAGCCTGTCCTATCATTCAAGGGTTTGCTGATCCCTCTGAGACGACAAATACAGGTAGAATGGCCAATCAATTTGCCAAGGCAGATGCTTCCATGACAGATAAATCCAGCTCAGACCGCACCACGCACTTCGGCTTCCAGACTGTTTCCGAGTCGGAGAAAGCCGGAAAGGTGGCCGACGTATTCCACTCGGTAGCGGCCAAGTACGACCTGATGAACGACCTGATGTCCGGCGGCATCCACCGTCTCTGGAAGCGCTTCACCATTGAGCTTTCCGGCGTGCGCCCCGGCAATCGTGTATTGGATATCGCCGGCGGTACCGGTGATCTTTCCCGCAAATTTTCCCGGCTGGTCGGCCCGACCGGCGAAGTGGTGCTGGCGGATATCAACGCCTCCATGCTCAAGGTCGGCCGTGACCGCCTGTTGGACAAGGGCGTAGCGGGTAATGTGCGCTTTGTGCAGGCGGACGCGGAAAAACTGCCGTTCCCGGACAACCATTTCGATTGCATCACCATCGCCTTTGGTTTGCGCAACGTCACCCACAAGGAAGATGCCATTGCCTCCATGCTGCGGGTGCTCAAGCCGGGCGGACGTTTGCTGGTACTGGAATTTTCCAAGCCGGGTAACGAACTGCTGTCCAAGGCGTATGACCAGTATTCCTTCACCATGCTGCCGCTGATTGGCCGGGTAATTACCGGCGATGCTGAAAGCTACCGTTATCTGGCCGAATCCATCCGCATGCACCCGGATCAGGACACTCTCAAGGGCATGATGGAAGAAGCCGGCTTTGCCCGGGTGACCTATCACAACATGACCGGTGGTATTGTCGCCCTGCACCGCGGCATCAAGCCCTGATGCCGAGCCGTCTTCTGCTGGCCGGAGTCGAGCGCAGTCTGGCGCTGGCCATCAGTCAGGATCCGCTGACCGCCCAACGGCTGGCGGCGATGTATGGCCGGGTAATATTGATCCGCAGCAGCGCACCGACTATGAGCATCTACGTGCTCCCGGATGATCAAGGCCTGAGCCTGTTCAGCCATTACGAAGCAGAACCCGACTGCACCTTGAGTGCCCCGGCAAGCCTGCTGGCCCGGCTGGCGTTGAGCAGCGATCGTCAGCAGGTGCTGAAGGATGGTCAGCTGGAGCTCAGCGGCGATACCCAGGTTCTGGTGCAGCTGCAGAATATCTTCGCTGACCTGCAGATTGACGGCGAAGCGGCACTGGCTCGCTGGCTCGGCCCGGTCGCAGCGCACGCCATCGGTAGCCTGGCGCGCAGTGGCCGCGATTGGCTTGGTGGCAGCCGCCGCAGCCTGCAACAAAGCGTTGCTGAATACCTGACCGAAGAAGGCCAACAATTGGTGGGCCGCGCTGAAGCCGATACGGCGGCCGCGCGGATACACGAATTGCGCCTGCAACTGGATAGACTGGATGCCCGCGTGCAGCGCCTGCTGCAGCCTGATAATGGATCCGACGCATGAACCTGACTGCTTTTCTGCGCCTGTTTCGTATTCTGCTGGTCTTTACCCGTTACCGTCTGGATCAGATACTGGCTCCTCTGCCTCTGCCCTGGTATGGACGGCTGCTGCTGATCGGCCCGTGGAAGCTCTATCCGGCACCGCGCAACCTGAGCCGAGGCGCCCGCCTGCGCCTGGCGTTCGAGAGTCTGGGCCCGGTATTCATCAAATTCGGCCAGATTCTATCCACCCGCCGCGATCTGCTGCCCGACGACATCGCCACCGAGCTGGCCTTCCTGCAGGACAAGGTGCCGCCCTTTGCCCCCGCTGACGCACGCAAGCGTATCGAAGAGCAGCTGGGCGTCTCCATTGCCGAGGCTTTTGCCGAGTTCTCCGACACCCCGCTGGCCTCCGCCTCGGTAGCCCAGGTACACACAGCCCGGCTGCACGATGGCAGTGATGTGGTGGTCAAGGTCGTACGCCCGGGCATTGAAGATGTGATCCATCAGGATATCCAGTGGCTGTATCTGGCCGCGCGTATGCTGGAGAGGGTATCCAGCGAAGGCCGTCGCCTGCGTCCGGTGGAAATTGTACGCGATTACGAGCAGACCATATTTGACGAACTGGATCTGTACCGCGAGGCGGCCAACGCCTCCCTGTTGCGGCGCAACTTCCAGGACTCGTCAATCCTGTACGTACCCAAAATCTACTGGGACTGGTGCCGACACAAGGTGCTGGTTATGGAGCGGATTGTCGGCATTCCGGTAACCGATATTCCAGCCCTCAAGGCTCAGGGTACCGACATGAAGAAGCTCGCCGAACGCGGCGTAGAAGTCTTCTTCTCCCAGGTATTCCGCGACAGCTTCTTCCACGCCGATATGCACCCGGGCAATATTTTTGTCTCCCATACCCACCCGGAAGAGCCGCAGTACATTGCCATCGACTTTGGCATCGTCGGCAGCCTGACCCCGGAAGATCAGACGTATCTGGCACGCAACCTGATGGCGTTTTTCAAACGCGATTATCGCCGGGTAGCCCAACTGCATATCGACTCCGGCTGGGTGCCACCGGAAACCCGGGTCAATGAATTCGAAGCCGCGATTCGCAGCGTGTGCGAACCCATCTTCGAACGCCCGCTCAAGGACATCTCCTTCGGCCAACTGCTGTTGCGCCTGTTTCAGACTGCGCGACGCTTCAATATGGAAGTGCAGCCACAGCTGGTGTTGCTGCAGAAGACCCTGCTTAACATCGAAGGCCTGGGCCGCCAGCTGTATCCGGAATTGGATTTATGGAGCACCGGCAAGCCGTATCTGGAGCGCTGGATGCGCGAGCGCGCCGGACCACGACACCAGTTTGAGAAGCTGCGCCAGCATCTGGAGCGCATTCCGCCGCTACTGGAAACCACCCACCGGGCGCTGGACAATATAGCCCGATGGGAGCACCATCCGCGGGCGCGCCGCGACGAGGGCTGGGCCTTACGTCTCGTCGGTGTTGCGCTGGTGGCCCTGGCGGCCAATAGTCTGGGCACCGATGTGACAACATGGGCACAGACTCAACCCCTATATTGGCTATCACTGGCCGTTGGCACCTGGCTGGTGATACGCCGCTGATCCATTACTGCCTGACATGACACCATGACTGATACTCCTACCGATAGCGCCTGGCTGGACTGCATCAAATGGGACGCTGATGGATTGATACCTGCCATCGCTCAGGACGCTGCGAGCGGCCGGGTGCTGATGGTCGCCTGGATGAACCGTGAAGCGTTACAGTTAACCGTTCAGGAGAACCGCGCCATATATTGGTCACGCTCCCGTGCCAGACTGTGGCGCAAGGGCGAAGAATCAGGGCATGTGCAGATCCTGCATGAGCTGCGACTGGATTGTGATAATGATGTCATCATCATGCAGGTAGAGCAGCGCGGAGGCATCGCCTGCCATACTGGTCGACAAAGCTGTTTCTACAAGGTTTTCAGCGACGGACGCTGGCAGGATACGGATCCTGTCATCCGAAACCCGGAAGATATCTATGAGCACAAGCATGACTGATACGCTTCAACGCCTCGCCGAGGTGCTGGAGCAGCGTAAACAGGCCCCAGCGGCAACGTCCTATGTGGCCAGCCTGCATGCCAAGGGGCTGAACAAGATCCTCGAGAAGGTTGGCGAGGAGTGTACCGAGACGCTGCTGGCGGCCAAGGATTGTCAGCACAGCACAGACAAGCAGGAGCTGATTTATGAAACCGCCGACCTGTGGTTTCATAGTCTGGTCATGCTCAGTCACCTGGGTCTGGGCCCGGATGATGTATTGAAAGAACTGGAACGGCGATTTGACCTGTCCGGTCTCGCCGAGAAAGCAGCGCGCGAAAACAAATAGGGTCATGCCCTGGAGGTTGAAATGGGATTAGGTGGAATCAGTATCTGGCAACTGGCGATCATCCTGTTGATCGTGATCCTGCTGTTCGGCACCAAGCGACTGAAAAGTATCGGTGGTGACGTTGGCGAAGCCATCAAGGGTTTTCGCAAGTCGATGAACGATGATGAGAAACCCTCGGTAGAAGAGCACAAGGGCGAGACCCTGGATGTGCAAGCCGAGAAAAAGACGGAATCAACCGTGCACAAGGACTGATCGTCCATGTTTGACATCGGTTTTCTGGAAATGATGGTGGTGGCTTTTGTCGCCCTGCTGGTGCTCGGGCCGGAGAAGCTGCCGAGCGCTGTGCGCATGGCTGGCCTTTATCTGGGCCGTATCAAAGGCAGCCTGGCTGAAGTACGCAGCCAGGTCGAGCGTGAGATCGGTGCCGATGAGTTACGCCAGACCCTGCACAACGAGAAGGTCATGGCGGATCTGGCGAAAAAGCCCGGCAGCTCCAATGTGAAGCGCGCTGTCACTGCCGACACCAGCCAGGACGCAGAACAACCGACATCGAGCGCGGCGCCTATCGCTCCCGCGGCAACCCCCGACAGCGAGCCAGATTCATCAGCTACGCCCAATGACGACCCGGCATCACGCACATGAGTGACAAATCAACACCTGATACCACCCACGACGGTCAAATGCCTCTGGTGGCGCACCTGACCGAGTTGCGCTCCCGCTTGTTGCGCATTGTGCTGATCTGGCTGCTGATCTTCCTCGGGCTGTTCTACTTCGCCAACGATCTGTACACCTTCATTTCCGAGCCGTTGCGTGCCTACCTGCCGGAAGGCGCCAGCATGATCGCTACCGACGTAGCATCGCCATTTCTCACCCCTTTCAAGCTGACGCTGATCTGCGCGCTGTTCCTCGCCATGCCGTTTGTTCTGCATCAGGTCTGGGGCTTTATTGCGCCCGGCTTGTACAAGCATGAAAAGCGTATAGCCCTGCCATTGCTGGCATCCAGCATCATCCTGTTCTATTCCGGCATGGCGTTCGCCTATTACGTGGTGTTCCCACTGGTGTTCGGCTTCTTCACTGGCGTAGCCCCGCAGGGGGTCACTGTGATGACCGATATCAGCGCCTACCTCGACTTTGTCATGACGCTGTTTCTGGCTTTTGGCCTGGCCTTCGAAATACCTGTAGCCACCGTACTGCTGGTGCTATCCGGGGCGGTGGACGTGGCCAAGCTTAAACAGATCCGCGGCTATGTCATCGTTGGCTGCTTTATCGTCGGCATGCTGCTGACGCCTCCGGACGTGATTTCCCAGACGCTTCTGGCCGGCCCGATGTGGCTGCTGTATGAAGTGGGCATCCTGTTTGCGGGCGTACTCAAGCCAACCAGAAAAGCGGAAGACACCCCGGACGACAGTCCCAGCGCATGAATCTGTTGTTGCTTGAGGAGCAGGATTTCGTTACGCCGCAGCGGGTGCGCCTGACCGGGCGACGCCTGCTGCATATGCGGGAAGTTCACCAGGCCGCCGCTGGCGATGATCTGCGAGTGGGGTTGATTGGTGGACTGATGGGCAAAGGGCGGGTATTGAGCCTGTCCGAGAGCCACGCGGATCTGGATATCAGTCTGACCCTGCCGCCCCCAGCCAAATTACCCCTGACGCTGTTGTTGGCCATGCCCCGGCCAAAGATGTTTCGCCGTATCCTGCAGCACTGCGCCACCCTTGGCGTGGCCGAGGTCATCCTGCTGAACAGTTACCGTGTGGAAAAAAGCTTCTGGCAAACGCCCTTTCTGCAGCCCGGGGTAGTCCGGGAGAATCTGCTGCTGGGACTGGAGCAGGCGCGGGATACTGTATTGCCGGCGGTACGCATTGAGAAACGCTTCAAACCCTTCGTCGAGGATCACCTGCCGGAAATCCTGGGCGGCAGTCTTGGCCTGGTCGCACACCCGGGTGACTATCCGCCCTGCCCCCGCGCGGTGACGGGGCCCATCACCCTGGCCATCGGCCCGGAAGGCGGCTGGATTCCCTATGAGGTAGACAAACTGGCTGCTGCGGGCTTGCAACCGATACAACTGGGCGAACGCATCCTGCGCGTGGAAACAGCAGTTACCGCCTTGATCGCCCGCTTGAGTTGATCAGCGTCCGGTGTCCAATAACGGCGCGACCTCTTCGTTGACCCAGCCTTCACCCAGTTGCACCTGAATATCCCGTGCGCCGACGATTTCGCCACATTCGGAACAGGTGGTGATGGGACGCATGACCTGACCACAGCCCTTGTGCACGTGCTGTACCGGCGCACCGCGTTCATCGGCCATATGTTTATCGCCCCAACTGACCAGCGCCAGGATGGCCGGATGCAATTCCAGACCCCGTTCAGTCAACCGGTATTCCTCACGCAACGGACGCTGCTGATAGGGCACCTTGACCAACACGCCATACTCGACCAGCTTTTTCAGCCGATCAGACAACACATGGCGGGTTACGCCCAGGCGCTTCTCGAATTCATCAAACCGACGTATACCGAGAAAGCAATCGCGCAAGACCAATAGCGTCCAGCGATCCCCCACCACCGCCAGGGTGCGCGATAGCGAGCAAGGCTGCTGATCCAGTTCTTCCCAACGCATGGGGCATCTCCTTGAATGGCCTGCAAAGCATAGCTTGACAAGTTCTAAAAAGAAACTGACTATTCTGTCAGTTCTATAAAAGAACCATATAGGAGAATAACATGTCCATAGCACCCGTAGCGGTCGTTATCGGCGCAGGCGATGCCACTGGCGGCGCCATTGCCCGACGTTTTGCCCGCAAGGGGTTTACCCTCTGCGCCACTCGCCGTCAGGCAGACAAGCTCGAACCGCTGATCAACGACATCGAGGCGGCAGGCGGCAAGGCGCTTGCGTTCGGTTGTGACGCGCGCCGTGAAGAGCAGATGGTTGAACTCTTTACCCATATTGAGCAGAACATCGGCCCGATCGAAGTCGTGGTGTTCAATATCGGTGCCAACGTGCGTTTCAGTATTACCGAGACCACCGAGCGGGTGTATCGCAAGGTCTGGGAAATGGCTGCACTATCGGGCTTTCTGACCGGGCGTGAGGCGGCAAAAGCCATGTTGCCACGCGGCAAGGGCACCATTATTTTCACCGGTGCAACCGCCTCGCTGCGCGGCGGCAATGGCTTCTGTGCCTTTGCCGGAGCCAAGTTTGCGTTACGCGCACTGGCCCAGAGTATGGCCAGGGAACTGGGTCCGCAGGGCATCCATGTGGCCCACCCGATTATCGACGGCGCCATCGATACCGCGTTTATCCGCGACAACTTCCCCGAGCGTTACGCCCTCAAGGAACAGGACGGCATCCTCAATCCGGAGCATATCGCCGATCAGTACTGGCAGATTCATTGTCAACCACGGGATGCTTGGACACATGAACTGGATCTGCGCCCGTGGATGGAAACATTCTGAACAGCAGCGCCCGCAATGCCATTTCGAATAAAAACTGGAGCAGAAATAAATGAGTAAGCAGGTCGAATTCTTCTTTGATGTGGGCAGCCCGGCCAGCTACCTGGCCTGGACGCAGATTCGCCACTTGGCCGAACGTCAGGACGCCGAGGTGATATATCAACCCATGTTGCTCGGCGGCGTTTTCAAGGCCACCGACAATAGCTCGCCAGCCACCGTACCGGCCAAGGGCAAGTACACCCGGGTGGATTTCCAGCGCTTCGCCAATCGCTACGCTGTGCCCTTTGCCCACAACCCGTTCTTCCCGATCAACACCATGCAGTTGATGCGGGGCGCTGCGGCCTACCTGGGTACTGATACATTCCTGCCCTACGTCGATGCAGTGTTCCAGGCCATGTGGATCGATGGCAAGGACATGGGCAACCCGGAAGTAGTCGCCGAGGTACTGGGTGGCAAGGGGTTTGACCTGGCGGAGTTGATGCAGAAGATCAATGATCCCGAGGTCAAGGATCGGCTACGCCAGATCACCGAACAGGCGATTGAGCGTGGCGTCTTCGGTGCTCCGACCTTCTTCGTCGGAGACGAGATGTTCTTTGGGCAGGATCGATTGGATTTTGTCGAGCAAGCCCTGGCGTAGGCTGCGGGCCGGGATGGAACCCGGCCTCGCTCAGGTTTCCAGCAGAATGGTAACCGGCCCGTCATTGACCAGATGCACCTGCATATCCGCACCAAACTGCCCGGTAGCAACCTGCGGCCAGGCAGAGCGGGCCTGCACCAGCAGGTAATCGAACAGTTCCTCCGCCTGCTGCGGGGGCGCAGCGGTAGAAAACCCGGGGCGCAGCCCCTTGCGGGTATCGGCTGCCAGGGTGAATTGGGACACCATCAGCAAGCCACCCTGTACATCCTGTACCGAGCAGTTCATGCGGCCCTCGGCATCGGCAAACACCCGGTAGTTGAGCAGCTTGTGCAGCAGCCGGTCGGCACTGGCCCGATCATCCTGCGGCTCGACGCCTACCAGCACCAGCAAACCCTGATCGATGGCTCCGATAATCTCGCCGGCCACTTCTACCCGGGCCTGACTGACCCGTTGCAACAATCCCTTCACTACTCTGCCTCCGGTGCCAGTTTCAACAAGCGCTGGGCCATGCTCTGGGTAGCGCGCACCAGCGCATCCGCTATACCCGGCTCGCCAGCGGAATGCCCCGCGTCGCGGATGATCTGCAACTCACTGTCCGGCCAGCACTGATGCAGCGCCAGCGCATTGTCCAACGGACAGATCATGTCGTAGCGGCCATGCACGATGATCCCGGGGATATACGCGATCTTCGGCATGTCACGCAATAACTGATCTGGCTGCAGGAATGACTGGTTGATGAAGTAATGGCATTCAATACGAGCCATCGCCAGGGCACGACGCGAATCAGTAAAACGCTCAACCACCTGGGCACTCGGGCGCAGCGTCGCGCAATGCCCTTCCCAGGCTGACCAGGCTCGGGCCGCGTGCATCTGACAGATCTCGTCGTCGCCGGTCAGGCGCCGGTAATAGGCTGCAACCATATCGCCGCGCTCGGCTTCAGGAATCAGCGATTCGTATTCTTGCCAGTAATCAGGAAAAATCCGGCTGGCACCCTGCTGGTAGAACCAGTGAATATCCTCATCCCGGCACAGGAAAATGCCGCGCAGGATCATGCCCAGGATCCGGTCGGGGTGCGCCTGAGCGTAGGCCAGCGCCAGCGTCGAGCCCCAGGAACCGCCAAACAGTACCCACTTTTCAATACCCAGGTAGATGCGCAGCGCCTCCAGATCCGCC
Organism: uncultured Halopseudomonas sp.; assembly: GCA_964474945.1. Lineage (GTDB taxonomy): Bacteria > Pseudomonadota > Gammaproteobacteria > Pseudomonadales > Pseudomonadaceae > Halopseudomonas. Next base: position 4,162 of record CAYYUQ010000052.1, on the reverse strand, counting down.
ACCAGGTGCGCGGTGGTATTGTTTTCCAGACTGGCATGGGGTGTGGAGCGGCCGGCGCCGCGTTGGTCGTAGGTGATGATGCGGTACACCGAGGGGTCGAAGAAGCGGCGACTCAACTCATCACAGCCACCACCGGGGCCGCCGTGGATGAACACTACTGGCAACCCGCTTTCCTGCCCGCTCTCATCAACATAGAGCACATGGGGCGCTTCGACCGCCAGCTCGTGACGAGCGAATGGTTTGATGGCTGGATACAGCAACTGCATGCTCAGACTCCCTTTCTGCGGTTATGCCGCATTTGATTTCCAGTGCACAACGACAACCGGCGCCAGGGCGCCGGTTGGATTATGCGGATCAGCCACCGAAGGGCCGCACACCAATAAGCGGCCCGTGAAGCCACAGGGCAAATATCACGTAAGCCACCAACCCGACCACCACAGCTATTGCATCACGACTGGCACCTGCGGCTGGATAGTGAATACCCGCCAGGCGATCACGACGGCGGGAAACAATGTACAACATGACGGCCCATACCAGGAAACCACCGAATAACAGCACGTCGGCCAGCGTGCCGTTGGCAATCAAATGCGCCAGCGCCCAGAACTTCACGCCAAGCAACATCGGATGACCGACCCGCGCCTTGATCAGGGTGCCTGGGACATAGGTTGCCGCAATCAATATGAACGCGGGGATGGTGAGCAACGCAGCCAGATGACGCGTCCAGACCGGTGATACCCACAACCACTCCGGTGTCAGCCGGGCCTGGCCGTAACCCCAGATAATCAGCACCAGGCCAACCAGCGACACCAGTGCATACAACCCCTTCCACATCAGCAGGCCGCGGCGCTCAATCTGCGCCACTCGCCAATCAGCGGCAAACAGGCGCACCGAATGCACGCCGAGAAACAACACCAAACCCAGAATCAACGCAATCATGGCTATCTCCTCGTTCTTATCTTGTTATCAGTTTTCCAGACGCGCCTTCAGCGTGCCCTCGGTCGCACGCAGCAATAATGCACCGGTCGAATCGAAATCGAAGCTCTGCAGTGTCTGCAGGTTTTTCAGCACCCGCTGTTCCTGCTCCATCAATGACGGTGGGCAGACCATTCGGGTGGTGACAACCTGACTGATACCGAGACCCTCTCCGGTCAATTGATACTGTCCCATCAGATTGTTACAGGAGGCGCTGCCGGTGATCCGCCCATCCTGCCAGAAATTCAACGTTACCCATGAGCGATCAATGATGCCGCCGGCATTGATATCTTCTACCACCCATTCTGCGCCCTGCAACAAGCGCGCTGAATCCCCGCCGCAACCCTGCAGCTCAGCATCTCCGACCTGCACAGTCACCTGCTTTGGGAACGGCATGCCGCTCATGTCATCCCGGCACAGCTGGTCGGTCACCTGCAGATGGATCTGCGGTTCGCTCTGGCTTACCACCTGGCCAGCCTGCTCGCCTGCGGTATAGGGCTGGGCCGGCAATTCCCCTTCATGCAACCGATTCAGCACCATGCTACCGGCCTCCAGCGTCAACACCCAGAAAGGCTCGTTACCCGCAGCGCGGAACGGCTCGATGATGGCTCCGACAGGCGCGCATTGCGGATATTCGATACCCTGCAACACCAACGCAGCCTGCTCACCCTTGAACCACAGGCTGGTTTCTTCCTCCCCCGGCGCCACGTAATGGGCACCCGAGGCGCTGATCACCTGTCGCAGTTCAATCTGCTCGCCCTTTACCTGCAACTGCATTTGTTCACCCTGCCCGATCACACTGATCGGCAACAAACCGCAGTGCAACTCGGCATTGAAGGCCGGCTGAATATCAGCCTGCTCGACCACGCCGGCATTGCAGCCAACCAGTGCCGTCAGTATCGCGGGCGGTGCCAGAGTACGAATCAGATACATGGTATGTCCCTGTTGCCTGTAATGGAGTAATCGGAGAATAAGACGCTCAGAACGAGGAGCCCGGCTGGGTCAGGAACGCCAGCTCCTCCTCGGTGGACTGGCGTCCGAGGATCTGGTTGCGGTGCGGATAGCGACCAAAGCGCAGCAGGATATCCCGGTGCCGGTGTTCGAAGCCTAGGTTATCTTCCATGCCCGGCGCGCTGAACAGCCGCAGCGCCTGCTCATGGATCAACAGCGACTCACTGTGCATATAGGGCATGTAGATAAAGCGGCGCTGCACTACCGGCAGCAACTGATCAACACCCGCCGCTACGGCTTCCTGCGCCAGCACCAGTGCCAGACTGTCCTGGGCGAAGGCTTCGGGCTGGCCGCGAAACATGTTTCGGGAAAGCTGATCGAGCACAATGATTTCGGCCAAGCGTCCCTCGGCTGTCTGCCGCCACAGCCATAGTTCGCCCAGCGCGGCTTGCCGGTGCAAATCGCTGAAGCGTTGCCTTATCAGCTGATCCAATTGTTCATCCTTGCTCCACCAGGCTGATGGCTCAAGCTCCGCAAACCAGAAATCCAGAATGTCCTGATACATTGGCTACCCCGGTTGTATGATCCGCCCCAGTGTAAACAATCTGCCGTCGCGCTGCCTGTATACCGCCGCAATTGACCGGCCGGGCGGCGCTGGCAATGGCCCACGCTTACTGTATAATCGCCCGCTCGCAGGAGAGAGGGGCTTTATTGCTCCCGCCGAAGGCGCAAACTCCCATAATCGCTCAGGCAAAGTTACTGCGAATCAGATCCGGAAGCTGCTGCTGATATGCAGCGCAACCGTACCGCCAGCTGGAGAGAGGTTGCCTTGCAACCCACCGAAGGGGCAAGCAGTCCACCGACTGCGTAAACTCTCAGGTAAAAGGACAGGGGGAGAGGCGACACAGTCCGGAGGACTCCTGTGTGCTTCTTTACGTCTATCTGATAGCTATTACTGCCGAGGCCATGTCCGGCGCACTTGCCGCGGGCCGGCGCAATATGGACATGTTCGGGGTTGCCTTCATCGCCTTCGTCACCGCTCTGGGCGGCGGCACAGTGCGTGACATGTTGCTGGGTAACTACCCGGTTACCTGGACCCAGCATTCCATGTATATCCACCTGACCATTTCTGCAGGCCTGCTCACCATGCTGGTGGCGCGCTACATGCACCGGCTGCACTCGATCTTCCTGATACTCGATGCCATGGGCCTGATTGCGTTTACCGTGATCGGCTGCAACGTGGCATTGGAGCTGGACTACAGCACCACGGTAGTGATCATGGCCGGTATCACCACCGGTATCTTCGGCGGCATCCTGCGCGACCTGCTGTGCAATCGCACACCCATGGTATTGCGCAAGGAGCTGTACGCCAGCGTATCCCTGATGGTCGCCATCCTGTATCTGTGCCTGCGCCACTGGGGCATCAACCACGACGTCAACCTGCTGGCCTCGTTCAGCTTTGGTCTGGCCATGCGTCTGGCGGCTATCCGCTGGTCGTTGTCGCTGCCGGTATTTTCCTACGCACCGGGACGCTGGAAAGACTGAGCCCCGCGACGAAACCGGCACATCAGCCATCGCAGACCGCGACGGGATGCACCTCAGTCTGCGAGGTCATCCCGCTCGGCTTGAGCATCCTCAGGGCTACGCGCCCGCTGCGCGGGAATGGCTTTGACTGCCGGAAAGCGGGCGGACGCATAACGCACGACCAGAATTGCCAGCGCCAGCAGCAATATCGCGCCGGAGACCATGAGCACACCCCAGTTCGGCTCATGGTTATGGGAAATATCGGCTATCAGCAGCCGGGTCAGCGCTGTGATCGCCACGTAAATCATGAAGCGAATCGGCATATGGTTGGTCTTGAAATAGATCCCCACCATGGCCGCCAATTCCAGATAGATAAACAGCAGCAGAATATCATCGACGCTGATATGGCCCTTATCCAGCATCCCGATAAAAGCCAGAGTGCCGCCCCAGGCGGTTACCACGCCAATGGCAAATAACGCCAGATAGTGAAATCCCTCTACCAGCAGATTCCCCAGTGAATCCGCCATACTGTGCATCCCAGCTCGCGTGCGCTCAATCTTGCTCATGCCCTTCTCCCCCCATCTGGCCTGCTCATGCCAGACACAGTATGCCATCGCGCAACGTGGTGCACAGGTGCCCTGAGCCCACATTTTAACGGGCCAGAAACATCGAGTAGGGTGAGGCGTCGCCGCCTCATCCCTCTCACAGAACCGTA
>CAYYUQ010000051.1:0-24624 GCA_964474945.1 uncultured Halopseudomonas sp. | reverse complement strand
ATCAATCGGACAGGAACGCTGCCTGATGGTCATACACCAGATTTGACAATAACTCCGCTAACCGTAACCGATATAAAGCAAAAGAGCAGTGAGCCGAATCTGTGAGGGGTATCTCACTAGCGAACCGAGTATCATCGCCACTATGGCATCAGCACAGCATTGATGGCATTATGCCTCCAACCCGTCGCATGAAGGATATCCCGTGGCTACTGCGATCCCCCTGCTGATTTGCGATGATTCCAGCATGGCCCGCAAACAACTTATTCGCTCTCTGCCAGCGAACTGGCCCTTCCAGATCAGCCAGGCAGAGAACGGCCTGGCTGGACTGGAGGCTATTCGCGCGGGTAAGGGCGAAATCGTCCTGCTTGACCTGACCATGCCCGAGCTGGACGGCTTCGGCGTACTGGCTCGCATGCGCGAAGAAAATCTGCGCGCTGACGTCATTGTCGTATCCGGTGATGTACAGGACGAGGCCATACGCCGGGCGCTGGCGCTGGGTGCACGCAGTTTCATCAAGAAGCCCGCGGACGCGGAGGAACTGGAAGCGGCCCTGCTCTCCCTGGACAAGGACTTACCCACCCTCACCTCCAATGCCGCCCCCAAACTCAACATCAACCTGCCCAATGTCGGTTTTCGCGATGCCTTCCGGGAAATAGCCAATATCGCCATGGGTCGGGCCGCCGATCTACTGGCCAGAGTGCTGGGTGTTTTTATCCACCTGCCGGTACCCAATGTGAATATTCTCGAGGTCGGAGAGTTACAAATGGCACTGGCGGATGCCCAGGGCAACCAGCAGGTCTCGGCCATCTGCCAGGGCTATATCGGGAGCGGCATCGCCGGCGAAGCACTGTTGATTTTCCATGACTCGGAAATCGCCGATGTCGCCCGGCTGTTGAATCATCCGTCCGAGAGCCATTCACAGCTGGAACTGCAATTGGATCTGGCAGCCATTGTGATTGGCGCCTGCCTGAATGGCATATCCGAGCAATTGGGTATACAACTGTCGTCGGGCCACCCTCTGGTACTCGGGCAGCACTGTACCATTGAGGAGTTGATTCGCCTGAACCGGACTCGTTGGAAGCGAACCCTGGCGGTGGAAATCAGTTACGGTCTGGAAGACCACGACATCAAGTTTGATCTGATGCTGCTGTTCACTGAAGATTCGGTGCCAGTCTTGCAGAAGAAGATCGCTTTTCTTATCAACTGAAGCGCCACGCGCAAGATGATCAGCCATGTCCAATCTACTTGATATCAGCGAACTGCATTGGTTGCTGGATATTGTCCAGAGCATTGACGTAGGCGTCGTGGTACTGGATCGGGACTACCATGTTCAGGTCTGGAATAGCTTCATGGAGAACCACTCCGGCAAGAGCGCCAGCCATGTCGCCCAGCAATCCATGTTCGATCTATTCCCCGAGATCGACCGCGCCTGGTTCACCCAGAAAGTTGAAACAGCCATCATGCTCGGCACCCGGGTGTTTACCATCTGGGAACAACGCCCTTACCTTGTGCGCTTCAACAACTACCAGCCGATTACCGGGCTGGTCGATCACATGTATCAGAACGTCACTATCCTGCCGTTACACACGGTCAACACCACCACAGAACACGTTTGCCTGATTATCTATGACGTGACCAACGTAGCCGTCAACAAGATGCAACTGGAGGCTGCCAACGCGCAGCTGCAGGAACTGGCACTGTATGATGGGCTGACCGGTCTGCTCAATCGGCGCCATTGGGAAACCTGTCTGGAGCGTGAGTTTGCCCGGCATACCCGCTATAACAACCCAGCCAGTCTGGTGATGTTCGATATTGACCACTTCAAACACTTGAATGATACCTACGGACACCAAGCCGGTGATGAGGTCATTCGACAGGTGGCTCAGATAACCCGGGAGATGGTGCGCGATACCGACTATGCCGGCCGTTATGGCGGAGAGGAGTTTGTCGTTCTGCTTCCGGATACCCCGGTGGACGGCGCCGCGCAATTCGCCGAGCGGCTGCGCAAAGCCATTGAGCAGTTACAGATAACGCATGAACAACAACCACTGAGCTGTTCGGTCAGTATCGGCGTGGCGCTCATCCGCGCCGACATGACTCACTACAAGACGCTGATCGAGGAGGCGGATAAAGCGCTATATCAGGCTAAATCCGCAGGCCGCAACCAGGTAGTGGTTGGACACTCAACCTTGACATCCGAGGCTTAAGCAGCCCCGGCAGCATCCAATCCGCGCTGCAAATCAGCGCGTAGATCTTCAAGCTCTTCCAGTCCGACCGCCAACCTGATCAACCCTTCACGAATACCGGCAGCTTCGCGGGTTTCCGCCGGCAGGCGGCCATGGGTGGTGCTGGCCGGATGGGTGATGGTCGATTTGGCATCGCCGAGGTTGGCGGTGATCGATACCAAACGGGTGGCATCAATGAACCGCCAAGCAGCTTCACGCCCGCCGCGCACTTCAAAGCTGACTACCGCACCAAAGGCAGACTGCTGAGCCTTGGCCAACTCATGCTGCGGATGGCTGGGTAGACCGGCATAGTAGACATGCTCCACTTCCGGCTGCTGCTCCAGCCAGCGGGCCAGCTCCAGTGCCGAAGCACAATGAGCGGCCATACGCAGGCGCAGCGTTTCCAGACCCTTGAGAAACACCCAGGCATTGAAAGGGCTCAATGATGGCCCGGCCGTGCGCAGGAAGCCAACGACCTCCTGCATGTGTTCCTTATGTCCGGCCACGACACCGCCCAGACAACGGCCCTGACCATCGATGTACTTGGTCGCGGAATGGATAACGATATGCGCACCCAGCTCCAGCGGCTTCTGCAGCGCCGGCGTACAGAAACAGTTGTCCACTACCAGTAGCGCACCCGCTTCATCTGCCACAGCGGCCAGAGCACGGATATCAACCAGCTCGGCCAACGGGTTGGAAGGAGATTCGACAAAGAACAGACGGGTATTGGCCTTGCATGCCGACCGCCAGCCGTCGATGTCGGACAAGGCAACATAGTCGACGTCGACACCAAAGCGCTTGAAGTACTTGTCGAACAGACTGACGGTAGCGCCAAAAACACTACGCGACACCAGAATATGGTCACCGGCACTGCATAGGCTCATGACCGTAGCCAGGATGGCCGCCATGCCGGAGGCGGTAGCAACCGCTTGCTCTGCCCCTTCCAGCGCAGCAATGCGCTGCTCAAAGGTGCGCACAGTGGGATTCATGTAACGGGAATAGACATTACCCTGCTGCTCTCCGGAAAAACAGGCAGCAGCGTCCCCGGCACTGCGGAAGACGTAGCTGGACGTCAGAAACAAGGCTTCGCCATGTTCTGCTTCCGGCCCACGGGTCTGACCGGCGCGTACCGCCAGCGTGTCGAAGCCAGCCTCATCCAGGTCGCTATCCAGCCGCCCTGCCTGCCATTCAGAGGTCATTGCTGTTCTCCCCCGTCGTTATGCAGACCCATCACGGCGTTGTCTACATCAGTCATCGCCTTGACCGCATCATTACGTGACTGCTCGATACGCCCGAGATAGAGATCGTTGATATCGCCAGTGACATACTGACCGTCGAACACCGAGCAATCAAAATGAGTGATGCTCGGATTACCTTCACGCACCGCATCGACCAGATCGTTGAGATCCTGATAGACCAGCCAGTCAGCACCAATCAGCTCCGCCACCTCATCACAGGTGCGATTGTGCGCGATCAGCTCATGGGCAGAGGGCATATCAATGCCATATACGTTGGGGTAGCGCACTTCCGGCGCCGCTGAGCAGAAGTAGACGCTCTTTGCCCCGGCTTCCCGAGCCATCTGGATAATCTGACGACAGGTAGTGCCCCGGACGATGGAGTCATCGACCAGCAGCACATTCTTACCACGGAATTCCAGCTCGATAGCGTTCAGCTTCTGACGTACCGACTTCTTCCGCGCTGCCTGTCCGGGCATGATAAAGGTGCGTCCGATATAACGATTCTTGACGAAACCTTCACGGAATTTCACCCCCAACCGATTGGCCAGCTCAACCGCGGAAGTGCGGCTGGTATCCGGGATCGGAATCACCACGTCAATATTATGATCGGGGCGCTCGCGGAGAATTTTCTCGGCCAGCTTCTCGCCCATGCGCAGGCGCGCCTTGTACACCAGAATGCCATCGATAATCGAATCCGGGCGGGCCAGGTAAACGTGCTCAAAAATGCACGGAGCGTAGTTGGGATTATCAGCACACTGGCGGGTGAAGATATCACCGTCCACGGTAATGTATACCGCCTCGCCCGGTGCCAGATCGCGAATAATTTCGAAGCCCAGCGCATTCAGTGCCACGCTTTCCGAGGCGACCATATATTCCACACCCTGCTCGGTTTCGCGCTTGCCATAGACGATGGGACGAATGCCGTTGGGGTCACGAAATCCAACCAGACCATAGCCGGTAACCATCGCCAGTGCGGCATAACCACCACGGCAACGTTTGTGTACACCACGCACCGCCTTGAAGATATCTTCCTCGGTCGGACGCAATTTGCGCTCACGGGCCAACTCGTGGGCGAATACATTAAGCAGCACTTCGGAGTCGGAGTTGGTATTCACATGACGCAGGTCAGCTTCGTACAGCTCCTTGGAGAGCTGTTCGATATTGGTCAGGTTGCCGTTATGCGCCAGGGTAATGCCGTACGGTGAATTGACATAGAACGGCTGAGCTTCCGCAGAGGTCGAGGAGCCCGCAGTCGGGTAGCGCACGTGCCCCAGCCCCATGATGCCAACCAAACGCTGCATGTGACGCTGGTGGAAAACATCCCGCACCAGGCCATTATCCTTGCGTAGGAACAAGCGATCCTTATCGCAGGTCACGATGCCGGCGGCGTCCTGGCCGCGATGCTGCAGGACGGTCAGAGCGTCGTAGAGCGCCTGGTTGACGTTCGACTTGCCCACTATGCCAACAATGCCACACATGGCTATATACCTTCTTTCGTTGAGATTGAATCCACCACCGACGAATGTCTCGCCGACGGCATCAGCGACCGAAGAGCCCGAGAATAAAATTCTTTGACCAATCCGCCACAAGCAGAAAATGAGGAATCAGCGTCGACTCACGCCACCAGACATCGCCTTCGACGGGTGCGAGGCTCAATAACCCCACGGCCACGACGACCAGCAACGCGCCACGGGCCGCACCAAAAACCATACCGAGAAAACGATCAGTACCGGAAAGGCCGGTTACCAATACCAATTGGCCGATCAGATAATTGATCAGGCCGCCGAGAATCAGCGTCAGCACAAAGAGTATGGCGCAGGCAGTAATGACCCGGATGGAGGGGGTGGCAATATAGTCAACCAGCAGATCCGCCAGTGCCCCACCAAACAACCAGGCTATCAGGCCGGCAATGATCCACGTCAGCAATGAAAGCGCTTCCTTGACGAATCCGCGAGTCAGGCTGATTAAAGCAGAGAGCGCTATTACGGCAACGATGGCCCAGTCAACGCCGACTAATGTCACGATCAAGCACCCGAAAACGAAAAACGCATTCTAACAGAGCAGTGCACCACATCGAAACAGGCAATCAGCTGGGAATAGCAAGGTCGCGCCACGCCCAACTGCTTCAGCAGAAATCGACTGATTGAAAACTCACCGCACAGAAGGCCAGGTTTCAACGAGCGCGAGTGGCATCGTCATGAGCAACCACCAAGCCCTTGCTCTTGTGCCTGCGCGCCAGCTCATCACGTATCCGGGTCGCTGCTTCGCGGGTGCTCAGAGGCCCGACATACACCCGTACGATACTCTTGCCGTCGGTCTGCCCGGCTCGGACATAGGCATTATAGCCCTGTCCAGCCAGCGTCTGGCGGAAGCTTTCGGCGTTGCTTTGACTTGAGAAGCTGCCCTGCTGCACCACCCAACCACCGGTAGCCGCGGCCGCCGGTGTAGGTGCCGGCTCAGCTGTCGGTGCTGGTGTCGGGGTAACGACCTGCGTCGGGGGCTCGATTAACGCCACGTCAGGTACCGGCTCAGGTGCCGCTGGCAGCGGCTCCACGGATGGCTGAGGTATCTCGGGTACCGGCGCGGGTTCCGGCAGCGTGGGTGGCTGTGCCGTAACGATTTCGCGGTTATCCATGACCGGCGCGGCGGGCACATCCACCTGCACCTCTACGGTCTCATCCTGCCCGGACAGCAGCATGGGAAGGAATATAACGGCCGCGACTACCAAAACCAGAGCGCCGATGATGCGCTGCTTGAGCCCATGTTCCATCAAATCTCTCCGCCGGGTTGTTTGTTCAACCAGAGTATGGCTTCAGCGACGCAGAAAAACGACCCGAAAATAATGATTTTCGTGTCAGCAGATGTGTGGTTCAACTGCCAGGTGATGGCCTCACCGATAGAGTCGAAGGCGCTGGCTGTCTGCCCTGCCGCTTTCAGCCCATCAACCAGCTCCGCCGGCGCACGGCTGCGTGGCGTCGGCAAAGGCGCGACCGCCCAACTATCAAAACACTGCTTTAACGGCTGCACAATGCCAGCGAGATGCTTGTCTGCCAGCAAACCGAAAACAGCTACGCTGCGTTCATCTGAGTCGCCCGCCAAATGCCCGGCCAGATACTCCGCGGCCTGCGGGTTATGCCCGACATCCAGCATCAACTGCCGAGCTTGTCCCTGCCACTCCAGCGTGCGCCGATCCAGTCGCCCCGGCACCGCCGTGGCGGCCAGCGCAGCAACGATCTGCGCGTCTGGCATATCCAGTCCGGCGACCCAGAACGCCTGCAATGCAGTACTGAGATTATTCCGCGGCAGGTTCACCGCAGGCAGGGTCAGAAGGCTCTGCTGCCCGTCACGCTGACCAAAGAACGTCCAGCTGTCAGCCACAGCAGGCTCCCACCGATAGTCCCGGCCACGCTGCCACATATCAACATTGAGCAGCTCAAGTTGTCGATTGAAGCGTGGGGGCAGATCGGTTTCCGAACAGACCAGCTTGCCAGCCGGGCGCAGGATACCGGCCTTTTCATAGCCCACCGAATCCCGTGAATCCCCCAGATAATCAGCATGATCCAGACCGATACTGGTCACCACCGCCACATCCGCATCGACGATATTGACCGCATCCAGCCGTCCACCCAGCCCTACTTCAAGCACAACGGCATCCAACCCGGCGCGCTGGAATAACCAGAGCGCCGCCAGGGTACCGAACTCGAAATAGGTCAGGGAAATATCGTTCCGCGCCTGATCGATGGCACTGAAGGCCTCGCACAGCTGCGCATCGGAGACCGGCTTACCATCAATGCTGACGCGCTCGTTGTACTGCACCAGGTGGGGGGAGGTGTAGCAGCCGCTGCGGCGCCCGGAAAAGCGCAGCAAGCTATCAAGTGCGGCACAGGTGGAGCCTTTACCGTTGGTGCCGGTAACCGTGAATACCAAGGGGGCCGGGCGCTGGATACCGAGTCGGGAGGCGACCTCGGCGACCCGTGCCAGGCCCATATCGATTTCAGTTGGATGCAGCCCTTCAAGCCGCCTTAACCAGGCGGCCAGATCCATGGCGCTATTCATCAAAGCGATTCTGCCGGAGCCTCGTCTGGCTGACTGACTACCGGAGACGGCTGATTGGTAAGCATGGCGAGGATGCCAGCCAAGCGGTCACGCATCTCGCTGCGGGAAATAATCATGTCCAGCGCGCCGTGCTCCAGCAGGAACTCACTACGCTGGAAGCCCGCCGGCAATTTTTCCCGCACGGTCTGCTCGATAACACGCGGGCCAGCAAAACCGATCAGCGCATTCGGCTCGGCAACGTTCAGATCACCCAACATTGCCAGGCTTGCTGATACACCACCATAAACCGGGTCGGTCATCACGGAAATAAAGGGAATGCCCTCTTCCTTCAAGCGAGCCAGCACCGCGCTGGTCTTGGCCATCTGCATCAGGGAGAACAGGGCTTCCTGCATCCGCGCGCCACCCGATGCCGGGAAGCATACGTAGGGAATGCGTTCGCGCAGCGCGACTTCAGCACCACGGACAAAGCGCGCACCGACAACGCTGCCCATGGAACCGCCCATGAAGTTGAACTCGAACGCACTGGCAACCAGCGGCATACCCTTGAGGTAACCCTGCATGACCACCAGAGCATCCTTCTCACCCGTTTCTTTCTGCGCAGCGCTCAGACGATCCTTGTACTTCTTGGTATCGCGAAACTTGAGCTTATCTACCGGTTCAAGCTCAGCAGCGATCTCGCTACGGCCATCGGCATCCAGGAAAATATCCAGACGACGGCGCGCGTTGATGCGCAGGTGATGACTGCATTTGGGGCAGACATCCAGATTTTTTTCCAACTCAGGGCGATACAGCACAGCGTCACAGGATGGGCATTTTCGCCACAATCCTTCCGGTACGCTGCTCTTCTGCGCCTCGGAACGCACTATGGAGGGAATCAGTTTGTCAACCAGCCAGTTGCTCATTGCCTATCCTTAATCTGTTTATCTGCGTTGATCACTATGCCTGGTCGCTCAGCGATCCATGGCTGCCCGCATGTCACGGATAACCGCAGTGATGCTGGCGCGGGCCTGTTCCGGATCGCCCGGATTAGCGGCAATCTGACTGACCAGTACCGACCCGACCACGACACCATCCGCTACGCTGGCAACAGCGGCGGCGGAAGCGCCATCGCGAATACCAAAACCGACACCAATAGGTAAATCAGTGACGGTGCGCAGCTGTGCCAACTTCTCTGCTACTTCGGTGACGTTCAAAGCAGCCGATCCGGTCACACCCTTGAGTGAAACATAATAGACATAACCACTGGCGTGCTGGCAGATCTTGCGGGCACGTTCGATGGTAGTGGTCGGTGCCAACAGGAAAATGCAGTCTACGCCATGCTCGCGAAACATCGGCGCGACCGTCTCGGCCTCCTCCGGAGGCAGGTCGACAATGAGTACACCATCCACGCCCGCCTCGGCCGCTTCCCGGGCAAATGTCTCATAACCCATGTACTCGATCGGATTGAGATAACCCATCAGAGCCACCGGCGTGGTCTGGTTGGTTTCGCGGAAGGCGCGCACCATTTCCAGCACATCGCGCAGGCCAACCTTGTGCGCAAGCGCACGCTCCATTGCCAATTGAATTACCGGGCCGTCAGCCATTGGATCGGAAAAAGGCACGCCCAACTCGATAACATCGACCCCGGCTTCGACCAGTGCATGCATCAACGGCAGCATCATGGAAGGATCAGGATCGCCCGCTGTGATATAGGGAATTAGCGCCTTGCGGCCTTCGGCGCGCAAGGTTTCAAAACACTGCTGAATACGGCTCATGTCTGATCCTTTAAATGCTGATGCCATCGATACCGGCAACCGTATGAATATCCTTGTCGCCACGGCCGGACAGGTTGACCACGATGATCTGGTCAGGACGCATGGTCGCCGCCAGCTTCATTGCATAGGCCACCGCATGACTGGATTCCAGTGCAGGCATGATGCCCTCCACCAGGGTCAGTTCGCGGAAAGCAGCCAGGGCTTCGGAATCCGTAGCGTCCACGTAATGGACGCGACCGATATCCTTCAACCAACTGTGCTCAGGACCCACTCCGGGGTAGTCCAGACCGGCAGAGACCGAGTGAGTCTCGATGATCTGACCATTCTCGTCAGCCATCAGATAGGTACGGTTGCCGTGCAGTACGCCGGGCCGGCCCTTGTTCAACGGAGCTGCGTGGCGGCCGGTCTCCAAACCGTCGCCAGCGGCTTCCACACCGTACATGGCAACACTTCCGGCTTCGTGGAACGGGTGGAACAGGCCGATGGCGTTGGAGCCGCCACCGACACAGGCAACCAGCGCATCCGGCAAACGACCGGCCTGATCCAGGCACTGCTGACGGGCTTCACGACCGATGACGCACTGGAAGTCACGCACCAGCTGCGGATACGGGTGCGGGCCAGCCACGGTGCCGATGATGTAGAAGGTGTTGTCGATATTGGTGACCCAGTCGCGCATGGCCTCGTTCATCGCATCCTTCAGGGTCTGCGAACCGGAGGTCACCGGAATCACGTCAGCACCCAGCAGCTTCATGCGATACACGTTCAGGGCCTGACGCTTGACATCTTCGGCACCCATATACACCTGGCATTTGAGGCCCAGACGCGCAGCCACAGTGGCGGTTGCCACCCCGTGCTGCCCGGCACCGGTTTCGGCGATAACGCGGGGTTTGCCCATATGCTTGGCCAGCAGTGCCTGACCAATGGTGTTGTTTATTTTATGCGCGCCGGTGTGGTTCAGGTCTTCACGCTTGAGCCAGATCTGTGCACCACCGACCTTGGCGGTCAGTCGCTCGGCGAAATACAGCGGCGAGGGGCGGCCGACGTAGTGCGCCAGATCCTTGTCGAACTCAGCCTGAAAATCAGCATCATTCTTCAGTCGCTGATACAAGGCATCCAGCTCATCCAGCGCATCCATCAGCGTTTCGGATACAAAGCGTCCGCCGTAGGGCCCAAAATGACCGCGCTGATCAGGCACGCTTGCGAAATCGATCGAATTTGAATCAGACACGCCTCACCTCTTGAATAAAAGCATTGATTTTGGCGATGTCCTTGATTCCTTTGCTGGATTCGACACCGCCACTGATATCCACCGCCCAGGGAGCCGTCTGGGCAATTGCCTGGCGCACATTATCAGCATCGAGCCCGCCAGCAAGAACCAGCGGCCAGTCACGCTGCGTCGGGATCATGCTCCAATCGAAGGTCTCACCGGTACCTCCTGGCACACCCGGCTTGTAGCTATCCAGCAGGATACCGCTCGCCCCCGGCCAGTTGGCCGCTAACGCGTGAAGATCATCCCCGGGACGAACTCTCACGGCTTTCAAATAGGGTCGCGCAAAAATCCGGCAAAAGGCGTCAGGCTCATCACCATGAAACTGCAGCACATCCAGTGGCACCTGGCTCAATACCTGATTGATACGCTCTTCGGTGGCGTCAACAAACAAGCCAACAGTGGTAATAAAGGGCGGCAGTGCACGCACAATGGCGGCCGCCTGCTCAATATCTACCGCCCTTGGGCTGGGAGCATGGAAGACCAGACCTATCGCATCCGCACCAGCGTTCGCGGCTGCCAATGCGTCCTCGATACGGGTAATGCCACAGATTTTGATACGAACCATGAATAAACCGGATGCTCTGAATAATGGAAGCACTCGATAGTATCAGATCAGTCTGCTGGCCGTCAGTCCAGCTCGTTCAGCGGAGCAAGAAAGTGCGGCCCGATGTAACGTTTGGGTAGATCAAAATGCTCAGAATAGGTGACGTCCACCAGATACAAGCCAAACGCCGGCGCGGTCAACCCACCTGTATGACGATCACGGGCGCGCAGTATCTCCCCTGCCCACTCAATCGGCCGCTCACCGCAGCCAATCTGCATCAGCACGCCGGCGATATTGCGAACCATATGATGCAGAAAAGCATTCGCCCGGATATCCAGCACAATGAATTTGCCGAACCGGATCACCTTCAGATGATGAATGGTCTTGATCGGTGACTTGGCCTGGCAGGCGGTAGCCCGATAGGACGTGAAGTCATGCTCACCAACCAGCACCTGAGCAGCCTCTTGCATCCTCTCGATATCCAGCGGACGATAATTCCAGGTGACTTCGCGTCCCAGCTGCGCGGGACGAACCGGATCGTTATAGATAACATAGCGATAACGCCTGGCCTTAGCCGAGAAACGTGCATGAAAATCCAGCCCGACCGGCTTGGCCCAGACAAAGCTGATGTCATGGGGAAGATTGGCATTGGCGCCATGGAACCAGTTACCCGGATCCCGTTTGGCGCTACTGTCAAAATGAATGATCTGGCAGGCAGCATGCACTCCGGCATCGGTACGCCCAGCGCAAAAGAGCTGCACAGGATGATCGGCTACCCGGGACAGCGCCTTCTCTACTTCTTCCTGAATGCTTTTCACACCCGGCTGCTGACGTTGCCAGCCGCGATAAGCCGTGCCGCTGTATTCAACGCACGCTGCGACCCTTGAAACAACAGCGGCCGCCCCGAGGGCGGCCGCTTCTTCTGTCATACTACTCATGTATCAGCCAAGTTGCCCCATCAGTTCACGAGCGTCCTGCTGCTGTTGATCATTCCCTTCCTCAACCACTTCGGTAAGGATATCACGCGCACCTTCCTCATCGCCCATATCGATGTAGGCGCGGGCCAGATCCAGCTTGGTAGCGCATTCATCGGTGTCCGACAGGAAGTCGAAGTCTTCATCCAGCCCTTCGCTCATCAGATCCTCGCTGACAGTAACCGGGTTGTCGAAACCGGCCACATCGCCGGACTCTCCGGCTCGAGCAGCGGTGCTGTCAATATCATATTCGCTCTGCATGGCAGTTTGCAGTTGCGCTTCAAAGCCAGCCAGATCGTCATCGGTCAAGCTGAAGCTGTCATCAGCAAGATCCAGCTCAGCAACGTCCGGTTGCGGGGCAGGTTCGTCAGCCTGACTGAGAGCTTCGAACTCTGCCAACAGGTTATCGGCCTGCAGCTCGTCGTCCAGACTCAAACTGAAGTCGTCCTCGATAACCGGGTCGGTCAGGGGGGATTCGGACAGCGACAGGTCAGGCATTTCCAGCTCAGCTGCAGCATCTGCTGCTTCCGCCTGACGTGAATGATCCACCTCAGCCGGAGTGCTTTCATCGAGATCAAAGTCCAGGTCAAAGCCGATGTCCTGATCGGTGCTGTCTGCCAGCGAGGCCGCTGCGCCTTCTTCCAGGCCAAAGTCGGCAAAATCGAAATCTGTCGAATCACCTTTCAACAAGGAAGGCTCATCCAGCGACTGCTCATTATCAAGCAAGGGCTGCGCCAGAACATTTTCATCCACTTCTGCATCAGATTCAGCAGCTGTATCAAACAGCGCAGCCCCCGTCATCAGACCCGCTGCCATCAACGGATAGCGCGCATTCATCATTTCCACTGCGGATTCCGCTACAC
This sequence comes from uncultured Halopseudomonas sp., assembly GCA_964474945.1. Taxonomy (GTDB): domain Bacteria; phylum Pseudomonadota; class Gammaproteobacteria; order Pseudomonadales; family Pseudomonadaceae; genus Halopseudomonas. The sequence goes on along the minus strand of CAYYUQ010000051.1, from coordinate 11,700 downwards.
CCATGCTTCTCAAGGCTTCAAGCTGAGCAGCATAACCAGTCTGGTTTTCACGACGGGCCTCAATTTCCATCATTTTCAGACGCAGGTCAGTGCGCTCCGGCTCCTGCTGTATGGCCGCTTCCAGCACCACAGCAGCCTGATCCAGCTCGCCGTAAGAGAGCAGTTCTTCTGCTTCGCCCAACGGATCGAGCTGCACATCCTGCTCCAGCCCGGCTTCCTCCTGAACATCGGCCAGTGCCACATTGAAGTCGTCACCCTCATCAGCAGCAACACCGCCAGCCGCTGTGTTCTGTGCGAGATAATTGTCGTTGACTTCGGCTTCACGGCGCGCGTTGCGTCGAGCGATCGACATCAGCACCAACAGCAGTGCCAACAGGGCAACTGCACCTGTGCCGAGCAACAGCGTCTGGTTCTGCATGAAGCGCTGCAGCAGTGCTTCCGGCCCACTGTTCTGTTCTGCTTGTGGCTGAGCCTGTGGAGCTACTGGCGTGCTCAACGGCGCGGGTGTCTGCGGAGCGGCTGGCAGAGTATCGCCATCTGAACCTGCATCGGTTTGTTCAGCCGATACAGCTACCGCTGCCAGTGCCAGTTGTTCTTCGTCGTTCTCGCCTGCGTCCTGACTGCCGTCCTGCCCATAACTGTCTTCCGGAGCAACCTTGGCGTTCAGCTCATCCAACGTTTCGGCTTCCACCGGCTGCTCAGCAACCAACTGCAGGGCTTCATCTTCAGCAGAGCTGGTATCAGCAACGCCCTCGGCAACGACGCCGTCTTCGGGAACCGGCAATATATCAGGCAGTGTGCCCTCATCCGCCAACTCCCGCTGCAATGCTGCCAATTGCGCATCTTTCAGCGTCAGCAGGCGCTGCAGGGTTTCCAGTTGGCCTTCGACATAAGCCAATCGATCAGCCAGCTCTGCCTTGGCGCGTTCAGTGGAGTCCAGTTGTTCCTTGGTCTGATCCAGCGCATGGCGCAGCTCGCCATTCTGGCCGCCGGCGGCTGAAACGCTATCATCACTGCTGTCCTCCGAGCCTGCGACCAGGCGCAGAGAATCTTCCCCACGGGTCTGTGACGGAGCATCTCCCGCTACGCTACGCTCGCGCGCATCCAGTTGGCGCTGGGCGGGCTCAGCGGCAGGCTGGCGACTTTGCCAGGCGCGGGTTTGATTGCTTATTTCGGCGATGGCTTCAGCCTGGCTACGTACAGCTGCCTGCTCTGTAGTAGGCAACGCCAGTGTCTGGTCAGCTTTGAGATTATTGATGTTGTTGCCAATAAAGGCATTGGGATTCAGATCCTGAATCGCCAACATGGTCTGGTGAACACTGCTGCCTTGCGGACGCGTTTCAAGAGCGATGGCCCAGAGGGTATCGGCACGGGTTGTGCGACGCTGAACATTCGATGACGCCGGTGCGCTTGTCTGAGTAGCACGGGGGACAGATGCTGCGGCAGGCGCAGTAGCTGACGTCCGTGATGGCGTCGTCACCGGCGGACGAACTGCTCCGCTGGTGGAAGTTGTCGGCGGCGCTACAGGTGCGCTGAAAGTAACCGGAGTCGGATCATATAGCGGTGGATCCAGCAGCAGGGTGAACTCTCTCAGTACCCGCCCGGACGGCCAACGTACTTCCATCAGGAAGTTCAGATAGGGTTCCTTGACCGGACGATTCGAGGTGACCTTGATATAGGCCTTGCCGTCAGGTTGGACAACTGGCGTAAATGTCAGGTCGGTGAGAAAGAAGGAACGATCAATCCCGGCCTTACCGAAATCATCCGGAGAAGCCAACACCGACCGAATTTCCGTACTGCTCAGATCGCGAATCTGCAGCAGCTCAATCTCCGCATCCAGCGGCTGATTCAGCGCCGACCGCAGGCTGATCTCCCCTACCCCAAGCGCCTGAACCATATTGGATGACATCAGGGCACTAGCTGCGGCGACAGCCAAAACCAGTTTGCGAACCATAGCTAAGATCCTTTGCTTTTATCGTTTTACACGCGTCCATGAACTCATCACCACACCACCGGCTGTCAAGCCGCACCGGCAACCTGAAATCACTTTGAGCTCAAAATCAGTGTTAGTCAGGGCACACCTGAACCGATTGTTACAAATCATCAGCAAGTATCGATTACAAATAGTCTTTTATCAATAACTGTGCAATAGCGAGACTGTTAAGTGCGACACCTTTCCGAAGATTATCAGACACAAGCCACATGCCGATCCCGAACGGATCAAAAGAATCCTGGCGCACCCGCCCAACCCACACCTGGTCACTGCCGGTCGCATCCGATACGGGTGTCGGATAACCACCTGCTGCGGGCTTGTCCAGCACTTTGACTCCTGCTGCCTTACGCAGCAACGTTGTCGCCTTGCCAGCCGAAAGAGCCTCCGCTGTGCGCAGCTGCATGACCTGCGCCGTACCAAAGAACGTCGGCACCAGCACACAGGTCACCGCTACCGGCAGCTGGGGCATACCGAGAATGCGCCGAACGTCCTCAGCCAGATGCTGTTCGAGCTGGCTGTTCCCAGCCTCATCCAATTCACCAATACGGGGAATCAGGTTGAAGGCGGCCTGCTTATCAAATGCGCCCTTTTCCGGCGGTTGACCATTGAGCAAACGCCCTGTCTGCAAGGCCAGCGCTTCGACCTCTTCATTACCGAGAGTGGACATCGATTGATAGGTGGCGATATTCAATGACTGCAAGCCCGCCCTGGCAACCAGCGGGTGCAGGGCAATAACTGTCTGCACGACCTGCGCATCCGGGCAAGAGACGATGCCGCGCTCGCCCAGCTGACCCAACGCCTGCGGATTGACTTCGGCTACCACCAGAGGCACGTCGGTCTTGTGTCGGAATGCGCCACAGGCATCAACCACGCGGCAGCCTGCAGCCACGACACGGTCAGCCCAATCAGATGCCAGCCAGGCATCGGCAAACAGCACTACCGCCACCTGGGAAAAATCAAAACGCTCCAGCACTTCTACCCGCTGGCTCTGCCCCTGCAACATGGGCCGGCCCCCCGCCCGCTCCTCGGTGTCCAGCAGGTGAATCCGGCCGAAATCAAATTCGTGATCATCCAGCACATTGAGCAGCGCCTCACCAGCCAGGCTACTCAGTCCAACCAACGCCACATCACGAGTCTTGCGCATAAAAGCTTTTCCAGGATCATTTAACTACAAAAACAAAGGGCATCCCCGTCAACCGGGAATGCCCTCGTCAAGTCACTTATGGCACAGGTTACATCAGCCTTCGAGCAGAATCCGCAGCATACGGCGCAGCGGCTCAGCGGCACCCCACAGCAATTGGTCGCCCACTGTGAACGCCGACAGATACTGAGCGCCCATGTTCAGCTTGCGCAGACGCCCTACCGGCACTTTCAATGTGCCAGTCACCGCAGTCGGTGTCAGATCACGTACGGTTGATTCCTTGTCGTTCGGAATCACTTTCGACCAGGGGTTGTGCGCGTCCAGCATGGCTTCGATATCTGCCAGCGGCACGTCCTTGTTCAGCTTGATGGTCAATGCCTGACTATGACAGCGCATGGCGCCAATCCGCACACAGATGCCGTCAACGGGGATCGGACGGCCACTGCGACCGATGATCTTGTTGGTCTCGGCCTGCGCTTTCCACTCTTCACGGCTCTGACCGTTGGGCAGTTGCTTGTCGATCCAGGGGATCAGACTACCGGCCAGCGGCACACCAAAGTTATCTGCGGGGAAGCTGTCTTCGCGCAGGGTGGCGGCAACCTGGCGGTCAACATCCAGAATGGCACTGGCTGGATCAGCCAAGGCATCGGCCACACTGCCGTGGATCACACCCATCTGATTGATCAGCTCGCGCATGTTCTGCGCGCCGGCGCCACTGGCTGCCTGATAAGTCATGGCAGTCATCCATTCGACCAGTCCAGCCTCGAACAGACCACCCAGACCCATCAGCATCAGACTGACAGTACAGTTACCGCCGACGAAGGTTCTGGTACCGTCACGTACAGCCTGATCAATACTGCGACGGTTGACCGGATCCAGCACGATAACGGATTCGTCTTCCATACGCAGTGCGGAGGCGGCATCAATCCAGTAGCCCTTCCAGCCTTCGGCACGCAGCCGAGGGTAAACGTCATGCGTGTAATCACCACCCTGACAGGTAATGATGATGTCCATTGGCTTGAGAGCTTCGAGATCGTACGCATACTTCAGCGCAGGGATGTCCTTACCAATATCCGGGCCAGCGCCTCCCACATTGGAGGTGGTGAAGAATACCGGATCAATGGACGCAAAATCATTCTCTTCGCGCATACGTTGCATGAGCACAGAGCCCACCATACCGCGCCAGCCAATCAAACCAACTTGTTTCATAACAGCATAACCCCCATGGGGTGGAAATTCTCGACAACTGCACCCGGCCGATGCCGGGTGCAAATGGGAAACGCAAAAGACTACAGGTTTTTCAGCGCTGCCACCACGGCATCGCCCATTTCCGATGTACCAACCTGACGGCAACCTGCAGCCATGATATCACCGGTACGAAGCCCCTGATCCAGCACCTGACTGACGACCTGCTCGATGGCAGCGGCAGCAGCGGCCTCGGCAAAGCTGTAACGCAGCATCATGGATACCGACAGTATGGTCGCCAGCGGGTTGGCAATACCCTGCCCGGCGATATCCGGAGCGCTGCCGTGGGATGGCTCATACATGCCCTGATTGCGCGCGTTGAGCGACGCCGAGGGCAACATGCCGATGGAGCCGGTCAGCATGGAAGCCTGGTCCGAGAGGATGTCACCAAACATGTTGTCGGTGATAATCACGTCAAACTGCTTGGGCGCGCGGACCAGCTGCATGGCGGCGTTATCCACATACATGTGCGACAGCTCGACGTCCGGGTAATCCTTGGCTACTTCCTCAACCACTTCACGCCAGAGCTGACTGGACGCCAGTACGTTGGCCTTGTCTACCGAACAGACTTTGCTGCTACGCAGACGCGCCATATCAAAACCAATCACCGCAATGCGGCGGATCTCGCTCTCGCTGTAGGGCAAGGTGTCGTAGGCCTGACGCTCACCGTTTTCCAGCACACGGCGTTCACGGGGCTGACCGAAGTAGATACCACCGGTCAGTTCACGCACGATCAGGATATCCAGACCCGATACCACTTCGGGCTTGAGCGTGGAGGCCTCGGCCAGTTGCGGATACAGCAGCGCCGGACGCAGGTTGGCAAACAGCTCCAGCTGCGAGCGGATTTTCAGCAGACCGCGCTCAGGACGCAGTGCCGGATCGATGGTATCCCACTTCGGGCCGCCTACCGCGCCGAGCAGGATGGCATCAGCCTGACGGGCACGCTCCAGCGTCTCGTCAGCCAGAGGGGTGCCGTATTTGTCGTAGGCCGCGCCGCCGAGCTCGTCGTAGCTCAGCTCGATTTGCAGATTGAACTTGTCGTTAGCCGCCTGCAGCACCTTGACTGCTTCAGCGACAATTTCCGGACCAATTCCATCACCCGGGAGAACCAGAATTTTTTTACTCATGATATTTCCTTCGGAAAGCGAATGCGCTCCGCCGCGAGCGTCACAAAAATCAGCGCTCGCAGCGCGCAGCAGATTTATTTGATAGCGTCGAACAACCAGGACTGACTCTGCCGATGCTTTTCTTCAAACGCGCGAATCGCGTCGGCATCCTGCAGAGTCAGACCAATATCGTCCAGACCGTTGAGCAGACAATGCTTACGGAACTCGTCCACATCAAATGTGTAGCTCTGACCATCCGGACGGGTTACGGTCTGGGCTTGCAGATCCACAGTCAACTGATAGCCTTCCTGCGCCTCGGCCTGCTTGAACAGCTCGTCAATAATTTCTTCTTCAAGAACAATGGGTAACAAGCCATTCTTGAAGCTGTTGTTAAAGAAGATATCCGCAAAGCTCGGCGCCAGTACAGCGCGGAAGCCGTACTCATCCAGTGCCCATGGCGCGTGCTCGCGACTGGATCCGCAACCGAAATTTTCCCGTGCCAGCAGAACACTGGCGCCCTGATAACGCGGCTGATTGAGCACGAAGTCGGGGTTCAGCGGGCGGACGCTGTTGTCCTGTCCCGGATAGCCCTCATCCAGGTAGCGCCATTCATCGAACAGGTTGGCACCAAAGCCCGTACGCTTGATCGACTTGAGGAACTGCTTTGGAATGATCTGGTCAGTATCCACGTTGGCCCGATCCAGCGGCGCTACCAGGCCGGTATGTGTAGTAAAGGCTTTCATGCAGTCGCCTCCTCTTTGAGCATTTCACGTACATCCACAAAATGACCGGCAATTGCCGCAGCGGCGGCCATGGCTGGGCTGACCAGATGGGTACGCCCGCCATTGCCCTGACGTCCTTCGAAGTTACGATTGGAGGTCGATGCGCAATGTTCACCCGGCTGCAAACGATCCGGGTTCATGGCCAGACACATGGAACAACCCGGATCGCGCCATTCAAAGCCAGCCGCGGTAAAGATCCGATCCAGACCTTCACGCTCAGCCTGTTCCTTGACCAGCCCGGAACCCGGAACCACCATCGCCTGCTTGATGTTGGCTGCCACCTTGCGGCCTTTGGCAACAACTGCAGCGGCTCGTAAATCCTCGATCCGCGAGTTGGTGCAGGAACCAATAAACACCCGATCCAATGCAATCGATGTGATCGGTTGATTGGCTTCCAGCCCCATATATTGCAATGCGCGCTGATAGCCACTGCGCTTGACCGGATCAGCTTGTTGCGTGGGATCAGGTACGTTTGCGTCTACCGCGACCACCATCTCCGGCGAGGTGCCCCAGGATACCTGCGGCTTGATTTGCGCTGCATCCAACTCAACCACGGTATCGAAGGTGGCATCGGCGTCGGACACCAGATCCTGCCAGGCCGCTACCGCCTTTTCCCAATCTTCGCCCTTGGGCGCGTAAGGACGATCCTTGACGTAAGCAACGGTTTTCTCATCGCACGCTACCAGGCCGACCCGCGCACCGGCTTCAATTGCCATGTTGCACACGGTCATACGACCTTCCATCGACAGGCCACGAATAGCGGAACCAGCGAATTCGATGGCATGCCCGTTACCGCCGGCGGTGCCAATCTTGCCGATTACCGCCAAGACGATGTCCTTGGCGGTCACGCCGAAGCCGAGTTCGCCTTCGACCTTGACCAACATGTTCTTCATCTTTTTTGCCACCAGACATTGGGTGGCCAGCACGTGCTCCACTTCTGAGGTACCGATACCGTGAGCCAGAGCGCCAAAGGCACCGTGGGTTGCAGTATGCGAGTCACCACAGACAATGGTCATGCCCGGCAGCGTAGCGCCCTGCTCCGGCCCTACCACGTGCACGATACCCTGACGGCGATCCGTCATCTTGAATTCAAGAATGCCGAAATCATCGCAGTTTTCATCAAGCGTGGTGACCTGCAAGCGGGACACTTGATCCTCAATACCGGCAACACCCGCCGCCCGGTTATCGGTGGGCACGTTGTGGTCGGGAGTTGCCAGGTTGGCATCGATCCGCCAGGGCTTTCTGTCAGCCAGGCGCAGACCCTCAAAGGCCTGGGGGGAGGTCACCTCATGTAACAGGTGGCGATCGATATACAACAGCGCGGACCCATCATCTCGCTGTTTGACCAGATGGTTTTCCCACAGCTTGTCGTAAAGCGTCTTGGCGGACATGCGTGCCTCCTGATAGGCGTTTTCTAATCACGGAACGATAGTAAGAGCTGATGTAAAATAAAACAAATTCATTATATTCATGCCTTGGATAACCAGAAGGAATGCAATATGGATACAGCCAACCTTGATGCTTTTCTGGCAGTGGCGCATACAGGTTCTTTCTCGCGCGCTGCGGAGCAGCTGCATCTGACCCAGCCCGCGATCAGCAAGCGCATCGCCAGCCTGGAACAGCAGTTGAACGCGCGATTATTTGATCGTATCGGCAAGCACGTGGATTTGACCGAAGCCGGTCGCGCGCTGAAGCCAAGGGCTGAGCTGATCATCAACACCCTGACCGACACCGCTCGCGCGCTGGGCAATCTGTCAGCGACCATACAGGGGCAACTGCGCCTGGCAACCAGCCACCACATTGGCTTACACCGCCTACCCCCTGTCCTGCGGCGCTTTACCAAAGCCTATCCGGGGGTGGTGCTGGATATCCAGTTCCTCGACTCTGAGGTGGCCTATGAAAAAGTACTGCAAGGCGAGATCGAATTGGCGGTAATCACCCTGGCTCCGGAAGTCGAACCGCCCATTATTGCAACGAATCTCTGGCTCGATCCGCTGGAGTTTGTGGTCGCCCCGGAGCACCCTTTGGCCAGTACCCAGCAGTTACAACTGGAACAATTGGCGGCCCACTCCGCAGTATTTCCCGGCCCGAATACCTTTACCCGATTGGTGGTCAATCAACTCTTTGAGCAGCATGGTCTCACCCCACAGATCAGCATGAGCACCAACTATATGGAGACCATCAAGATGCTGGTATCCATCGGTCTGGCATGGAGCGTGCTGCCGCGCAGCATGATTGACTCCCAGGTGCGCATCCTTGACCTGCCGGGCATTCAATTGGAGCGCAGACTCGGATGCATTCATCACAGTGGGCGCACTTTATCCAATGCCGGACAGGCGTTGATGACTCTGCTCCGGGCGTCAGGCGATCAGCAAACCTGAACTTGGCTTGCGCAACATGGTCTCAGTTTCAACAGGTGGGCTTTTATGTCCCACGCTCATCACTACCGTAAGCAGGAATACGTATGAACAAGTCAATGTTGTCAGGTATCGTCATCGGCGCTGTGGTAGCCACTGCGGGCGGCGCCATCGCTGGATATAACGCGCTATCGGACAAGACACCCACACACGCCGAGGTGCTCAACGTGGTGGAACTCAAGGAAAACGAGCGCATCCCCCGTGAAGTATGTGAGCAGGTAGCGGTCACCCGGCAGAAACCCGTTCAGGATCAACACCAGGTTCTGGGCAGCGTAGCGGGCGCGGTGATTGGTGGCGTGCTGGGTAACCAGGTCGGCGGCGGCTCAGGCAAGAAAATCGCCACCGCAGCCGGCGCGGCTGCGGGCGGTTATGCCGGCAACAAGACCCAGGAACGCATGCAACAGAACAACACCTATACCACTACCGAACAACGCTGCAGAACCGAATATGACAGCAAGGAAAATACGGTCGGCTATCAGGTTAAATACCGAATCGGCGAGCGTACCGGCACAGTCAAAATGGATCGCCACCCGGGCGACAAGATTCCCTTACAGGACGGTGAGCTGGTGCTGAGCGCCAATCAGTAATCCAATAGACGGGGCTTGGCACCTGCTTCATGCCCCGTCACCCGGCCTTTAATTCACATGTCGAATCCGCTCTGATCGGTGTCGAGTAGATCGTCTACTACCCCCGCCCCGGCACTCTCCGCTCGGCATAACTCCAACCAGCGGCGCATACCCGCACTGATGAACTTATTGCGGTGACGAACGAAGTACAGCCCGCGCTTGAAGTCACGATGGGGTACCGGTAGCGGCACCAGCGTGCCTCTGCGAAAAGCATCCCCCAGGGTGATAGCCGACAGACAACCAACCCCCAGACCCGCTTCCACCGCGCGCTTGATCGCCTCGGTATGCTGTAATTCCAGCTTGATATTGAGCTGTGGTAACAACCCATGCAACGCCCATTCAAAGTTCTGCCGGGTTCCGGAACCCTGCTCACGGACAATCCATTCCGCCTGCATCAGGTCTTCTTCGGTCAGCCATGGCTTGCCAGCCAGTTCGTGATCCGGAGCGCAGAACACCACCAACTCATCCTCCTGCCAATAGAGCATCTTCAGATCCGGGTGGCGGGTTTCCCCTTCGATCATGCCGAGATCCAGCTCAAAGTTGGCCAGTTTGCGGACAATGGTCGAGGTGTTGGCCACCTCCAACTCCACCCGCGCCCCGGGCTGCTCCAGCATATATTGGGTCATGATGCCTACGGCAATGTAGTTACCGACACTCATGGTGGCACCGACCCGCAGATGGCCAATCTCCTCGTGCCCTGCCAGTGCCGCTTCCAGTCCTCTGGCCTGTTCCAATAAAGCCTGAGCACGCGGCCGGATGCTGCGTCCCAGCTCATTCAACTGCAGGCGTTTGCCAACCCGATCGAACAGCTGCACTTCAAATTGGCCTTCCAGATCACGCAATGCACTGCTGGCCGCTGATTGAGACATCGCCAGGCTCTCTGCGGCGCGGGTAAGGTTTTCATGGAAGGCGGTGGCGATGAACACTTCCAGTTGCCGCAGCGTGTATTTCATTATCGGTTTTTCCGGATATGCAAATTAAAATAAGTCATTTATCCGGTAGATTAGCTGGGCAGTAGACTAGCTGCAAATCCATTCACCTTCAGCCCGGAGAACCATCTGGATGTCGAACCTTAGAACCGAACGTGTCCTCAGCGTACATCACTGGACCGATACCCTGTTCAGCTTCAAGACCACCCGCGATCCGGGTCTGCGTTTCAAGAACGGTCATTTCATCATGATCGGCCTGGAGGCGGAAGGTCGTCCGTTGATGCGTGCTTACAGTATCGCCAGTCCGAACTACGAAGACACCATGGAGTTCTACAGCATCAAGGTTCCGGATGGCCCGCTGACCTCCCGTCTGCAGCACATCAAGGAAGGCGACAACATCATTGTCAGCAGCAAACCTACCGGCACCCTGGTATTGGATAATGTGCTGTCGGGTCGCAACCTGTATCTGCTCAGTACCGGTACGGGCCTGGCGCCTTTCATCAGCATTATTCAGGATCCGGAAACTTATGAGCGCTTTGACAAGGTCATCCTTACCCATGGCTGTCGCTGGGTGCGTGAGCTGGCCTACCAGCAACTGATCAATGAAGAGCTGCCGAACCACGAGTATTTCGGCGAGCAGGTTCGCGACCAGTTGATCTACTACCCGACCGTAACCCGCGAACCCTATCGCAATGAGGGTCGCCTGTCAGACCTGATGACCAGCGGCAAACTGTTCGAGGACATTGGCTTACCCAAGCCGAATCTGGAAGATGACCGCTTCATGCTCTGCGGCAGCCCGGCCATGCTCAAGGATTTGACTGCCATCCTTGACGGCTGGGGTTTCGAGGAGTCCCGTCAGGGCGTCCAGGCGCACTACGCCATCGAGCGCGCGTTTGTTGAGAAGTAGGTAATACCGTCCTCGCCTGAGCGAGGACGGCGGGCGGCGCCTCGGATTCGGGGCGTTGCTACTCGCGGTAGATCATCTGTCGGCTCATCCCCCCATCCGCCGCCAGATTCTGTCCGGTAATGAAGCCCGCCGCGGGACTCAGTAGAAAAGCCACCAGCTCGCCAATATCTTCCGGCTGTCCAACCCGCCCTACCGCATGTTGCTGATGATCAACCCTGCGCAGCGGATCACTGTGTTGCAGCGACTGCATGCGGGTATCGATCCAGCCGGGACTCACTGCATTGACACGCACGTCGGGCCCCAGACTGACCGCCATGGCATGGGTAAGCGCCACCAGCCCACCCTTACTCGCGGCATACGCTTCTGTGTTCACTTCAGATTGCAGCGCCCGGGTCGAGGCGATATTGACGATGGCTCCACCACTGTCACGCAGCAGAACGATGCATTGCCTGGAGACCAGAAAGGCACCGGTCAGATTGACGCTCAACAGGCGGTTCCAGCGGGACTGTCAGGTTTTTTGTGTTCGGGCTCTTAACGGCCTGCCATCAGGTAGG